>NZ_CP031320.1:7593382-7852527 GCF_003355155.1 Streptomyces armeniacus | reverse complement strand
AAAAAAAAAAAAAACCCGCAAAAGCAGAACGCGAGCCCGTACGAGCCGACCCAGGTCGCCACATCCGCCAACGCGCCCGGCGGCGGCTGCAGCCCGTAGCTCGTAGGCCCGTTCACTCGCCCACGTCTCTTATACACATCTCCCAACGGGCGGACCGCGCCGCCGCGCAGCGCGTCCGCGGTGGTGAGGACGAGTTCGCCACCGCGCAGCAGCCCGGTGAGGTCCGTCAGCTGGCTGACGTGGGCCCAGCGGACGGTGCGTCCGAGCAGGTCGGCTCCGGCCACGACCTCGGGGCGGCCGTGGCGCACCGGGTCGAGGGCGAGGACGTCCTGGATCGAGGGCGGCATTTACACACTGTAAAACACTGGCCCGAAGACCTGTCACTCTGTAGCGCCGTCCCGTGGCCGCCCGCTCCCATCATGGAGCGGTGCCGCGGAGGGCCCGCGGCCGGTGAGGTCCGGAGAGGTCCCGATGAGCAGCACGATTCCGCACTGGGTGAACGACGAGGCGCTCCTCCCGGCGTCCACCAGGACCGGCGACGTCTTCGACCCGGCCACCGGCGAGGTCACCGCGCAGGTGGCCCTGGCCGGCGACCGCGAGGTGGCGGCGGCCGTCGAGGCGGCCCGTACGGCGTTCCCCGGCTGGCGTGACACCTCGCTGACGCGGCGTACGCAGGTGCTGTTCGCGTTCCGGGAGCTGCTCAACGCCCGCAAGCACGAGCTGGCGGAGATCATCACCGCCGAGCACGGCAAGGTGCTCGACGACGCCCTGGGCGAGGTGACCCGGGGCCAGGAGGTCGTGGAGTTCGCCTGCGGCATCGCGCACCTGCTGAAGGGCGGCATGACGGAGAACGCCTCGACGGGTGTGGATGTCGCCTCGATCCGGCAGCCGCTGGGCCCGGTGGCGGTCATCAGCCCGTTCAACTTCCCGGCCATGGTGCCCATGTGGTTCTTCCCGATCGCCGTCGCGGCCGGGAACACGGTCGTGCTGAAGCCGTCCGAGAAGGACCCGTCGGCGGCGAACTGGCTGGCGGCCCTGTGGGCCGAGGCCGGGCTGCCGCCGGGCGTGTTCAACGTGGTGCACGGCGACAAGGCCGCCGTGGACGCGCTGCTGGAGCACCCCGGGATCAAGGCCGTGTCGTTCGTCGGGTCCACGCCCATCGCCCGCTACGTGTACGAGCGCGGGACCGCGCACGGCAAGCGCGTACAGGCGCTGGGCGGGGCGAAGAACCACATGGTGGTGCTGCCCGACGCGGACCTCGACCTGACCGCCGACGCCGCCGTCAACGCCGGCTTCGGCTCGGCCGGCGAGCGCTGCATGGCCGTCAGCGCGCTCGTCGCCGTCGGCGGCATCGCGGACGCGCTGGTGGAGCGGATCGCCAAGCGCGCCGCCGGGCTCCGTACAGGCGACGGCCGGCGCGGCTGCGACATGGGCCCGCTGGTCACCGGCGCGCACCGGGACAAGGTGGCGGGCTACGTGGCGGCGGGCGCCGCCGAGGGCGCGGAGATCGTGGTGGACGGGAGGGAAGCCGCCGTGGACGGAGGGGACGGCGGCTTCTGGCTCGGCCCGACGCTCCTCGACCACGTGACGCCGGAGATGTCCGTGTACACGGACGAGATCTTCGGGCCCGTGCTGTCCGTGCTGCGCGTCGGCACGTACGAGGAGGCGGTGGAGCTCGTCAACGCCAACCCGTACGGCAACGGCACCGCCGTCTTCACCAACGACGGCGGCGCCGCCCGGCGTTACCGCAACGAGGTGGAGGTCGGCATGGTCGGCGTGAACGTGCCGGTGCCGGTGCCCATGGCGTACTACTCCTTCGGCGGCTGGAAGAACTCCCTGTTCGGGGACACGCACGCGCACGGAATGGAGGGCGTCCACTTCTTCACTCGCGGCAAGGTCGTCACCTCACGCTGGCTCGACCCCAGCCACGGCGGGCTCAACCTCGGCTTCCCCCGCAACGACTGAGCGGCCACCGGCCAGACACCGAGCAGACACACCCGAGGAGGGACCGGCACCATGAACGAGCTGTCACCCGAGGCGCGGCGGGCGTACGAGCTGGACCGCGCGCACGTCTTCCACTCCTGGTCCGCCCAGGCCGAGCTGGACCCGATGGTCGTCACCGCCGCCGAGGGCTCGTACGTCTGGGACGGCGCGGGCCGGCGGCTGCTGGACTTCTCCAGCCAGCTCGTCAACACCAACATCGGGCACCAGCACCCCCGTGTCGTCGAGGCGATCCAGGCGCAGGCGGGGCGGCTGTGCACGGTCGCGCCGCAGCACGTCAACGACCAGCGGTCGGAGGCGGCCCGGCTGATCGCGGGGCTGACGCCGGGCGATCTGGACAAGGTGTTCTTCACCAACGGCGGGGCCGAGGCGGTCGAGTACGCCGTACGCATGGCCCGGCTGCACACCGGCCGGTACAAGGTGCTGTCCGCGTACCGCTCGTACCACGGCGGCACCGGCACCGCCGTCAACATCACCGGTGACCCGCGCCGCTGGCCCAACGACTACGGCAGCGCGGGCACGGTGCACTTCTTCGGGCCGTTCCTCTACCGCTCCGCTTTCCACTCCGCCACCCCGGGGGAGGAGACGGCGCGCGCGCTCGAACACCTCGACCAGCTCGTCGCGTTCGAGGGTCCGGACACCATCGCGGCCATCGTCCTCGAGTCCATCCCGGGCACGGCCGGCATCATGCCACCGCCGCCCGGCTACCTCGCGGGCGTACGGGAGATCGCGGACCGGCACGGCATCGCGTACATCGCGGACGAGGTGATGTCCGGATTCGGGCGCGCCGGGCGGTGGTTCGCCCTGGAGCACGACGGCGTGGTGCCCGACATGATCGCCTTCGCCAAGGGCGTCAACTCCGGTTACGTTCCGCTCGGGGGCGTCGCAATCAGCGAGCGGATCGCGGCGACGTTCGCGCACCGCCCCTTCCCCGGCGGACTGACGTACTCCGGGCACCCGCTGGCCACGGCGGCGGCCGTCGCCACCATCGAGGCGATGCGCGACGAGAAGGCCGTGGAGAACGCCGCGCACATCGGCGACACCGTCCTCGGCCCCGGCCTGCGCGAACTGGCGGAACGCCACCCCAGCGTCGGGGACGTCCGCGGTACGGGCGTGTTCTGGGCCGTGGAACTGGTGGCGGACCGGGCGAGCAAGGAGCCCCTGGCGCCGTACGGCGGGACCAGCCCCGCGATGGGCGAACTCGTCGCCACCTGCAAGAAGCTGGGCCTGCTGCCGTTCACCAACTACCACCGGCTGCACGCCGTACCGCCCTGCACGATCACCGCCGACGAGGCCCGCGAAGGGCTGGCCGTGCTGGACGAGGCGCTCACCGTGGCCGACCGGCACACGACGGGCTGGGGGCTGTGAGCACCGTTCCCCCGCTCCGGCTCACCCCGACTTGCCCGGGGTGAGGGCGAGCAGCGCCGTACCGCCCTTGACCGACTCCAGCTTCACCTCCACCGGAGGCTGCGAACGGAAGCCGAAGGAGCCGCTTCCGCCCGGCCCGAGGATCTGCTCGGCGCCGCCGCCCTGCGGGTAGTCGACCTGGTAGCGCAGGCTGTCCCGGCCGACCTCCACGACGTTCAGCGCGGGGTAGTGGAACTTCTCCGCGTCGAGCCGGATGGTCGTCGGACCGGACACCTTCAGCCTGCAGTCCGCGTCGAAGCAGTCCTTCGGGTCGGAGGTCACGGGCGCGGCGGCACGCGTCGGGGACGGGCTCGCGGAGGGGCTCTTGGAAGGGCTCGCGGACGGGCTCTTGGCGGGCGACGGCTTGTCCGGGGCGCTCGACCGCGCCTTGGGCTTGCCGTCCCCGTCCCCGTCGTCGGCGCCGGACGCGCCGTCCGACGAGCCGCAGGCGGCCAGGAGCAGCAGGAGTGGCGCGGCGGAGGCCACGAGACGGCGCATGGTGTCCCCTCGGAGGGTCGGACGCGGGCAGGCACACCGTACGGGCGCCCGCCCGGGACCCCTCCCGCCTCCGTACGGTGCCGTTTCCGCCTCCGTACGGTGCGCGCTCACGTCGCCGTACGGTGCACGCTCCACGTCGCCGTACGGTGTCGCCCGCGGCTACCGTGGAAGCATGCGCGGCGGCGTGCTGACGCTGTTCCTGTGCGGCGATGTGATGCTCGGGCGCGGTGTCGACCAGATCCTCCCGCACCCCGGCGATCCGGAGCTGCGGGAGGGATACGCCGGGGACGCCCGCTTCTACGTCCGGGCCGCGGAGGCGGTGAACGGCCCGGTCCCCGCCCCCGTCCCGTACTCCTGGCCGTGGGGCGACGCGCTCGGCGTGCTGGACGAGGCCGCCCCGGACGCCCGGATCGTGAACCTGGAGACGGCGGTGACGGGCGGCGGCACGTTCGCCCCCGGCAAGGCCGTCCACTACCGGATGCACCCGGCCAACGCCCCCGCGCTGGCGGCCGTCCGCCCCGACGTGTGCGTCCTGGCCAACAACCACGTGCTGGACTTCGGCCGTCACGGCCTCCGGGACACGCTCGCCACCCTGGCCCGCGCGGGCCTGCGTACCGCGGGCGCGGGCCGCACCGAGGACGAGGCGCACGCGCCCGCGGTGGTCACGTACGGCGGTGGGCGGGTGCTGGCGTTCGCCCTCGGGATGTCCTCCAGCGGCATCCCCCCGGGCTGGGCGGCGACCCCGGGCCGGTCCGGTGTCGCGTACGCCGCCGACGCGACGGACGCCGCCGCCGAGGCCGCCGTCCGGCGCATACGGAGCGCGAAACGCGCCGGCGACCTCGTGGTCGTCTCGGTGCACTGGGGCTCCAACTGGGGCTACCTCGTCCCCCGCGAACAGGTCCGCTTCGCGCACGCCCTGGTCGACGGCGGCGCCGACGTCGTGCACGGGCACTCCTCGCACCACCCGCGTCCGCTGGAGGTGTACCGGGGCCGGCTGATCCTGTACGGCTGCGGCGACTTCGTCGACGACTACGAAGGCATCCCCGGGCACGAGGAGTACCGCGACGACCTCCGCCTCGCCTGGCTCGTCTCCGCCGAGGCGGGCTCGGGGCGGCTGGCCGGTGTCCGCATGGTGCCCCTGCGGGCGCGGCGGATGCGGCTCGAACCGGCGCCGTACGAGGACCGCGTGTGGCTGCGGGACACCCTCGACACCGTCAGCGGCGGTGTCCGCGTCACGCTGGACCCCGGCGGCACGCTCGCGCTGGAACACCCGGCGCACGCGGGCGTGTGACCGACTCCTGTCGCGGTCTTGACAGCGGCCTCTCCGCGGCGGTCGCCTAGGGCCTGTCGTCAAAGTAGCGCCGTCCGCCGAAGGCGGTGCCCACGGCGTCCGGCGCGTGCAGCTGCAAGGCGGAGTGCCGTCCTCGTAGTGGGCTACTCGGACGGTGCGACAACGCAGCAGATGTGCGTGCAGGGCGTCGGGTGGGTGGGCGAAGGCGACGCTACCGCGCCGACCAGGGCGCTACGCGCGTAGCTTCCCGGCTTCCCGGAAGCTTCGGGGTGCTTCCGGGGGCTTGGGGGCGGCTTCCGGGTGCTTACGGGCCGCTTCGGGGTGCGAAGCAGGCCCGGTGCGGAGGGGTGACCTCACCGCACCGGGCCCCGGTGACACCGGCCGGACGGGTCGCCGCTACTTCTTCGGGGTCTCGCTGACCTTGACCTCGCCGCTGGCGATCTTCTTCTTGGCGGCGTCGATCTTCGGCTTGATGTCGTCGATGAACCCGCCGGAGGTCGCCAGGGAGACGCCGTTCTCCTTGAGCGTGTAGGCGTTGGTGCCGCTGAGCGGCTTGCCGTCCTCGACGCTCTTGATCAGGTCGTAGACCGCCACGTCGACGTTCTTGACGACGGACGTGAGGATCGAGTCCTTGTACTTCGTCAGACCCGGCTGCTGGTACTGGTCGGAGTCGACGCCGATCGCCCAGGCGCCCTTCTTCTTGCTGATGGCCTCGATCGAACCCGCACCGGACTGGCCGGCGGCGGAGTAGATGACGTCGATGCCCCGGTCGAGCATCCCCTTCGCCTTCTCCTTGGCCGCGGCGGGGTCGTTGAAGCCCTTGTCGTTGGTCGGGTACAGGTACTCGGACGTGAGCTTGAGCTTCGGGTCCGTGTCCTTGACGCCCTGCGCGAAGCCCGCCTCGAACTTCTGGATCAGCGCGTTGTTCACACCGCCGATGAAGCCGACCTTCTTGCTCTTGGTCTTGAGCGCCGCCGCGACACCTGCGAGGTACGAGCCCTCGTGCTCCGAGAAGACGATGCTGTCGACGTTCTTGCCCTTGGAGACGGAGTCGACCACCGCGAAGGTCGTGTCGGGGAACTCCTTGGCGACCTTCTCGATCGACTTGCCGTAGCTGAAGCCGACACCGATGACGGGGTTGTAGCCGTCCTGGGCGAGCGAGGTGAGCCGCTGCTCGCGGTCCTCCTCCGTCTCGTTGTTGCCCGCCGTCAGCATCTCGACCTTGACGCCGAGGTCTTTCTTGGCCTTGTCCGCGCCGCGTGCCGCCGACTCGTTGAAGGAGTGGTCATCGCGCCCGCCGACGTCGAAGGCCAGGCCGACACCCTTGTCCTTCTTGTCGTTCGACTCGGTGGAGCTCTCACCGCAGGCCGTGGCCGTCAGTGCGAGGGCCGCGGTGGCGCTGACCACGGCTGCAAGCTTGGATACCCGACGCACGAGGACGTCCCCTTCGACTCTCGGAAGCGCCACTTCCGGCGCTGGTTTCCGCCACAGATTAACGCGCGTAGATTGCAGGTAAAGGTGTGCACGGGGGCCGTTACCGGATCGGTGTTAAGCGCACGTGGCGCACACACGTACGGCAGGGGGCGGCGGGTGCGCCAAATCAAGCCCGTCCGGCGCTTGAGGACGGCCCTCGGCCACGAAGCCCCTACGCGGGACAACGCGGCATGACCCGCCACCGGCCGGTGGCCGCCCCGGTCTGTCCTCAAACGCCGGACGGGCTGAAATCGGTGCTACCAGCGGCCCGCGTCCAGCAGGGCCGCGGCGGTGAACAGCTCGACCCCCACCGTGATCGCCGTCTCGTCCGCGTCGAAGTCGCCCTGGTGCAGGTCACGGAGCGACCGTTCGCCCGGGGTGCGGACGCCGAGGCGGGCCATCGCGCCCGGCACGTGCTCCAGGTACCAGGAGAAGTCCTCGCCGCCGAGGCTCTGCTCGGTGTTCTCCACCGCGTACGGGCCGCGCCGCGCGACCATCGCGTCGTGCAGCAGCTCGGTGGCGCCGGGCTCGTTGACGACGGGCGGCACCCCGCGTACGTAGTTGATCTCGGACTTGGCCCGGTGCAGCGCCGCGATCTCGTCGATGGCCGCATGCACCAGATCCGGTGCCGCGCGCCAGCCGGGCAGGTCCAGGCAGCGCAGGGTGCCGGACAGCTCCGCGCGCTGCGGGATGACGTTGCAGGCGTGCCCGGAGGCGATACGGCCCCACGTCAGCGAGATCCCCGAGCGCGCGTCGACGCGGCGGGACAGCAGCACCGGCACCTCCGTGGCCAGGTGCGCGGCCGCCGCGACGAGGTCGGTGGTGAGGTGGGGGCGCGCGGTGTGGCCGCCCGCACCGGTGAGCGCGACCTCGAGCCGGTCGCACGCGGATGTGATGGGGCCCTGCCGCAACCCGATGCGCCCCACGTCCACGCGCGGGTCACAGTGCACGCCGATGATGCGGCCGACGCCCTCCAGCACCCCGGAGTCGATCGCGTCCGGCGCCCCGCCGGGCAGCACCTCCTCCGCGGGCTGGAAGATCAGCCGTACGGGTCGCGGCAGCAGACCCTTCGCTGCCAGCTCGGCGAGGACCAGCCCGGCGCCCAGGACGACGGCGGTGTGCACGTCGTGCCCGCAGGCGTGGGCGCGGTCGGCGACGGTCGAGCGGTACGGCACCGTTTTGGTGTCCGGGATCGGCAGCGCGTCGATGTCCGCGCGGAGCCCGAGCGCGTCACCGGCGCCGACCGGCCCGCCGATGTCGCATACGAGCCCGGTCCCCATCTCCAGCGCGCGGGGCCGGAGCCCCGCCCGCTCCAGTCGCGCCTTGATCGCGGCGGTCGTCCGGAACTCCTGATTCCCCAGTTCGGGGTGCATATGGAGGTCGCGCCGGAAGGCGATCAGCTCGGTGCGAAGGGCGTCCGGCAAGGCGCCGGGCAGTGCGGGTTCGCCGGGTGATTCAGCCTCCGGCTCCGGGGACAGGAGTTGGTTCATGACGGGAGCCTAGAGCTAGTCGGACGGCAACTGACAGTAGATCACGGAAAGTTCAGCCCCACGGTGGACCAGAAAATACGCTGTGCGGAGGTTGTATCAACCGAGAGTTGGGTATGCCTTGGGTTTTGCTTGCCTACGGTAACCCCCGGATCACCGCCTGCCCTCCGGGTGTCCCCGTCGCCGGACTCCACACGGCGGACCCCTCCCGCCGGTAAGGCGCTAACGTCATCCGAAAAACGCGGACTCGTCCGGTCCACCCACGGTGGCGACGGTTCCGACGGAAAAGATCGGAGTGCGGGGCCGTATGCGGAGACAGCCGCCGGACGTCAGCGTCGTCATCGGCGCGTACGACGCGATGCCGTACCTCACACGCTGCATGGAGTCCGCCGTCGCGCAGAGCATCGGGCACGACCGCATGGAGATCATCGCGATCGACGACGGCGCCACGGACGGCACCGGGCCGGAGCTGGACCGGTTCGCGGAACGGTATCCGCGGCTCATCACCGTCGTGCACCAGGAGAACTCCGGCGGCCCTGCCGCGCCCCGCAATCTGGGCCTCGACCTGGCCACCGGCCGGTACGTGTTCTTCCTCGACGCCGACGACCACCTCGGCCCCGAGGCCATGGAACGGCTCGTCGGCGCCGCCGAGTCGAACGGCTCGGACGTCGTCCTGGGCCGTGTGGCCGGGGTCGGCGGGCGGCACGCGCCGCGTTCGATGTTCCGGCGGAGCGAACCGCGTACGGACGTCTTCGCCTCCCGCGTGTACTGGACGCTCAACCCGATGAAGCTGTTCCGGCGCGCGCTCGTCGAGGACCTCGGGCTCCGCTTCCGTACGGACCTCACCGTCGGTGAGGATCAGCCGTTCACCGCGACCGCCTATCTCAACGCGCGCGCCATATCCGTCGTCGCCGACTACGACTGCGTGTACTGGGTCGCCCGCGACGACGGCGGCAACATCACCCGCCGCGTGCGCGCCACGGACGCCCGCCTCCGGGTGCTCGCCGCCATGTTCGAGCTGCTCGCGAAGGAGACCGTGCCCGGTCCCGGGCGCGACCACCTGCTGCACCGGCACTTCACCGTCGACCTGCGCAAGGCCCTCGTACGGCTCGCCGAGGAGCCCGAGCGGGCCGGGCAGGAGGCGGCTTTCGAGACTCTGCGGCTGCTGATCAGCCCCTGGTACGGGCAGGGCGTCGCGTCCCGGCTGCCCGCGGCCGACCGGCTGCACTGCGAGCTCGTGGGGCGGGGGCTGCTGGACGAACTGCTCGCGGTGGTGGCGTGGGAGCAGGCGCGGGACGGAGCCGGGGCCGGTGGGGAGCCGCTGACGACGGTGGTGGAGGACGGCCGGGTGTACGCCCGGTACCCGTACTTCCGCGACCCCCGGTACGGGCTGCCCGACGCCGCGTACGACATCACCGCCGAGCTGCGGCCCCGCCACCGGCTGAGCGCGCTCGGTGCCGGGGAGGACGGCGGCGTACGGCTCGCGGGCCACGCGTACCTGCGGCGGGTGGACACCACCGAGGTCGGCACCCGCCTCGTCCTGCGCGAGCGCCGCAGCGCGGCGGAGCTCGTCCTGCCCGTCACGCACACCCCCACCCCGGGGCTGGACGAGGACCACGACCCGGGCGACGGCTGCGACTACGGCCACGCGGGCTTCGAGGCCGTCCTCGACCCGGCGCGGGCCGGTGCGGACGGCGGCCCGCTGCCGGACGGGCTGTGGGACGTCTTCGTGGAGGCGGGCGCGCGGGGCGTGACCCGGACGGTGCGGTTCGGCAGGCACCGCGCGCCGGAGGTGCCGGGCGGGCCCGTCAGCCACGTCGTACGGGTGGCGCGCGCGGACGGTACGGACGCCTGCGGTGCGGACGCCGCCCGCGTCGTCACCCGCTACTTCACGACGCCGCACGGCAACCTCACCCTGGACGTGGGGGAACGGAAGCACCCGCTGGCGGAACGGTTCTCGGTGGACGGCGTCGGCTGGGCGGCGGAGGGCGCGCCCGTACTGGCGGTGACCGGCCGGTGCGCGGTGACGGGCCTGCCGCCGGGCGCGCTGACACTGCGCGCGGTGCCGGACCGGCGTACGGGCGGCGCCGTACGGGAGGGCCCGGCGCAGGTGGCGGAGGACGGCCGGTTCGCGGGGCGGCTGACGTTCGCGGACGCGGAACGGGGCGTGTGGCGGGTGGAGTTGCGGCTCGCGGTCGCCGGCCGCGTGTGGACGGTCCCGGTGCCTGGCGGGTCGGGTGACCCGGACGCGCCTGCCCTTGCCACCGGCCGGTGGCGGCGGCGCGGACTGCCCTGGTACGCCAAGCCGTTACGGCGCGGGGAGCAGCTCACGTTCCGGGTGACGCGGGTGAGCCTGACCGCGGCCCTGCGCCGCCGCCTGCGGCGGCGCTAGTCTTCTGAGTCGGGAATTCTGTTCAGATAGCTGGCGAGGCGTTCGAGGATCTCGTCTGCGGTCTTGGTCCACACGTAGGGCTTGGGGTCGGTGTTCCATGCGGTGATCCAGGCACGGATGTCTGGGTGGAGGGGGATGGGTCCGACGGGGACGGGTCCGAGGGTTCCGGGTCCGGGTCCGAGGGGCCCGGGTCCGACGGGCGCGGGTCCGGCCGGGACGGGCCCGGCGCCGGGTCCGACGGGGACGGGTCCTCCGAGCCCGGCGGCGGCTCGTCCGGCGACGGCGTACCGCGGCCCTGGCCCTGCACGGTGACGACCGCGCCCGCCGGCGCGATGTGGATGCGGGCCGACCACCGGCCGGCCGGTTCGCGCGCCTCGTTGACGTACACCGTGAACGACGTCGACCCTCCCGGCCGCAGCACCCCCGACGTACGGCTGAGGGACAGCCACGGCGCGCTCGTGGACGCCGACCAGCGCACGGGCGTACGGCCCGACGCGGTGAGCGTGACGACCGTCGCGCCGCCCGTACGCCGCGCCTCGACCAGCAGCCGTCCGCCGTCGGTGCCCGGGCCGCCGGGGGCGGAGGCGGTGGGTCCGCCGGTCTGTGCGACGCCCACCGCGAGGTCCTTCTCGTGGTGCCCGCCGGTCGGCTTGGTGTCGCGGTGGAAGCGGCCGGCGTTCTCGTACGGGTGGCCGTTGAGGCTGCTGTCCTCCTCGCGGTCGGCGGCGGACACGGTGGAGGAGTCGTGGCCCTCGCCGGTGAGGGGCGCGCCGCGGTAGGCCGCCCAGAGGGCGAGGACGGGGGCGGCGATCACCGTCGCGACGACGGTAGTGGTGACGGCGCGGCTGCGCAGCCTGTCGCGGCGCGCGGCGCGGTCCTTGAGTTCGACGGGGAAGCCGTCGCGGTCGAAGCGGGGGCTGTGCGTGCAACGCGCGCGCTGCGCCGAGTTCATGGCGGCGTGCACCGCCGGGCGGGGTGCCTGGAGCACGGCGAGCGGCGCGTTGCCCACGGGTGCGGTGCCGGGCCAGGAGACGCCGGCCATGGCGCGTTCGGCGACGCGGCGGCACTCGGCGCAGTCGTCCACGTGCCGCACCAGTTCGCGGCGGAGGGCGGTGCCGAGCAGCAGCCGGTCGTCGCCGGCGAGCCGGGCGACGGCGGGGCAGCGCCCGGACTCGACGACGGCGAGCGCGGCGCGCGTGCGCTCGACTTCGCAGGCGGCGCTGGTGAGGAGTTCGCTGGCGGCCTCGGTGGTGAGCGAGAGGACGGCGGCGACCTCGCTGCCCGTGAGGCCGTGCCGGACGGCGAGTTCGAGCGCCTCGCGCTGCTCGGGCGTAGTGCCCGCGGCCTCCGGCCAGGCCAGCGCGGCGAGTTCGCGGCGGCGCTGGGTGGCGGCGGCGCCGGACAGCTGGGGCGCGGGGGCGCTCGTACGGCTGTCCGCGCCGGCGTCGGAGAGCCGGCGCAGACAGGCCCAGCGGGCGAGTGCGTAGAGCCAGGGGCGGCGCATGCCGGGGTCGGCGGGCGCGCGGTCGCGGTCGCGCTGCCGCTCGGCGACGGCCAGGGCCTCGCCGAGGGCGGCGGTGGCCGCGTCGTGCTCGCACATCACCGAGAGGCAGTAGGTGAACAGCCCGTCGAGATACGGCCCGTAGCGATCGGAACGCCGGGCCTGTGGCGGCCGCCGCACCGAGTGTGCCCGGTGTGCGCCGGTGGTGTGCGTGGGGTGTTCGCGCCTGCTGCTCTTCGTCCGGCTCATCCGGCGACCGTAGGACGGCGGAGGGCGTTCGCCCGACCAGCTCGGGCAGGTTTAATCCGTACGGGTGACTATCTCCCTCAAAAGGGGACAAGAGGAGGCGTCTCCTGCTGCCCTTGGACACGACCGGGCGAAGCGCGGGAGAACGGCGGGGGCCACGGGCGCGTACGGGCCGCTCGGGACCGAACGGGCCGCGCCCGCCCGGGTGTCAGTGGGCACGGATACGGTGACGGACATGGCTGCCCGTAAGTCGTCCGCCAAGGACCGACCCTCCTACCGCTGCACCGAGTGCGGCTATTCCACCGCGAAGTGGCTCGGCCGCTGCCCGGAGTGCCATGCGTGGGGGACGGTCGAGGAGGCGGGCGGCATGCCCGCGGTCCGTACGACCACGCCGGGCCGGGTCTCCGCCGCCGCGCTGCCCATCGGGCAGGTGGACGGGCGGCAGGCCACCGCGCGGGGCACGGGCGTGCCCGAGCTGGACCGG
Organism: Streptomyces armeniacus; assembly: GCF_003355155.1. NCBI lineage: Bacteria > Bacillati > Actinomycetota > Actinomycetes > Kitasatosporales > Streptomycetaceae > Streptomyces > Streptomyces armeniacus. Next base: position 7,839,747 of record NZ_CP031320.1, on the reverse strand, counting down.
GTGCTGGGCGGCGGGCTGGTGCCCGGGGCCGTCGTGCTGCTCGCGGGCGAGCCGGGCGTCGGGAAGTCGACGCTGCTCCTCGACGTCGCCGCGAAGGCCGCCGGCACGGACCGGGGGCCGGACGGGGAGCAGCGGACGCTGTACGTCACCGGGGAGGAGTCCGCGGCGCAGGTGCGGCAGCGGGCGGACCGGATCGGGGCGATCCACGACCGGCTGTATCTCGCGGCGGAGACGGACCTGTCGGCGGTGCTGGGGCATCTGGACGAGGTCAAGCCCTCGCTGCTGGTCCTGGACTCGGTGCAGACGGTGGCGTCGCCGGAGATCGACGGCGCGCCGGGCGGCGTCGCACAGGTGCGCGAGGTGGCCGGGGCGCTGATCCGCGCGTCGAAGGAGCGCGGCATGGCCACGCTGCTGGTCGGCCATGTCACCAAGGACGGGTCGATCGCCGGGCCGCGGCTGCTGGAGCATCTGGTCGACGTGGTGCTGCAGTTCGAGGGCGACCGGCACAACCGGCTGCGGCTGGTGCGCGGGGTCAAGAACCGTTACGGGCCGACGGACGAGGTCGGCTGCTTCGAGCTGCACGACGAGGGCATCACCGGGCTGGCCGACCCCTCCGGGCTGTTCCTCACGAGGCGCGACGCGCCCGTGCCGGGCACCTGTCTGACGGTCACGCTGGAGGGGCGGCGGCCCCTGGTCGCGGAGGTGCAGGCGCTCACGGTGGACAGCCAGATCCCGTCCCCGCGGCGTACGACGTCCGGGCTGGAGACCTCACGGGTGTCGATGATGCTCGCGGTGCTGGAGCAGCGGGGGCGGATCAGCGCGCTGGGCAAGCGCGACATCTACAGCGCGACGGTCGGCGGCGTGAAGCTGTCCGAGCCCGCCGCCGACCTGGCGGTGGCGCTGGCGCTGGCGAGCGCGGCGAGCGACAGCCCGCTCCCGCAGAACCTGGTGGCGGTCGGCGAGGTGGGGCTGGCGGGTGAGGTGCGTCGCGTGACGGGCGTGCAGCGCAGGCTGGCGGAGGCGGCCCGGCTGGGCTTCACGCAGGCGCTGGTGCCGGTCGATCCCGGAAAGATCCCGGACGGGATGCGCGTACGGGAGGTGGCGGACATCGGCGAGGCACTGCGGGTGCTGCCGTCGCGGCCCGAGCGCCCGCCGCGACCGGAGCGCGGCGAGCGGCCGGAGCGCGGCGAGCGGCCGGAGCGCGGCGAGCGCCCCGAACCCGCCCCGCATTAGGCGGCCCCACCGCCGCTGCCGCCCGGCGCGAGGCCGCGCGCCGTCCTCGACGCCGGGCGGGCTGGATACGGGCCGCGCAGCCCGGCCCGCTATCAGCCGGTGTGACGTGTGTTGTCCTGAGATGCCCGAGAGTCCTGTGCGGAGCGCACCACACGACGGCGGGGCCCCGCCGGTAGACTTTGCCCCGGTCTCACCCGTCAGCGGTGTAACGCGTCCGGCACATGTGTGCGACGCGATGCCAAAAGGCACACGCACGACCGAAGGAGAGCAGTGGCAGCCAACGACCGGGCACCAGCTCCCGGCAGGGCCGGCGGGAACCCGGGGAGTTCCCGCGCCGACGGCCTGATGCGCGCCTCTCTGAGCGCGGTCGCTCCCGGCACAGCCCTGCGTGACGGCCTCGAGCGCATCCTGCGCGGCAACACGGGAGGGCTCATCGTTCTCGGCGTCGACAAGACGGTCGAGTCCCTCTGTACGGGCGGCTTCGTGCTGAACGTGGAGTTCGCCGCGACCCGCCTCCGCGAGCTGTGCAAGCTCGACGGCGCGCTGATCCTGGACCGGGAGATCACCAAGATCGTACGGGCGGGCGTGCAGCTCGTGCCGGACGCCGCCATCCCGACGGAGGAGACGGGCACCCGGCATCGTACGGCGCAGCGGGTGTCGATCCAGACCGGCTTCCCGGTGGTGTCGGTGAGCCAGTCGATGCGGCTCATCGCGCTGTACGTGGACGGGCAGCGGCGCGTCCTGGAGGACTCGGCGGCGATCCTGTCCCGGGCGAACCAGGCGCTGGCGACGCTCGAGCGGTACAAGCTGCGGCTGGACGAGGTCGCCGGGACGCTCTCCGCGCTGGAGATCGAGGACCTGGTGACGGTCCGGGACGTGACGGCGGTGGCGCAGCGCCTGGAGATGGTGCGGCGGATCGCGACCGAGATCGCGGAGTACGTCGTCGAGCTGGGCACCGACGGGCGCCTGCTCTCCCTTCAGCTGGACGAGCTGATCGCGGGCGTCGAGCCGGAGCGCGAGCTCGTCGCGCGGGACTACGTGCCGCAGCCCGGCACATCGGGCCGCCGGTCCCGTACGGTCGCCGACGCGCTCGGCGAGCTGGACCGGCTCAGCCACACGGAGCTGCTGGAACTGCCCACCGTGGCGCGGGCGCTGGGGTATTCGGGCAGTCCGGAGATCCTGGACTCGGCCGTCTCACCGCGCGGTTTCCGGCTGCTGGCGAAGGTGCCGCGGTTGCCGGGCACGGTCATCGACCGGCTGGTCGACCACTTCGGCGGGCTGCAGAAGCTGCTCGCGGCGAGCGTCGACGACCTGCAGACGGTGGACGGTGTCGGCGAGGCACGCGCGCGGTCGGTCCGCGAGGGCCTGTCGCGGCTCGCGGAGTCCTCGATCCTGGAGCGGTACGTCTGAGGGTGCGCGCCTGGTGCGCGTAAAGGCGGGGCGCTCCGGACCGCCCTGCGTATGTCCGTTCGGGTGGCACGCCGAGGGGCGAAGTGCCGTACGCACGCTCGCTGTTCGCGGCGGCCGTTAACAATGCCGTAACGGGCAGGAACCCGCCCATCGCCGGTAATGTCTCACTCACCGTGAAGATCTCCTTCCTCCTCCACAACGCCTACGGCGTCGGGGGGACGATCACCACCACGTTCAATCTCGCCGGGGCGCTGGCCGAGCGGCACGAGGTGGACATCGTCACCACGTTCCGGCACCGGGAGAGCCCTGTGCTGCCCCTGGATCCACGCGTGCGGCTGCGCCCCGTCGTGGACATACGGCACGAGGAGAACCACCCGCGGCACCAGCGCCGCGCAAGGGTGTTCCCGTCCGCGGAGGGCCTTTACCCGAAGTACAGCGAGCTCACCGACGAACGCCTCGGCACCCTCCTCGGCGGCCTCGACAGCGACGTCGTGATCGGCACCCGGCCGGGGCTCAACGTGCATCTCGCCGCGCAGGCGCCCGCGCGGCTCGTACGGATCGCGCAGGAGCACGTGACGCTCGACGGCCACCGTCCGGCGCTGCGCAGCGTGCTGCGCCGCAGCTACCCGCGGCTGGACGCGGTCACCACCGTCACGGAGCGGGACGCGGCGGCGTACCGGCGCAAGATGCGGCTCCCCCGCGTACGGGTGGAGGCGCTGCCGAACAGCGTGCCCGGTCCCCCCCCTGTCCCTTATACACCTCTCCCCCCCCCCCCCCCCCCCCCCCCCCCCGCATCGCGGGTACGCGAGACATTGAGCAAGACACAACACTGACGAAACTGCTGTGTCTAGCTGTTTTTGTTACTGTGCCGAGCACCACCCAAATCTCCACCTAGGCCTTCGTGGGGGTGGTGAGAGGGGTAGAGGAGTCAGGTGGTGAACCCCATTCCGGGGGGCTGGCATGTCTAGCAGGCTCATCTCAGACGGGGCGGCGCATCGCGCCGTGGAGCGGGGTGAGGAGACGGACCGTGGCAACGGGTGAAGGCGCGTCGGGAAGGCGTGCGCGGTGGGGGAGGGGGACGGCGTGAAGCGGGTGTACCGGGTGTTGTTGACCGCGACGACGGCGCTGGCCGTGGTCGCGGGGTCGGCCGCGGCCTTTGCCGCGCCGGAGGAGAAGAAGGCGGAACGCGGCGGATTGCACGAGCAGTTGGACGGCATAACTGCGGACAGCGCGGTGGGGGCGCTGATGGAGGTGCGTGACGAGGACGGTGTGTGGCGGGGCTCCAGCGGGGTCGCCGAGCTGGGTACGGAGCGGGCGGTCCCGGCCCGCGGCCAGTTCCGGGTGGGCAGTGTGACGAAGACGTTCGTTGCCACCGTCGTTCTGCAGCTCGCCGGCGAGGGCCGGCTACGGCTGGACGACACGGTCGACAGCTGGCTGCCGGGGGCCGTGCCCGACGGTGACCGCATCACCCTGCGGCATCTGCTCAACCACACCAGCGGGCTGTACGACTTCAAGAAGACGCTGCCGATGCCGCCGAATCCCGAGTTCCTGGACGACCGTTGGCGGACGTGGACGGCGACCGAGCAGGTGGAGCGCGCGGTGGCCAACCCGCCGACGTTCGAACCCCCGGGGTCGGCCTACGCGTACTCCAACACCGGCTACCTCCTGCTCGGCCAGGTCATCGAGAAGGCGACCGGCCGCTCGTACGGGACGGAGATAGAGCGCCGGATCATCCAGCCGTTGCGGCTGCGCGGCACCTACCTGCCGGGGACGTCCCCGGGTATCCGTGGACCGCATCCGCACGGCTACGTGCCGATACAGAAGGACGGCGGGAAGCCGCGACTCGTCGACTACACGGAGATGAACCCGTCCCTGTTCGGCGCGGGCGGCGAGATGATATCGACGGCGAAGGACCTCAACCGGTTCGTGGCCGCGCTGCTCGGCGGACGCCTCCTGCCGGACCGTCTGCTCGACGCGATGAAGACACCGGGGGTCGAGACCAAGAAGTACGGGCTGGGGCTGGCCTGGAGGGACACCTCGTGCGGGATACGGGTGTACGGCAACGACGGCGACGCCCTGTCGTACCAGTCCTGGTCGTTCACCACGGAGGACCAGCGCCGCCAGGTCACGGTCGCGCTCACGCCCGACTTCCGCGGTGACACCGACGATGCCGTCGATGCGCTCCTGGACGAGGCGTTCTGCGGCTGACGGGCGACCGGCGGTCCGGCGACCGGCCGCTCGACCAGGCGACCAGGCGACCAGTTGGACGGTCGGCAACAACCCGGCGTCGATCCCACGGACGTTCGTCCTCTTGACCCTTCGGTAGCCCGCGCCTAGCTTGCTCTGAAATCGATTTCTTAGCGGGTGGCCCCGGCTGGTGGACTGGAGGAAAGCGTGAGAATTGAGCGCGTGAACCGGGGGAGCGGCAGAGGGGGCGGACGGTGGCGGCGCCGCGGTCCCGGGCCGTATACGACGGCCGGGCTCGTCCTGGTCGCCGTGGCCATGGTCGCCGCGGCCGTACCCGCGACAGGCGCGGGCGCCCGGGCCGGGAACGGCGGCGCAAACGGAGCCGAGAGCGGTGCCGCGAACCGGGCGGCAGACGGGACCGGAACCGGTACGGCGCCCGCCGATGCCTCGCGACCACAGAAGGGTCGGAACGGCCCGCCCAAGTCCCCCTCGAAGCAGGGCGAGTGGGTCGGCGCCGGAAAGATCAAGCAGGTCTACGACACCTCGAGGGAGGACCCCGCCCGCTATCTGAACGACCACTCCGTGATCAAGGGCCCCGACGGCACCTGGCACATGTTCGGCATCACCGGCGACCAGGCCGCGCCCGGCACCGCCCCCGACTCGGCCGGTGAGGACAGCTTCGCGCACGCCACCGCGCCCGACCTGAACGGTCCGTGGACCACGCGGGACAGCGTGCTCACCGTCGACCCCGACTACGGCGAGGACCACCTGTGGGCGCCGCACGTGATCGAGCACGACGGTACGTACTACATGTACTACTCGGGCGGCGGCGGTGACCGGGACGCATCCATCAACCTGGCGACGTCGAAGGACCTCTACAACTGGACCCGCGAGCCGTCCGGCACGCTCTTCCGGGACGGCTGGGTGGCCCGCGACCCGATGGTCGTACGCGTCGACGACCACTGGGTCATGTACTACACGGCGACCACCACGCCCGACGGCGGCAACCACACCGTGGCCTATCGCACCAGCAAGGACCTGGTGCACTGGGGTGAGCGGCACACCGCCTTCACCGACCTCACGACGAAGGACAACTCCGCGCCGGTGACCGAGTCCCCGTTCGTGGTGGAGCGGAACGGCTGGTGGTACCTGTTCATCGGGCCGCGCGGCGACGGGTACGTGGGCACCGACGTCTACCGCAGCAAGGACCCCACCCGCTTCGAACTGGCCGGTTACGCGGGCCACTTCCCCGCGCACGCGCCAGAGCTCGTAGAGGACGGTGGCCGCTGGTGGGCCACGCACACCGGCTGGTTCCAGCGTGGCCTGCACCTCGCGCCGCTGCACTGGCGCTCGACGCCGCCGCTGTGGCACGGCCCGCAGAACCCGGCCGCGGCCCGTAACGCGGACGGCCGCCTGGAGGCGTTCGCGCTCGACTCCGACGGCAGCGGGCTGCTGCGCCGCGCGCAGAGCGCCCCGAACGGCGAGTGGGGCGAGTGGACGGACTTCGGCGAGGGCCCGGCCACCGTGCCCACCGTCGCGGAGAACGCCGACGGCGCACTCGAGCTGTTCGCCGTCGAGGACGACGGCACGCTCGTCCACCGCCGTCAGAGCGCGCCGGGCGGCGAGTGGGGGCCGTGGCAGGAGCTCGGCGGCGGCCGGGCGGGCGCGGCGCCCTCGGTCGTACGGGGGCCCGACGGCCGACTCGAGATGTTCGGTCTCGCGCCCGGCGGCGCGGCGGTGACGCACCGCAAGCAGACGAGTCCGGGCGGCAGTTGGGGCACGGAGGAGGAGTTCGGCGGCCCGGCCGCCAGTCCGCCGGCCGTGGCCGCCGACGCGGACGGCAGGTTGCAGGTGTTCTTCGTCGAACGGGGCGGCGCGCGCGTCTCCCACCGGGGCCAGAGCGCACCGGGCGGCGGCTGGGGGCCGTGGGAGAAGTTCGGCGGGGCGGCCAGCGGGCGGCCCGTGGTGGCCGCGAACGCGGACGGCCGGCTGGAGGTCTTCCTGCTGAACCCGTACGGCGACAAGATCAGCCGCCGAGGCCAGACCGCGCCCGGGGGTGCCTGGGGCGACTGGCAGGACTTCGGTACGTGGGCGGGCGGCTCACCGTCCGTGGCCCGTAACGCCGACGGGCGCCTGGAGGTGTTCGCGGTCGGCCCCGGCAACGACTACCTGTCGCACCGCTGGCAGACCGAGCCGTCGGGCGGCTGGAGCGACTGGGCGGTCTTCGGCGGCCCCGCGCAGTGCACCCCGACGACCGTCAACGAGGCCGACGGCCGGCTCACCGTCCTCGCCCTGCGCCCGGAGGGCACGGGCGTCTCGCAGCGCACGCAGACGGCGCCGAGCGGCGGCTGGTCGGACTGGCGCGGCTTCGCGGAACGGGAGGTGGGCGGTACGGCTTGTGCGGCGGCGAGTTGAGGGCGGCCGCGGTCGTATGTACGGCGGCGTGCGGTGTGCCGCGGGCGTGCGGCGGTTGAGCCGCCGTCTGTGAAGTGACCGAAGTGGCACCGGCCCGTGGCCGGGTGGGCAACCGGGCTCATCCGGCCGTGGGCCGCCGCGCGTTCGCCGGTCCGCGGCGTACGGGCGGGCCTGGCTGCCGGTTGGCCACCGGGCGGTTGGTGATCCGATACCCGCGTGGTGTCCCTCGGGCGCGCCGTGGCCGGGGCCGTCCTCAATCGCCGGACGGGCTCGATTGGGTGCCGCGGTGGTGGAAACCTGTGCGTAATCTCTTCCACAAGTTTCTGCAAGCTGTTACGTTCTCCAGCGTCCCGGTCCGGCCGGTCGGGGGTCCTCGTACGGGGCCTCACGCGCCCGGCCGGCCGGACCGGCTCAACCGGTGCGAACCGGCCCAACTCGCCTTACGGGAGCGGCGCGTGGTCCCCCGAGGTCAGGCACATTCCGCTTGTTCCCTGGAGGCATCGTGTCCCGAACGTCGCGAAGATCCCTCACCGCTCTCCTCGCGGCCCTGGCGTCCCTCGCGGGCGTCGCGGCGACCCTCACAGCCGTACCGACGCAGGCCCAGGCGGCTCCGCCCGGAGACAAGGACGTCACCGCCGTCCTCTTCGAGTGGGACTTCGACGCCGTCGCCCGCGAGTGCCGGGAGCGGCTCGGTCCGGCGGGCTACGGGTATGTGCAGGTGTCGCCGCCCCAGGAGCACATCCAGGGCAGCCAGTGGTGGACCTCGTACCAGCCCGTCAGCTACGAGATCGCCGGACGCCTCGGCGACCGGGGGCAGTTCCGGGACATGGTGAGCGCCTGCCACGGCGCCGGCGTGAAGGTCACCGTGGACGCGGTGATCAACCACATGACCGCCGGTTCCGGCACCGGCACCGGCGGTTCGCCGTACACGCACTACGACTACCCCGGCACGTACTCGGTGTTCGACATGGACGACTGCCAGGCCGACATCACCAACTACCAGGACCGTTACCACGTCCAGCACTGCGAACTGCTCGGCCTGGCCGACCTGGACACGGGCGAGGAGTACGTGCGCGGCCGGATCGCCGCCTACCTCGACGACCTGCTGTCGCTCGGCGTCGACGGCTTCCGCGTGGACGGCGCCAAGCACATTCCGGCCGCGGACCTGGCCGAGATCAAGTCGCGGCTGAGCAATCCGGACGCGTATCTGAAGCAGGAGGTCATACGGGGTGAGGGCGAGGCGGTGTCGCCGGACGAGTACCTCGGCGTGGGCGACGTACAGGAGTTCCGCTACGGCCGCGACCTGAGGCGCGTCTTCAAGGACGAGAAGCTCGCGTACCTCGCCGACTACGGCGAGGGCTGGGGCTATATGCCGAGCGGCAGCTCCGGCGTGTTCGTCGACAACCACGACACCGAGCGCAACGGCTCCACCCTCAGCTACAAGGACGGCGCCGACTACACCCTCGCGAACGTCTTCATGCTCGCGTGGCCGTACGGCGCTCCGGACGTGCATTCCGGTTACGAGTTCGCCAGTCAGGACGCCGGGCCTCCGAACGACGGTGCCGTACGGGCCTGCTGGCAGGACGGCTGGAAGTGCCAGCACGCGTGGCCCGAGATCGAGTCGATGGTGGCGTTCCGCAACGCGACGCGCGGCCGGTCCGTCACCGACTGGTGGGACAACGGGAACGACGCCATCGCCTTCGGGCGCGGCGACAAGGGCTACGTGGCCGTCAACCACGAGTCCGGCCCGCTGAACCGGACCTTCCAGACGTCACTGCCGGGCGGCGCCTACTGCGATGTGCAGAGCGGCAGCTCGGTGACGGTGAACGGTTCCGGCCAGTTCACCGCGGCCCTTCCGCCCCATACGGCGCTGGCGCTGCACGTCGGCGCACGCGACTGCGGCGCCGCCGACGCGGCCCCCTGACCCGCCACACCCCACCCGCCGCCGGCCTCGCCGAGGGGCTGTGCGACCCCCCGACACCACCCCCGTCGAACTCCCCACCTACCCCTTCCAACGCGACCGCTACTGGCTCGACTCCACCCCCGGCACGGCCAACGTCGCGGGCGCCGGGCTCACCGCCGCCGGGCACCCGTTGCTCGGTGCGGCGGTGGAGTTGGCCGAGGACGGCGGGCTGGTGCTGACGGGCAAGCTGTCGCTGCGTACGCAGCCGTGGCTGGCCGACCACGCCGTGAACGGGACCGTTCTGCTGCCCGGCACCGCCTTCGTGGACTTCGCGCTGTTCGCCGCCGAGCGCACCGGCTGTGCCGGAGTCGAAGACCTCACCCTCCAGGCACCCCTCGTCCTGCCCGAACAGGGCGCCGCGACCGTCCAGGTGAAGGTCGAGCACGCCGACGACGCCGGGCGCCGCCGTATCACCGTCCACTCCCGCCCGGACTCCGCCGACCCGGCTCCCTGGACGCTCCACGCCGGCGGCCTCCTCAGCACCGAGGACGCCCCGGCACAACCCGCGTACGCCGGCTCGGCCTGGCCGCCGCCCGGCGCCGCGCCCCTCCCCCTCCACGACCTGTACGGCCGGCTCGCCGACCAGGGCTACCACTACGGCCCCGCCTTCCAGGGCCTCCACACCGCCTGGCAGCACGGCGACACCCTCTACGCCGATGTGGCCCTCACCGACGCCGAGTCGGGAGACGCCGCCCACTTCGCGGTCCACCCCGCCCTCCTCGACGCGGCGCTGCACTCCCTCGCGTGCGCGGACCCGGCCGGTGCCGACGGCGCGGACGGCGCGCTGCTCGGCGCGGACGGAGAGGGCCGTATCCGGCTGCCCTTCTCGTGGACGGACGTGACGCTGCACGGGACGGGCATGACAACGGCGCGCGTGCAGTGGTCGCGTACGGGTCCGGAGAGCGTCGTGATGACGCTGACGGACGGCGCGAACCGGCCGGTGCTGACCGTACGTTCGCTCGCCACGCGGCCGATCAGCGCCCGGCAGTTGAGCGCGGCGGCCGGTACGGGCACGCGGCGGGACGCGCTGTACGAGGTCGAGTGGCTGTCGTTCGCCATCGCGGCTGCGGAGGGCCGTACGGAGGAGGCGGGCGGCGAGCAGCCGTGGGCCGTACTCGGAGCGGACCTGCCCGCACGCCCCGCCACAGGGGCAGACGGAGAGGCAGACGGGGAGGCACGCCCCAACCTGGTGACGCTCGCGGCCGAGATCGCGGCCGGCCGCCCGGTGCCCCGTTTCGTGTGCGCTCCGCTGCCCGCCGTGGACGGCGGCGGGGATGTCGCCGCTGCGGTGCACGAGGTCACCTCGTACGCGCTCGATCTGGTGCAGGAGTGGTTGACGCACGAGGAGTTCGCCGGTTCGCGCCTCGCCCTGCTCACGGAGGGGGCCGTGGCCGTGACGGCGGACGAGGACATACGGGGCCTGGTGGCGGCCGCCGTGTGGGGCCTGGTCCGCAGCGCGCAGAACGAGCACCCGGACCGGCTGCTGCTCGTCGACCTCGACGACGCCGACGCCTCCTGGGACACCATGCCCGCCGCCGTGTCCGCGGCCGTCGATGCCGGGGAGACGCAGCTCGCCGTACGGGAGGGCGCCTCGTACGTGCCCCGCCTGGCGCGCACGGCCGACGCGGGCGGCGAGGCCACGGGCCTGGACCCGGACGGCACCGTACTGGTCACCGGGGGCACCGGCACGCTCGGCTCGCTGCTGGCCCGGCACCTCGTACGGCAGCACGGCGTACGGCGCCTGCTGCTCACCAGCCGCAGCGGCCCGGACGCCCCCGGCGCTCAGGAACTCCGCACCGAGCTGGAGGAGTCGGGCGCGCGCGTCACCATCACCGCCTGCGACGCCGCCGACCACGACGCCCTCGCGGACCTGCTCGCCGCCGTCCCGGGCGAGCATCCGCTGACGGCCGTGTTCCACACCGCCGGGGTCCTGGACGACGCGACCCTCACCAACCTCACTCCCGAACGCCTCCACGCCGTTCTCCGCCCCAAGGCCGACGCGGCCTGGCACCTGCACGAGCTGACGCGGGATCTCGACCTGTCGGCGTTCGTCCTGTTCTCCTCCGTCACCGGCACCGTCGGCAGCGCGGGCCAGGCCAACTACGCCGCCGCGAACACCTTCCTCGACGCCCTCGCCCACCACCGCCACGCACGGGGCCGGGCCGCCACCTCACTCGCGTGGGGCCTGTGGGAGCAGGCCAGCGCGATGACGAGCGGCATGGCCGACGCCGACCGGGCGCGCATGGCGCGTACGGGTGTCGTGCCGCTGAGCAGCGGACAGGGCCTCGCCCTGCTCGACTCCGCACTCGGGCTCGACGGCAAGTCCGTCCTCGTACCGGCGCGGATCGACACGGCCGCGCTGCGCGCCCGGAGTGAGGGCGGCGCCGTACCGGCCATGCTCCGCAAGCTCGTCCGTACGCCCCCGCGCCGCGTCACGCAGGCCGGTACGGCGGGCGGCGGAACGTGGACGGACCGGCTGGCGGGGCTGCCGGAGGGCGAACAGCGGGCGTTGCTGCTGGAGTTGGTGCACGCGCAGGTGGCCGCGGTGCTGGGGCACGGCGACGCCTCCACGGTCGACACGCAGCGCGCGTTCAAGGACCTGGGCTTCGACTCCCTCACCGCCGTGGAGCTGCGCAACCGGCTCAACGCGGCCACCGGTCTGCGGCTGCCCTCGACTCTCATCTTCGACCACCCCACCCCCGCGGCCCTGGCCGAGCACCTGCACGCGCAGACGGCCGGCACCGCGACTCCGGCGGTCCGTACGGCGTCGGCCGCCGCGGCCGACGAGCCGCTGGCCATCGTCGGCATGGCCTGCCGCTACCCGGGCGGCATCACCACACCCCACGACCTGTGGCAGCTGCTCGCTGAGGAACGGGACGCCATCGGCCCGTTCCCCGCCAACCGCGGCTGGAACCTGGACGGGCTCTACCACCCCGACCCGACCCACCCCGGCACCAGCTACGCACGGCACGGCGGCTTCCTCCACGACGCGGACCACTTCGACGCCGACTTCTTCGGCATCAGCCCCCGCGAGGCCCTCGCCACCGACCCGCAGCAGCGCCTGCTGCTGGAGGCGACGTGGGAGGCGTTCGAGCACGCGGGCATCCACCCCGACACCCTGCGCGGCACCAACACCGGCGTCTTCACGGGCGTCATGTACGGCGACTACGGCGGCCGCCTGCAGCAGGCACCCGAGGAGCTGGAGGGGTATCTGCGTAACGGCAGCCACGGGAGCGTGGCTTCGGGCCGGGTCGCGTACACGTACGGCCTCCAGGGGCCCGCCGTCACGATCGACACTGCGTGCTCGTCGTCGCTGGTGGCGCTGCACCTGGCCGCGCAGGCGCTGCGCGGCGGCGAGTGCGACATGGCGCTGGCCGGGGGCGTGACGGTGATGGCGACGCCGGCGACGTTCATCGAGTTCAGCAGGCAGCGCGGGCTGGCGGCGGACGGGCGCTGCAAGCCGTTCGCGGGTGCGGCCGACGGCACGGCCTTCTCCGAGGGCGTCGGGATGCTGCTCGTGGAGCGGCTCTCGGACGCGCGGCGTCGCGGGCATCCGGTGCTGGCGGTCGTACGCGGCTCCGCCGTCAACCAGGACGGCGCCTCGAACGGCCTCACCGCCCCCAACGGCCCCTCTCAGCAGCGCGTCATCCAGCAGGCGCTCGCCAACGCGCGGCTCACGGCGCGCGACATCGACGCCGTGGAGGCGCACGGCACCGGTACGACGCTGGGTGACCCGATCGAGGCCCAGGCGCTCCTCGCGACGTACGGGCAGGAACGGGCGGCGGACCGGCCGCTGTGGCTCGGCTCCCTGAAGTCCAACATCGGGCACACACAGGCCGCGGCAGGCGTCGCGGGCATCATCAAGATGGTCGAGGCCATGCGGCACGGCCAGCTGCCCAAGACCCTGCACGTGGACGAACCGACGCCCCATGTCGACTGGGACGCGGGCGCGGTGTCCCTGCTCACCGAACCGGTGCAGTGGCCCGAAACGGACCGCCCCCGCCGGGCGGCGGTGTCCTCGTTCGGCGTCAGCGGCACGAACGCGCACGTGATCCTGGAGGCCGCCTCCTCAACGGAGGCTGTGGAGCCACCGGTTGAGCCGGTGGACTCCCCCGTGCCGTGGGTGCTGTCGGGAAAGACGGAGCAGGCGCTACGGGACCAGGCCGCGCGTCTGCACGGACACCTGACCGCGCACCCGGGGCTGGACCTGCTCGGGGTGGGTCACACCCTGGCCACCGGCCGCGCCCACTTCGAGCACCGGGCCGCGGTCGTCGGCCAGGACCGCGAGACGTTCCTCACCGGCCTGCACGCCCTGGCCCACGACCAGGCGGACGCGAACCTGGTCACGTCGTTCGCGGCCAGCGACGCGGGCAAGACGGTGTTCGTGTTCCCCGGCCAGGGCTCGCAATGGCCAGGCATGGCACGCGAACTCCTGCACTCCTCACCGGTATTCGCCCAGCACCTGCACGCCTGCGCCGACGCCCTCGCCCCGCACACCGACTGGTCGCTGATCGAGGTGCTGACCCGTCCGGAGGAGCACGCGGAGACGCTGGAACGGGTCGAGGTCATCCAGCCGGTCCTGTTCGCGGTGATGGTCTCCCTGGCGCGCCTCTGGCAGCACCACGGCGTCCAGCCGGACGCGGTCATCGGCCACTCGCAGGGGGAAATCGCCGCAGCCCACATCGCCGGAGCCCTCACCCTCAACGACGCCGCAAAGACAGTCGCGTTGCGCTCCCGCGCACTCGTCGCCCTGGCCGGTACGGGAACCATGGCCTCCATCCCGCTGCCCGCAACGGACGTTGACCTCACGGGCTGGGGCGAGCGAATCACCATCGCCGCCCACAACGGCCCGAGTTCGACGGTCATCGCCGGAGAAACCCAAGCCGTCACCGACTACGTCACCACCTGCCAGAACAACGGCATACGCGCCCGCACCATCCCCGTCGACTACGCCTCCCACTCCCCCCACGTCGAACCCATCCGCGAACACATCCTCACCGAACTCGCCGACCTCACCCCCACCACCAGCACGGTGCCCTTCTACTCCACCGTCACCGGAGCCCTTCACCAGACCGACCGGTTGAACGCCGACTACTGGTACACCAACCTCCGCAGCACCGTCCGCTTCCACGACACCCTCACCACCCTCAACACCGACGGCCACCAGGTCTTCATCGAAACCAGCCCACACCCAGTCCTCACCACCGCCATCCAAGACGCGCTCGAAGAACTGGACACGCAGGCGACGATCACCGGCACCCTCCGCCGCGATGAAGGCACCTTCCACCGCTTCCTGTTGTCCCTCACCCACACCTGGGCCCAGGGCAACGGCACCACACCGGACTGGGACGCGGTCTTCGGCAGCCGCCCCGCCCAGCGCGCCGAGCTGCCCACCTACCCCTTCCAGCACCAGCCGTACTGGCTCGCCGCCCCGGAGATCTCCAACGTCTCGGCCGCAGGCCTCGACGATGCCGGGCACCCCCTCCTCGGCGCCACCGCCGAACTCCCCGACGGCGGCCACCTCTTCACCGGACGGCTGTCACTGGAAAGCCACCCTTGGCTGGCCGACCACGCCGTACTCGACACCGTCATCCTTCCCGGCGCCGCCTTCGTCGAGCTCGCGCTGCACGCCGCCGAGCGAACCGGCTGCGCCGGAGTCGAAGACCTCACCCTCCAGGCACCCCTCGTCCTCCCCGAACAGGGTGCGGCAACCGTCCAGGTGAAGGTCGAGCACGCCGACGACGCCGGGCGCCGCCGTATCACCGTCCACTCCCGCCCGGACTCCGCCGACCCGGGCCCCTGGACGCTCCACGCCGACGGCCTCCTCGGTGTGGACGGCCCCGCCGAACCGGCGCACACCCCCGCAGCCTGGCCGCCGCCCGGCGCGACGCCCGTCCCCCTCCACGGTCTGTACGAACGGCTCGCCGACCAGGGCTACCACTACGGCCCTGCCTTCCAGGGCCTGCACACCGCCTGGCAGCACGGCGACACCCTCTACGCCGAAATCAGCCTCACCAACGACACCAACCCCACCCACTACACACTCCACCCCGCACTCCTCGACGCTCGTTGGGTCTTTTCTTTTCAGTGAGACCGCACCACCCCACAGCGACTCCTACGCCCCCTCCGGCCGCGTCAGAGGTGTATAAGGGCCAGCCCGTGTCCCCCCGTGTGTCCGCCGCCAGCTGCGGGTCCTCCCGCAGCTTCGCCAGCGCCCGTGACACCGCGCTCTTCACGGTGCCCACGGAAACCCCCAGCACCTCGGCCGTCTGGACCTCGCTCAGATCCTCGTAATACCGCAGGACGACCATGGCCCGCTGCCGCGCGGGCAGCTTGAGCACCGCGCGCCACATGGCGTCGCGTATCGCCTGCTGTTCGGCCGGGTCGGGCCCGGACAGCGGTTCCGGTTCCGGCAGCTCCTCGACGGCGAACTCGTCGATGCGGCGCTTGCGCCACTGCGAAGTGCGGGTGTTCAGCAGAGCGCGGCGGACGTACCCGTCCAGGGCGCGGTGATCCTCGATCCGCTCCCAGGCCAGATACGTCTTGGCGAGCGCTGTCTGCAGCAGGTCCTCGGCGTCGCACGGGTTCGCGGTGAGCGAGCGGGCGGTGCGCAGGAGCACCGGGCCGCGCGTCCGCACGTACGACGTGAACGTCAGCGGTGTCACGGTCGCTTCGGAGCGCTCGGTGCTCCTTACGGTGCCAGGCGTGGTCATGGCTTAACGCTAGAAGTCCGGGGGTACCGTACGGATCGCCCGGAGGTCGCGATGGCGCGTCCGCCTCAGGGAGTACGGGTAGCGCTGGCTACACCTACTGCGGGTGGAGGTCGTACGGCGACGGCATCAGGGAGCGCCTCAGGGTGACTCAGGGGTCACCGGACGACCGCGACGGGTGCGTCCACGACATTCTTGTCGATCTGCAGCGTACGGCCGCCGAACGTCTGCTTCACGTTCCCCTCGTACTGGTGGATGCGGCGGTGCGGCTGCCAGGCGCCGGGCGCGAGCGCGGGTTCGCCGTGCAGGTTCGGGCCGACGCGCCAGCGCGCGAACCAGATCGCCGCCGGGAGGTCGCGCTCGCCGGCCGAACGCACCCGTTCCAGATGGCTGATGCCGGAGATGGCGCTGCTGTAGAAGCCGGGGACGTAGTCGAGGCGGCGGACCTCGCGGTTCCAGCCCCGGACGAACTTCAGGGTCGTGCGGCCGCACTTGGCGTCGCGCTGGTCGTACGCCTCCATGTCGAGGTAGATCGCGCTGTTCGCCGCCATGCCCAGTTCGCGCGCCCGCGCGACGGCGTCCCTGCCCTCGCGTACGCCCTGCTGCCACGCGCGGCCGGCGTCGATCGCGTACCTCCGCTTGCGCTCGGAGTGGACGCACGGCGACTGCGAACCGACGTACAGCGGCAGCAACCGCCAGCCCAGACCGGTCACGCCGCGCACCCAGTCGCGGTCGAGGTTCGGCTGGTTGGGACAGGCGCGGCCGCGGCCGCCGATGTAGACGCCGACCGCGCGGTACGGGGAGGCGGTCCAGGCGCGCATGGTGTCCAGCGGCGGGGTGAGGCAGGTGTCGAAACCCTCGCCCTGGAAGACGCGGGCGCCGGAGGCGGTCGGGTTGTTGGCGGCGTTGGTGTCGACGGCGTCGCTCGGGTTGATCTCCGAGGGGTCGATCTCCGCGTCCGGGTCGTCGCCTTGGGCACCGTCGGTGGCGTCGGCGGCGTCGGCGCTGCCCGGTTCGGTGAGGCCGGGTTCCGGTTCGGCCTCGGCGCCCTGCGGGTACGCGGACGGCTCGGCTGGTGCCGGTAGCAGCGAGGGCTGGGGGTCGGGCCGGTCGGCACCGGCGGCGGTCGCGGAGGTTCCGGTGCCGGTGAAGAGCCCGGCGAGGAGGGAGGCGAGTGCCGCCACCCAGACGATCGTTCGTCGCACCATGTGTTGATGTGTCTGCCGCATGAGCCAGAGTGAACGGCCCGCGGGCGGCCGTACGGGACAGACATGCCGGTTGTCTCCGGACATTCAGTCGATCGCCGCAGCCGCGCCGCACCGCACCGCCCGCCGACGCGGCCCGGCGGACCCGGCACGGCAGACCCGGCACGGCAGACGACGACGGCGCGCCCGTACCGGAGTACGGGCGCGCCGCCGTCTGACCTCCCCCAGCACTCGCCCCTCAGCGGGACGAGGCCGTGCTCACCACAGGTCCGTGAAGGTGATCACCGTGTCGGACTGGTCGACCACGGAGAACGGAGAGTTGTTGAGGCTGGCGTTGTTGGCCTCGTTGGAGGCACCGGCGCCTACGGCCACCTGCGAGTTGACGGTCGAGTTCCGGCCGTCGTCCGCCTGCGCCACGCCCCCCAGGACAGCGAAGGCCAGCGGAAGGGCGGCGACCGCGGCGATGACGCGGGCGGTACGGATACGTGCCATGTCTTGCTCCTCCATGAACCGCAAATCGGTTGTGTCCCCCCGGCGTCCGGTCGAGCCGACCGGACGCCTGTGATGTGACTGCGACGTCGCGGAAGCAGAGTTGCCCACGGGATGCGCGTTGCACCAGCAATGCCGGGACGATTCGCTCGCAAGCATGGCGATCTGTCGATAAACCCCCTTCACGCCCCCAAACCGCCGTGCGCCGGGGCGCATGCCGCGCACCACCCCGGCACAGCAAGCGACGAACCGTTTCAGCAAAAAATCCGGCCATCCTCGATTCCGCAGGTCAGGTCGTGCGCCTCGGCGCACGTCCACTATCCACAAACGAACTTGTGTACGAAAATGGGTGTATGGGCTCCCCGGTGCTCACCCACGCCCTGGCCGCGGCATCCCGCGGCCTCGCCGTGCTGCCCCTCTCCCGCAGCAAACTCCCGGCCATTCGCTCCCCGCACCCCGCCGGCGGGCCGGCCCCGGCCCCGTGCCACGGCCAGTGCGGGCTGCCCGGACACGGCGTACACGACGCCACCACCGACCCCGACGCCGTACGCGCCCTCTTCGCCGCCGCGCCCTGGGCCACCGCGTACGGCATCGCCTGCGGGCGCCCGCCGCTCCACGTCATCGGCCTCGACCTGGACGTGAAGCACGGCACCGACCCGCTCGCCGCACTCGCCCGGCTCGCCCGCGCGCACGCCTTCGTCCTGCCGCCCACCGTCACCGTGCTGACGCCCAGCGGCGGCCGGCACCTGCTGCTGCGCGGCCCCGCCGGCGTGGCCGTGCCGAACTCCGCCGGCCGGCTCGCCCCCGGGATCGACGTACGCGGGTCGGGCGGCTACCTCGTCGGCCCCGGTTCCGTCACGGCGCGCGGCACGTACGAGCTGGCCCTCGGCTCGTACACCCGCGCGCCCGCGCCCGTACCGCCCGCGCTGCTGCGGCTCCTCGCGCCCCCGCCGGGGCCGGCGGCGGTGCGGCTCCTCGCGCCCCCGCCGGGGCCGGCGGCGCCCGCGCGTACGGCGGGCGCCCCTCCGTACGGTGCCGCGCGGGCGGACGCCGCCCTGGTCCGCTTCGTACGCGCCGCCCCCGTCGGCGAGCGCAACGCGCGGCTCTTCTGGGCCGCCTGCCGCGCACACGAGACGGGCCGCGGCGAAGCCCTCACGCCGGCGCTGGTCGAGGCGGCCGTCGCGGCGGGGCTCACCGAACGCGAGGCGCGCGGCACGGTGACCTCGGCGGCCCGGCGGACGGCGGCCGCGCCGTAGGCCGACGGCCGCCGCGTTACTCCGTGACCCGGGCCAGTACGAACCCGTCGTACCCCTTGGTGCCCACCGTCTGCACCGCCGTGGCGCTCAACCGCGGGTTCTGGCCGATCAGTTCGACCAGCTTGCGGCTGCCCTGCGTCTTCGGGTCGGCTGTGCCGGCGTCGACGACGGTGCCGTCCCGCACAACGTTGTCGCCGATGATGATGCTGCCCGGCCGGGTGAGCTTGAGGGACCACTCCAGGTACGTCGGGTTGTTCGGCTTGTCGGCGTCGATGAAGACGAGGTCGAACGGCGCGGCCTCGTCGTCCACCAGCTGCGGCAGCGTCTCCACCGCGTTCCCCACCCGCACCTCGACCTTCTTGTCGAGGCCCGCACGGGTCAGGTTGGCGCGCGCGACGTCCGCGTGGCCCGGATCGGCCTCCAGCGTGACGAGCCGGCCGTCCTCGGGCAGCGCCCGCGCCAGCCAGATGGTGCTGTAGCCGCCGAGCGTGCCGATCTCCAGCACGGTGCGCGCCGCCTGAATCCGGGCGATCAGATGGAGCAGCTTGCCCTGATTCGCCGAGACGCTGATCTCGGGCAGCCCGGCGGCGACACTGTCGGCGATGGCCGCGTCCAGGACATCATCCGGGGCGTGGAGTTGCTCGGTGAGGAACTGATCGACGTCGGTCCACTGGTTCTGGGACATGCGTTCCTTCCATGGAGAGTTCCCGAGGAAAGCTACTCACCGCACACCTCTCCGCAAAAGACGTCCCCCTCAACACGCCGTTCCTGTCCACCTTCTGACATGCGGTCATACGGCGTCGGCCAGCGCCTCCGTACGGGCGGTGCCCGGCTCTCATTGGTCCGGACACTCGGAGGTACGGCGAAGGACGAGGGTGACGAAGCCGAAGCTGTCGCGGTAACTCCGCAGCCACTCCGAACGGTGAGCGGAGGCGACAGCGAGCACCTCGGCGCTGTCGGGGTCTTCGGGGTGCTCCAGCGCCCACGCCGCCAGCGAACCGGTCCAGCACCACTCGAAGTCGTCGAGCTCCCGGCGCGTACTGATGTGCCCGTGGACAGGGGTCCAGCCATGGGCGACGACACGCTCCACGGTGGTCGCCAGGTCCTCGTACTCGCCCAGCAACTCGCGGGCCTCAGCGGTGGGTTCGCACTCCCAGTAGGCGTCGCCGACCAGAACGCGGCCGCCGGGGGCGAGATGCGCGGCGGCGGCGTCGAGGGTGGGCAGCAGGCCGCCGAACGCGTGGGTGGCACCGACGCACAGCACCGCGTCGAAGGGGCGGGTGGACACGAACTCCGCCGCGTCGTGCCGGTGCAGCACGAGCCGTTGTCCGACACCCTGCTCGACCGCCTCCTGCCGGGCCTTGGCCAGGAGTTGGGCCGAGGTGTCGACGCCCTCGGCGGTCACGTCCGTACGCGCGGCAAGCGCCCGGAGGAGCCAGGCCGCCTCACCGCAGCCGAGGTCGAGCACGCGCTGCTCCCCCGGCCCGACGGTCCGCTGGAGCAGCCGGCGCACCGACTCGTCGTCCAGGGGGCTGTTGACGGGATGATCGGCGTGCGCCAGCCGGGCGATCAGTTCACGGTCCATGGCCGCGCAGCCTGACACCGCCGTACGCCACACGCATCCGCTTTACCCCGCCGGTGAACGGGCTTCGGGCCACGCCGCGGGGGCGGACAGCGTTGGGCTGCCCGCCCCCGCGCACGCTTACGAACCACGGGTCACGTGTCACGGTCACGGGTTACGAACCGCGGGTTACGAACCACGGGTCCGTCCGTCGCGGATCACGTGGGACACGAGATCAAGGGTGGCCCGTAAAGGATCAGAGCCAGTCCGTGATGACCGCGCTGTCCCTGGTCCCGTCAGCGTTGAACCACATGCAGACGCCGGTCAGGCCCAGCGGAATGATCGTTCCACCGCTCGCGGTGCATTCCGCCTTGGTCAGCGGCGGGCGGGTGTCGGCCTGGGCCGTACTCGAGCTCCCGAGTACAAGGGCAAGGCTGCCGAGCGCGGTTGCCGCCACTAACGCGATGCGACGAGACCTCATATCGGACCCTCTCTTTGTGGTGGAACTTTCACTTCGCCATCACGTTAGCCACTCAGGTCCAGGGGGTTTCCCAGTGGCGCAATGGTGAATCCCGTGGTAACCGGGCAGAGTTGGCCTCCGCCTGTTCCACCAGGTCAAACGCTGCACGGCCTGTCGGGGAACGGCGTCGCCGGGAATTTCCGCCGCACGCTCGGGCGGGAATCCGGGGTGAGCCCTTTCCTTGTGCCGGGCACCTATACAGACCCCGTGGTGTTTTTCGTACGCGGCTTTCCAGAAGTTCGGGGTGAAAGAGAGTGCATACAGATGGGGCACCCTCACCGAAGGGCGCCCCATCCGACCGGCGTCTGTATGAATCAACGCGGAGGCGGTGGGATTTGAACCCACGGAGACATCGCTGCCTCGACGGTTTTCAAGACCGTTCCCTTCGGCCGCTCGGGCACACCTCCCTGTGCCGCTTCCGGGGAAGCGGCACAGGGACAGCGTAGCCGGAGGGGTGGGGGCGGCTCACACCGGTCTCTTATACCCACCTGACGGCACGTCACCCTCATCGGCCCCTCCGGATCGGGCAAGACGACGATCCTGCGGCTGCTGATGACCCTGCTGAAGCCCGAAGAGGGCACCATCAAGGTCGCCGGTGACTACCTCACACACGAGGAGCAGAACGGCAAGCTCGTGCCGGCCGGCGCGCAGCACATCCGCGCGGTGCGCAAGAAGCTCGCCTTGCTCCTCCACCAGATCAACCCCTTCCTCAACATGGTCCTCCTGCGGAACCTCCCCCACGCCCCGGTGCACGTTCTCGGCCTGTCCCAAGTCGCGCCCACCGCGCGCGCTCACCAGCTCCCCCGTTCCCGGTGCACCCGGCTCCCCCTGCTGCCCCATCACTCCCCCTCCCAGGCACCGATGGTGCCAAGGTGCCGTGCTGCCGCCGACGGGCCCGCGGCAGCGCAGAACGCGGCGGCGGTCACCGCGGCGGTCGCCGTAACGCCGTACGCACCGGCGTACGTCCGGCCGTACGCAGCGCCGTCCGTACCGCCGTCCGTACCGCCGTACGCGCCGGCGGGCAGCAGAGCGGTCGGCGGGTCATGTCGCTGGGGCACGTCGGCGCCTCCGGGCGTCGATCAGCATTTCCTGGATGTTGCGCAGCGGCCGGCCCTCCGCGTCGTGTGCGACGCGCGTCCAGTCGCCGTCCGGGCCGAGGTGCCAGGACGCGGTGGAATCCGAGGTCCCGGTCTCCAGCAGCCCGTTCAGGGAGGCGCGGTGGCCCGGGTCGCTGACCCGCACCAGCGCCTCCATACGGCGGTCGAGGTTCCGGTGCATCATGTCGGCGCTGCCGAACCACACCTCCGGCTCCCCACCGTTCCCGAACGCAAAGATTCGGGAGTGCTCGAGGAAGCGCCCCAGTATGGACCGCACCCGGATGTTCTCGCTCAGCCCCGGCACTCCGGGCCGCAGCGCGCAGATGCCGCGCACCCAGATGTCCACCGGCACCCCCTCCTGCGCGGCGCGGTAGAGCGCGTCGATGACCGCCTCGTCGACCATCGAGTTGACCTTGATACGGACGTACGCGGGCCGCCCCTCCCGGTGGTGCGCGGCCTCCCGCTGGATGCGCGTGACCAGCCCGTCGCGGAGCGACCTGGGCGCGACGAGCAGCCGCCGGTAGGTGGCGCGCCGCGAGTACCCGCTGAGCCGGTTGAACAGGTCCGACAGGTCCGCGCCGACCTGCTGGTCCGCGGTGAGCAGCCCCAGGTCCTCGTAGAGCCGGGCGGTCTTGGGGTGGTAGTTGCCGGTGCCGACGTGCGCGTACCGGCGGAGCGTGTCCCCCTCCTGGCGGACCACCAGCGAGAGCTTGCAGTGCGTCTTCAGACCCACCAGCCCGTACACCACGTGGCAGCCCGACTCCTCCAGCTTCCGCGCCCACTTGATGTTGGCCTGCTCGTCGAACCGCGCCTTCAGCTCGACCAGCACCAGCACCTGCTTGCCGGACTCGGCGGCGTCGATCAGCGCGTCCACGATCGGGGAGTCGCCGGAGGTGCGGTACAGCGTCTGCTTGATCGCCAGCACGTCCGGATCGGCCGCGGCCTGCTCCAGAAACGCCTGCACGGACGTCGAGAACGAGTCGTACGGGTGGTGCAGCAGCACGTCGCGTTCGCGAAGCGCCGCGAAGATGTCGGGCGCCGACGCCGACTCCACCTCCGCCAGGTCGCGGTGCGTGCCCGCGATGAACTTCCGGTACTTCAGATCCGGCCGCTCCATCGCCGACGCGATCCCCGACAGCCCCGTCAGGTCCAGCGGGCCCGGCAGCGGATAGACCTCCGCGTCGCCGACCTTCAGCTCACGGACCAGCAGGTCCAGCACGTACGGGTCTATCGACTCCTCGACCTCGAGCCGTACGGGCGGCCCGAAGCGGCGCCGCATCAGCTCCTTCTCCAGCGCCTGCAGGAGGTTCTCGGTGTCGTCCTCCTCGACCTCGAGGTCCTCGTTCCGCGTGACCCGGAACATGTGGTGCCCCAGCACCTCCATGCCCGGGAACAGCTCCTCGAGATGCGCCGCGATCACGTCCTCCAGCGGCACGTACCGCTGCGGCGACGCCTCCA
This sequence comes from Streptomyces armeniacus, assembly GCF_003355155.1. Lineage (NCBI taxonomy): Bacteria > Bacillati > Actinomycetota > Actinomycetes > Kitasatosporales > Streptomycetaceae > Streptomyces > Streptomyces armeniacus. Next base: position 7,816,243 of record NZ_CP031320.1, on the reverse strand, counting down.
GGAAGCGGGAGAGCAGCGGCGGGACCTTCACACGCGCGAAGTGGGTGTGGCCGCTCACCGGGTTCCGTACGACGACGGCCAGGTTCAGCGACAGGCCCGAGATGTACGGGAACGGGTGCGCCGGGTCCACGGCCAGCGGCGTCAGCACGGGGTAGATCTGCTGCCTGAACAGCGTGAACAGGCGCGCCTGCTCCTTCTCCGTCAGCTCCGGCCAGCGGATCAGGTGCAGCCCCTCGTCCGCCAGCGCGGGCGCGATGTCCTGCTGGAAGCAGGCCGCGTGCCGCGCCATGAGCTCCCGCGAACGGTTCCAGATCAGCTCCAGCACCTCGCGCGGCTGCAGCCCCGACGCGGAACGCGTCGCCACGCCCGTGGCGATCCGCCGCTTCAGACCGGCCACGCGGACCATGAAGAACTCGTCGAGATTGCTCGCGAAGATCGCCAGGAAGTTGGCCCGCTCCAGGAGCGGCGTCTCCGGGTCCTCGGCCAGCTCCAGGACCCGCTCGTTGAACGCCAGCCAGCTGCGCTCCCGGTCCAGGAACCGCCCGGCGGGCAGATCCCCGGCCTCCGCGTCCGGGCCCTGGCCCTCCTCGTACGTGTCCGGATCGGAGTCCAGATCGGGCTCCAGCGCCGGCCCGTCACCGCCGTGACCGTTCCCCCGGCCCCGGCCGGTCACCCCGGCGTGGGGGCGGTGCGCGGCGATGGAACCGACGGAGGGCTGGGGGGCGGCCGTACGGGTCTCGGCCTGGCGCGTCTCGCTCTGGCGCGCGTCGGCCGGGCGCGCTTCCGCCTGCGGGCGCGCGTCCGTCTGCGAGCGCGCGTCGGCCTGTGCGTCGGTGTCAGCGTCGTCGGTGGTGTGCGGCACAGCTGGCTGGCTCATGTACCCATTGTTCCGCGCACTCGACGCGCGCAGCGCGGCGAGCGGGGGGCGGGACGCCCCAGCGGCGGGTTCCGCCCGTGCGGGGGGCGGCGAGCTGGCGGCTGGCTGCATTCCGCGATGTTCGCAAGCGAGTTTGAATCGATGGTTAAGCGAACATGGCGGCCAGGGGATCACCGCGTTGCCGCGCGGAGCGCGGCGCGCCTGCCTGCGCCTTCTCCCCACCCCCGACCGGGCCCGTCCACCGACCCGGGCACCGACCCGGGCACCGACCCGGGCACCGACCCGGGCACCGACCCGGGCACCGACCCGGGCACCGACCCGGGCACCGACCCGGGCACCGACCGCGGTGACCCTACCGGTCCGTCGCGGACGGGCGAGCCCGCGGTGGCCGGGGGCCGTCCTCAAGCGCCGGACGGGCTGGGTATGCGCCCACACCCACGTCGCGCGACCGCGGCGCCATCGTGGCCGGGGGCCGTCCTCAAGCGCCGGACGGGCTGGAGGGCAACGGCTACGTCTCCGTGCGGTACATGAGATCCGTCTCGTGCGTGCGGAAACCCAACCGCTCGTACACCGTCATCGCCGGCACGTTGTCCGCGTCCACGTACAGCATCGCCGTCGGGAGGCCACGGTCGCGGGCCAGGTGGCGGAGGCCGAGGGTGGTGAGGGCGCGGCCGAGGCCGCTGCCCTGTTCCTCCGGGGCGACGCCCAGGACGTACACCTCGCCCAGCTGCTCCGCGCTGTGCACCTTCGTCCAGTGGAAGCCGACCAGCCGTCCCCCGCGAACGGCCAGGAAGAAACCCCTGGGGTCGAACCACGGCTGCGCCTTGCGGTCGTCCAGGTCGCGCTGGCCGAGGCTGCCCTGTTCCGGGTGGTGGGCGAAGGCAGCGGCGTTCAGGGCGAGCCAGGCCGCGTCGTCGTCGCCCGGTACGAAGGTGCGTACGGTCACGCCCGCCGGGAAGGACGGTTCGGCGAGTTCGAGGTCGGCGAGGGGCCGCCGCAGCTGGCGGAGTTCGCGGAAGAGCGTCAGGCCGAGGAGCTGCGCGAGGTGCCGGGCCGCCGGGTGGCCGCCGTGCGCCCACATGCGCAGCCGTTTGCCGGAGGTGTCGAGGAGCGCCTGCCCGAGCTGGCGGCCGTAGCCGCGGCCCCGGTGCCCGGGGTGTACGACGAGTTCACCGGCCGGTGCCTCGACGGGGTCGGTGTCCTCGAGCTGGGCGTATCCGACGAGTTCGCCGTCGTTCCGGAGCAGCAGATGCCGTACGCCCGTGCGGCGGCCGCCGCGCAGCTGGAGCCGGCCCTGTTCGGAGACGGCGGGCTGCCCGTCCGTACGGGCTGCCGCGTCGATCAGGTCCTGTGCCTCCCGTACGACCCCGGGCGACACTTCGTCCACAACCACCACGTCGCTCATGAGAAGGAGCCTAATCGGTGTGCGCAGCCGCGGTCTCGGTCCGGGGTGTGCACGCGGGGGCGCCGTGCCCGCTCCGTGGCCGCACCGTGGCGAAACGCAGACTTCATCGTCGTGCCCCTGACACGCTACGCGCGTTGACCGTAAGCTGCCGTCCGCCTGCCCACCAGCCCACCACCCGAGGGGGATCCAGGACACCATGGCAGCGACTTCCCAACGCAGACGCCGTGCGGGCCGGTTGACCACGGTCGCCGCCGCGCTGGCCACCGCCGCCGGACTGCTGTCGGCGGCCGTACCGGCGAACGCCGAGAGCTCGGAGGACGCCACGTCCTCCGCCACGCAGCGCAGTTCGGCCGACGCGCCCGCAGACGCATCCGCAGACGTACCCCAAGGCACCCGCGGCGGCCGTACGGTCGACGTCCAGATGCTGTCGTTCAACGACTTCCACGGCAACCTCGAACCGCCCCAGGGCTCCTCCGGCAAGGTGTCCGAACTCCAGCCGGACGGCTCGACGAAGGACGTCGATGCGGGCGGCGCCGAGTACCTCGCCTCCAGCCTCCGGGACGCCCGCAAGGACCACCCGTACTCGGTCACGGCCGCCGCCGGCGACATGGTGGGCGGCAGCCCGCTGCTGTCCGGGCTGTTCCACGACGAGCCGACCGTCGAGGCGATGAACAAGCTGGACCTGGACGTGACGTCCGTCGGCAACCACGAGTTCGACGAGGGCCGCGCCGAACTGGAACGCCTCCAGAACGGCGGCTGCCACCCCGAGGACGGCTGCTACGAGGAAGGCCGTGAGTTCGGCGGCGCCGACTACCCGTACCTCGCCGCGAACGTCACCGACGAGAAGACCGGCAAGCCGATCCTGAAGCCGTACCACGTGTGGCAGCACAAGGGCGTGAAGATCGGCTTCGTCGGCGTCACGCTGGAGGGCACTCCGGACATCGTGTCGGCGGACGGCGTGAAGGGCCTGGAGTTCCACGACGAGATCGAGACCATCGACAAGTACGCCAAGGTGCTGAAGCGGAAGGGCGTCAACGCGGTCGTCGCGCTCGTGCACGAGGGCGGCTCCCCGGCCAGCCCCGCGTACAACTACGACTGCGACAGCCCCGGTGACGGCGACGGCATCTCCGGACCCATCGCCGCCATCGCCAAGGGCACCAGCTCCGAGGTGGACGCGCTGGTCACCGGGCACACGCACGAGGCGTACGCGTGCACCATCCCGGACCCGTCCGGCACCCCGCGTACGGTCACCTCGGCGGCGTCGTTCGGCAAGCTGTACACGGACACGACCCTCACGTACGACCGCGCCACCAAGGACATCGTCCGCACCAAGGTGGCCGCCGCGAACCACGTCGTGAGCCGCGAGCAGCCCAAGGCGAAGGACATGACCGAACTCATCCAGCGCTGGGGCAAGCTGGCCGAACCGGTCGCGAAGCGGCCCATCGGCTGGATCTCCGAGGACATCCCGGGGCGCGGCGCCAAGACACCCGAGTCGCCGCTCGGCGACCTCGTCGCCGACGCGCAACTCGCCCACGCCAAGGAGCAGGACGAGGGCGCCGACCTGGCACTGATGAACCCCGGCGGCATCCGCTCCGACCTCCAGCACGCCGCGTCCGGCGACGAGGGCGACGGCGTGGTGACGTACGCGGAGGGCTTCACCGTCCAGCCGTTCTCCAACACGGTCAACCTGGCCGACCTGACCGGCGAACAGCTCCTCCAGGTGCTGCGGGAGCAGGTCAGCGGCGACAACGAGGCCTCACCGAAGGTGCTCCAGCCGTCCGCGGGCCTCACGTACACGCTCGACCTCACGAAGTCCGGCGCGGACCGCGTGGTGGCCGACTCGGTACGGCTGAACGACAAGCCGCTGGACCCGGGCGCCACGTACCGGGTGGCCGTCAACAGCTTCCTCGCGGGCGGCGGCGACGGCTTCCCGACCCTGGCGGAAGGCAAGAACCCGCTGGTCGGCGGGGACGACCTGGCGGCACTGGAGACGTACCTGACGGCCAACTCCTCTGCGGACAAGCCACTGGACGCACCGGCGGCGGACCGCATCAAGGTCGTGCAGTAACCCGCACCCGTACGGCGCCCACGCCCGTACGGCGGCGGCCGGTCCCCGGCCGTGACGCGACGTGACGCATGACGACGGCCCTCGCCCTCTGTCGGACGCTGTTGGCTAATTCGGGGGTCTGATCACTTCGCCCCGCCGAGTGTGAGCTCGGCGGGGCGAAGTGCTGTGAAGTGGCTGGTGCGGGTGCGGGCTCGGGGCGTGTCGGTGAGGTGTGCGTCGGCTGCGGCGCACGCGCCTGGGCGGACCAGGCGGGCCGCGGCCTCGCCGGCCTCGAACAGCCCGGAGAGGTACGGGTGTTCCCGGCCCTCACGGCCAGCGAGGAACGCATCGCGGTCCTGGTCGGCGACGGCGCCACCACCCAGGAGGCTGCCTCCCGCATGTCCCTGAGTGTCACGACCCTCCAAGCCCCGCGGCCGCGTCGCCTCCGCACACTCGGCGTCCGCTCCACGCCTCCGGCACCCCACCGCCCACCGCCCACCGCCGGTCTTCGGGCTCTCCCCCGACTGGCTCCTCGAGGACGGGCGCCCCGTCGCCGCCGCCACCGTCCTGTCCCACCCGGAGCAGCTCGAACGGCTGGGCTCCGCGTGCCCAGAGGCTGTTCCCACCGCCGTACTGGCCGGCGACCCCTGCTACGACCGCCTCCTCGCCGCCCTGCCCCAGCGCGCGGCCTTCCGCCGCGCGCTGGGCGTGGGACCGGAGCAGCGGCTCGTCGTGCTCAGCTCCACCTGGTCGCCCCGTTCCCTCTTCGGCGACAGCCACGACGGCACCATTCCGGAGGGCGGCGATGACACCGCAGCCGGTCCCCTCCCCTGGCTGCTCCCCCGGATCGCCTCCGAACTCCCCGCCGACGAGTACCGCACGGTGGCCGTTCTGCACCCGAACATCTGGTACGGCCACGGCCCCGGCCAGCTCCGGGCCTGGCTGGAACGCGCCCGCCGCGCCGGACTCACCCTCATACCCCCGCTCGAGGGCTGGCGGCAGGCGCTGATCGCGGCGGACTGCGTGCTCGGCGACCACGGCAGTGTCACCTTCTACGCCGCCTCCCTGGGCACTCCCGTCCTGCTCGCCGCCTTCCCGGACGGCGATCTCGACCCGGGCTCGCCCGTCGCCGCGCTCGGCCGCGCCGCGCCCAGGCTGCGCCCGTACGGCAGCCACGGGAGCCTGCGCGCGCAGATCGACCATGTGGTCGACGCCCACGAACGGGACCGCTACGCCGCGCTGGCCGCCCAGACCAGTTCTTCTCCGGGCGAGTCCGCCGGGCTGCTGCGCGGGCTCTTCTACGGCCTCATCGGCATCCCCGAGCCCGCCAGACACGCCGCGCGGCTCGACCCGCTGCCGCTCCCTCCGTACGAACCCGCCGAACGCACCGCTCCCGTACGGGTGCTGACGCAGCTCGTGGACACCGGCCCTCCGGAGGTCGCCGTCACCCGCTACGCCGGCCCCGTACACGAACCCGAGGACACGGGCCCGGAAGCCGCGCACCTGGCGGTGCCCGAGGACACCGCGGACACCGGCCAGTTGAGCACCGCCGACGTCATCGTGCGCACCGCCGCGGAGGACGATCCGCGTATGGGCCCGCCCGCCGCCTGGACCGCGGACGTCCTCGCCCGCCACCCGTACTGCGCACTCGCCGTGTACGTCACCGGCGTCGACCGCTGTACGGTGCGCATCCGCGGCGGCACCCTGCTGCGGCTGACGGCGGCACCGTACGGGGACGGAAGGGCCCGCCTGTGCGACCCCGCCGCGTACGCCTCCGCACTGCACGCCTGGCTGGCCGCCGGGAAGCCGCTGGAGGACACGGCGCACGGCATCACCGTACGGACGGGTGCGGCCCGCCACCGGGTGACCGTCGAACGGCTCCGTACGGATGACGGCGCGCCCCGCGGATAGCCTCCGTACGGACGTCGGCCCGCCCCTCGGGAGGCCTCCGTACGGCGACCCACCGTCCGGTCCGCGTCAGTCCTCCGCGCCCAACTCCGCCAGCCGCGCCCGTACCCGGGCGGCGGACACGGTGTCGTCCGCCCCCTCGTACAGGCCGAGCGCGGTCCGCAGGTCGTGCGCCTCGCCGTCCGCGTCGGCGAGTTGCCTGGCGCAGCGGGCCCGCAGCTCCGCCGCGTCGGCGTGCTGCAGGGCGGCGCCCTCGTTGCCGAGGGTGGCGATCGCCTGGCCGAGGCAGGTGCGGGCGAACTCCGGGTCGCCGCCGTCCAGATGCGTCTCGCCGAGGCTCATGTGGACGCGGGCCTGGTTGTACAGGTCGGGTTCGGCGAGGTCGCGGAACTGCTCGAGGGCGCCGTGCAGCCGGCGTTCCGCCTCCTCGAGGCGGCCCTGCCCGCGCAGGGCGCGACCGAGGTGGTGTGCGAGCAGCGCCCGGGCGCGCGGTACGTCGTTCGCGCCGTCGTCGCCGGGCCCGATGCGGCCCAGGGTCCGGCCCGCCTCGGCGAAGCAGTCCTCCGCGTCCGCCCACCGCCACTGCTTCAGCCGCAGCAGCCCCAGCGCCTCGACGGCGCTCGCCTGACCCCGGTGGTGCCGCGCCCGTCCGTCCGCCTCCGCTGCCCGCACCAGAGCCGCTTCGGCCTCTCCGGCGTCCTCCGCGCCGCCCCGCCCCAGGTGGGCGAAGGCGAGCTGTACGAGCATCCGCCCCTCCGCCCGCGGGTCCCCGAACGCCTCCGCGCAGCGGCGTGCGGCCTCGACTCCCCTCCGGTGCGTGTCGATCCACTGCTGGTGGTAGCCGAGCCGCAGATGCAGGCCCCACATCGCTTCGCACAGCTGCCACACGAGCTCGTCGAGTCCGTACTCCTCGGCCGCCCGCACCGCCGCCGCCAGGTTCTCCCGTTCGCGGCGCAGCTCCGCCAGCGCGGCTCCGCCGTCCGCGGCGTCGCGGTCCGCGGGGAGGCTCAGCCGCAGGTACGCGGGCCCGAGCCGCCAACGCCCGGGAATGACACGGAGGTCGGCGGCGGCCGCACACCCGAGGTGCCAGCCCACCGTACGGCGCACGGCGGCAGCCATGCCCGCGTACCCGTCCTCCGCCTCCGCGCGCCGCAGGGCGTGCCGGCGTACGAGGTCGTGGAAGCGGTAGCGCTCCTCGCCCACCTCCTCCAGCAGGTGGACACCGGCAAGCTCCTCCAGTCCCGTACGGGCCTCCTCCTCGCCCGATCCGGCGGCTCGCGCGGCGGCCCCGACGGTGATGCCGGGCCACGGCCACACGGCGGTCGAGCGGTACAGGCGCGCGGCCTCCGGGCTCAGTTCGCCGTATGTGGCGTCGGTCGCGGCGTGCACCGCTCCCGGAGGGCCCTCGCCCTCCGGCGGGTGGCCTCCCGCGGCTCCGCCGTCCATGCCACCGCCTCCTCCGCCGTCAGCGCCCGCCGCACCTGCCGTCCCTGCCGCACCTGATGTGTCCTCCGCGGTCAGCCGTTCGGACAGCTGCCGGTCCATCGCCTGCCAGGTGAGGTGCTCGCGTACGGCGAAACGCGCACCCGTCGCGCACAGGGCCAGCGGCAGACGGCCGCACTTCTCCGCGACCGCCCGCGCACCGGCCTCCGCCTCCGGACCCGCCATCCGTTCGCGCCCGACGATGCGGCCCAGCAGCCGTACGGAGTCCGCCGCGGACAGTGGCGGGAGCGTGATGTGCCGTGCGCCGGAGACGGCCACGAGTCCGTCCAGCCGGCGCCGGCTGGTGACGATCACGAGGCAGCCGGAGTCCGCCGGCAGCAGCGGCGCCACCTGCGCCGCGGACGCCGCGTTGTCGAGCACGACGACCATGCGGCGGCCGGCCACGCAGTCGCGGTACAGCTCGCTCTGCCTCTGCTCGTCCGCGGGCATGCGGCTGGGCGGCACGCCGAGCCGGTCCAGGAACCGTACGAGCACCTCCGACGGCGCCGCCGCACCGCCCGGCCCCGGCCCCGCGCCGGCGGCAGCGAGGTCCGTGTAGAGCTGCCCGTCCGGAAAACGTTCGCTGAGAAGGTGCGCGCAGTGCACGGCCGCGGCACTCTTCCCCACGCCGCCGGGCCCGACGAGTACGACGACCGCCGGCGCGCCCGCGGGCCGCTCCCCGCTGTCCAGCAGTCCGGTGATCTCCGCGTGCAGCGCCTCCCGGTCGGTGAACACGGCCGTCGCCGGAGGGAGCATCCGCGGCCGGGACGCACCGTGCGCGAGCGCCGGCACGGCGCGCGGCTCCAGCCACTCCGTCTCCCGCACCCAGGCCGCCACCTCGCGGGCGAACTCGGGTGACCTGCGGGCGTGTTCCAGCAGCCGTACGGCAAGCGCGCGCCGCTCCTCCTCGGTGACCGGCAGGACAGGCTCACCGGCTGCGTGGTCTTCCTCCCGCTCACCCTCCGGCTCCTCGTCCGGTGCCGCGGAGGGGCCCTCGTCGGGTTGCCCGGACGGATCACCGTCCGGGGACGCACCCGCGCGCCGTCCGCGCCGCAGCAGCCCGAAAAGCGCCTCCGAACTGCGCCTGCCCATCTCCCCGCCGGCCCCCGACAGGGCTCCCGAGGAGACCGTGCCGACCGCCGCGATCACCGCCGCCGAGAACGGTTCCACTGCGCCACCCCCAACTCGCCGCTCCCGCAACGGTATCGGGAAGATCACGCCCACAGGGGCGGAACGGTGCACCGCCCCGACACCACCGTACGGAGACCACCAACCGCACATGCTGCTCCGTACGGTGGCCGCCCGCAGCCGCGGCGGGCCCGTGCGCGCTAGGCGGAGGCGGCGCGCTGCCAGAGCCGCTGCACGGTGCGGTAGTCGGTGACGATGACGCCCTCCCGGTCTACGAGTTCACGTGCCCGGGGCGACGTCAGGAAGGCGTGGTCGGTGCTGCGCACGGACCAGCCTCCGGGGTCGGCCGTACGCGCGTCCGCGTCGTCGAGTCCCGGATGCACGGCCCACTCGCTGAGCCCCGCGGGGAGTGAGCGCAGGAGTTCGGCGTAGCGGTCCGCCTTGCCGTCGAGGCCGAGGGAGAAGCTGTCGAGGAACGGATGGTCGGTGACCGGCAGTCCGCGCGGCCGCGTCTTCCGGCGTGCGGGGTCCAGCCAGACGCGTACGGCCAAGCCGTGCTCCGCGGCAAGCGAAGCCGTCAGGTCGAAGATGTCGTCGCGTCCGCCGTCGGCCAGGCAGTGCCAGTCCAGATGCGTCGGCCGCAGCCCGGCGGCGAGCACGGCGTTGATCTGCGCACGGAACTCGCGCTCCACGTCCTCGAGCCGCGCCTGTGCCAGGAGTTCGGGCACTCCGTCCGGCGAGAACAGCTCACCCTCCTCGTCCAGCAGCGACGGCACACTCTCCGGCGCGGCCAGCGGGCCCCACTGGTGGGGAGCGCGTGCCGTGTCGCAGAACAGCGTCAGGTGCACACCGAACGGGATCTCCGGCCGCTCCCTCAGCAGCCGCATCGCCTCCGGCGCACCGGGACAGGGCACCATCAGGCTGCACGAACTGGCGATGCCCTGCTCGATGGCGTCGATCACCGCGGTGTTCACGGCGTGGTACATGCCGAAGTCGTCGGCGTTGACGATGAGCACCCGTGCGCCGGGCGCGAACCCCAGCAGCTCGCTGGAGCTGCGGGTGTCCCGGTCATCGCCGGTACCGGAGCCGTCGCCGGAGCCCGAGCCACTCCCGGAGCCGTCGCCGGAGCCCGAGCCACTCCCGGTGCCGTCGCCGAAACCGCCTCCGGAGCCGTTCCCGGTGCCACTGCCGGAGCCGTCTCCGGCGCAAGTGCCGTCGTGCCCTGCGGATTCCGCCATAGCGGGCACCGTACGGGAGGCGCCGTGGCACCGCCTACGGGTTTACGTCCGGCGGGCGGCGGCCCCCGGGACGGCCCCGCGGTCACCTTTCGCCGCTCCGCTCCGTCCCCGTAACGAGCACCCGGCGGACGGCCCGCCGCATCGGCGCGACATCGAGGAGCAGCACGATGACCACCACCCGTACAACGGCACCGGACGCACAGGGTGCTGACAACGACGCACAGGACGCAGAGAGCGCGCAGTCCGCACCGGCGGCACCCGGCGCACGTACGGCCGCCCTGCTGCGGCCGTACGAGCTCGGCGGCCTCCGGCTGCCCAACCGCGTGGTCATGGCGCCCATCACCCGTGCCCGCGCCACCAACCCGCACCTCGCGCCCACCGCCCTCCACGCCGCCTACTACGCCCAGCGCGCCACCGCCGGACTCATCGTCACCGAAGGCACCTGGACCAGCCCGCGAGCCGTCGGCTTCCCCCACGTCCCCGGCATCCACACCGACCGCCAGGTCACCGCATGGCGCCGTGTCACCGACCTCGTCCACGCCCTCGGCGGCCGCATCGTCCTCCAGCTCTGGCACGCCGGCGCCAACTCCCACCCCGACCACCACCACGGCGCCCCACCCGCCGGCCCCTCCCCCGTGAACCCCGGCGAGAGGGTGTTCACCGGAGGCGGCTTCCAGCGGACGGTCACTCCGCGCGAGTTGACCGCAGCGGACATCGCCGCCACGGTCGCGGAATACGGTGCCGCCGCGCGCAACGCCCGCCGCGCGGGCTTCGACGGCGTCGAGGTCGCCGCCAACGGATCGATGCTGCTCCCGCAGTTCCTCAACCCGCGGCTGAACCACCGAACGGACGCGTACGGCACCCGCCGCGAACGGCTGCTGCTCGAGGTCGTCGACGCGGTCGCCGAACCGTGGGACGGGCAGTGCGTCGGCATACGCCTGTCGCCGTACTGGACGGCGGACGACGTCTTCACCGCCGACGCCCGTACGCGTGCCACCTATCCGTACACGGCCGACGACGAAACCCTCGCCGCGTACGACGAGTTGGTGACGGAGCTGAACAACCACCCGCCCTCGTACCTCCACCTCCGCGGCCCCGCCCCGACCGCGCCCGGCGCCGCCCGTGTAGTACGTGTTCGGGTCGCCCGGTGCCAGTTCACGGCCGAGGGCGAGGCGGGTGACGAGGTCGGGGTTGGCGATGTAGTGGCGTGAAGATTGGTAAAGTGAGTGGGTGTACTGTACGTATATGCTTTATTGTGTTTGTCTAGACTTGGACGGCATGCGACATTGGAGTCCGTCTCGTGTGCTCGGAGATGTATATCAGAGACTGGGCAAGGACGTTCTCCAGTGCGGGTGCGGGTGCGGATACGGGTGCGGGTGAGGGTGCGGGTGCGGGTGCGGGTGCGGGTGCGGGTGCGGCCCGTGGCGCAGAGGGCGCCGGAGGCGGGAGGCCGCCGGGATCCGCGGCGGCCTCCCGGCCCGGTCGTGCGGGGCGGGACGGGTCAGGAACAGCTGCTCAGCTCGCAGATGTCCGCCCTGTCGGTCGAGACCTTGACGTCGTCGTACCAGATGTATCCGTCGTCGGCAGGGGCGAACTCGGGGGTGCCGCCGCCCGCGAAGCTGGAGAAGTGCGCCTTGTCGATCTGGTCGTCGTTGGTGACGAAGCGCAGGCCGGTCTTCTCGGCGGCGGACTCGCCATTGTAGAAGATCTCGAGTTCGCCGTCGGGGTTCGCCTGCCCGTCGGTGACGGTGTTGACCTTCAGCCGCTGGACGACGTTGACCCACTCGCCCTTCGGCCACTGGATGTCGGCGCCGTCCTTCCGCAGAACCACGTGGTCGCCGTACTCGCCCTCGTGCTCCATGCTGTAGTAGTAGACGGCCGCCGTGCCGCTGCTCTTGGTCCAGATCGGGCGGGAGCTGAAGCCGTTGGTGCCGTCGCACTGCTCCCCGCCGGAGCAGGCGCCGCCGCCGGACAGCCCGATCCCGACCTTGCCCGCGAACTGTGTGGTGCCCCAGCTGAAGTCGTCGCTGAACTTTACCCAGAACGACAGGTAGTACTCACGCGACTCGGGCACGCGGAACGGCGCGAGGGCCCCGGAGTTCTCCGGGCCTATCTGCCCCTCCGGGTAGAAGACGCGCAGCGACTTGGCGCCGCTGTGCGCGGGCGTTTCGCCGTCGATGCTCGTACGGGTGTCCCAGCCCTGCGGCGTGCCGCCTCCCGGCCCGTCGGCGAGGTCCCAGCCGTCCGCGGCCCATTCGGAGACCGTGTACGGGTTGCCCGCGGCCGGCCGCTCGAAGCCGTTCTGCTGCGGGGCGGCGGCCGGACGCGGTTTGTCGCCGGTGCGTTCGGCCGTGGCCTGGGGGGCGAGGTTGAAGGTGGCGAGCAGGGCGGTCGCGGTGCCGACGAGGAGCACGGTCTTCGTCTTGGTCTTCATCGTTCCTCTTTCCGGTTGGGGGGACGGGCGGTGCGGCGCGGGGCGCGGTGGATCACGGCAGCCAGCGGGTCAGCCCGTCGGTGACGAACGCGTCCTCCTCTCGCAGCCAGTGGTACGCGGCGTGTACGCGGGCGATCTCCTCCGTCTGGCCTGGCGAGAGGCACTCCGCGGGGTCCAGGCACCAGGTCCCGGCCAACAGGCCCTGGCGCCGCAGCACTTCGTGTACACCGGCGATGCACCCGGCGAAGCCACCGCGTACGTCGTAGACCGCCGCGTTGGCGTCGGTGTCCCCGGCCAGCCGCGCCAGGGCGCGCTGCCGCGCGGCAGCGTCGCCGTCGCGGGCGGCGTGGACGTCGCCGAGCAGCCGCACCGCCGAACGCGTCCACACCGCCCAGTGCCCGAGGAGCCCGCCCGCGAAGTGCCGTACGACCGGGCCCGCGGGCCCGGTCACGTGGTACGGCGTGAGCAGGTCGGCGACGATGGCGTCGTCGTTGCCGGTGTACAAGGCGACGTCCCCGCCGCGCTCCGAGTCGGCGACGCCCTGGACGAGTTCGAGGGTGCGGTACCGGTCGAACGGGGCGGCCTTCACGGCGACGGTCGACTCCTGGTCGGCCAGCCGCCGCCAGTACGCGCGCGGCAGGTAGCGCCCGCCGACGGCCTCCTGGAGGTAGAAGCCGATCACCGGCAGCACCTCGCCGACGGCGGCGCTGCGGTCCAGGAGCGCGTCGAGGTCCGCGTCGGGCAGCCCGGCGGGGGAGACGAGGACGGCGTCGTAGCCCAGTTCGCGGGCCGTACGGGCCTCCCGCACGGCCTGTTGTACGGGTCCGCACACGCCGGCGATCCGCAGGAACGGCCGGTCGCCCGCGGCCTTTTCGGCCTCCTCTGCGGCGAGTTCGAGTACGGCGCGCAGCAGCCCGTGGTCCCGTACGGCGAACTGCGTGGTGTGCACGCCGACGGCCACGCCCCCGGCGCCGGCCGCCGCGTAGTAGCGGGTCAGGGCGCGCTGGCGGCGTTCGTCCAGGGTGCGGTCGGCGCGCAGGGCCAGGGGGTGAGCGGGGATGACGGTGCCGCGGCGCAGGAGCGCGGCGGCGCCCGGAGGCAGGGCGTACGGCATCAGAAGCGGCCGTCCCGGCGCTCGAACTTGGTGGGCCTGTCCCACACTTCGTTGCCCGCGCGCAGCCAGGCCGCCTGGAGGTCGACGAGCTGCCCGAGGGTGCGGTCCGGGTAGCCGAACAGCGCGTGGCAGGCCGTGGCGTCGCTCAGCAGGCTGGTCGCGGGCGGCTCCCCGGTGAACTCGGCCTTCACGCCCAGGCGTTCGGCGAGCCGCAGGGCGAGTGTACGGACGCCGGCCGTCTCCGGTCCGGTGAGGTTCAGCGTGAACGGGTCGCCGCCGCGGGCGTGTCCGATGCTGCGCAGGACGACCTCGTTGGCGTAGCGCTGCCATACGACGTTGACGGCGCCGGTGTCCAGGGCGACGGGCCGCCCGGCGAGCAGCGTGCGGGCGAGGTCGGCGAGGACGCCGTAGCGCGGCTCGACGGCGTAGTTGAGGCGGATCAGGGCGACGGGGGTGTCACGGGTGCGGGCGGCGTGGGTGAAGACCCGTTCGCGGCCGAGGCAGGTGACGGCGTAGTCGCCCTCCGGACGTGGCGGGTCGCCCTCCGGGGAGCCGCCGGTGACGGGGGCGGTCATCCCGTACACGTTGCCCGTGGACAGGGCGACGGTCCGGGCCGCGGGCCAGCGCCGGGCGACGTGGTCGGGCAGCACCGTGTTGGTCAGCCAGGCCTGTTCGGGCGCGGTGGCGGTGCCGAACTTGGCGCCCACGAGGTGGATCACCGCCCCGGCGTCCGGCAGTTGGGCCAGGGCGCCCGGGTCCGACAGGTCGGCGGCGACCGTCTCGACGCCGTACGCCGCGAGCTGTTCGCGCGCCGCTGTGTCCGTCCACCGGGAGACCGCGAGCACCCGCGCGTCCGTACGGCCCGCTGCCGCGAGCGCGCGGCGGGCCATGGCGGCGATTCCGGCGCCGGTCTTGCCGCCCGCGCCCAGGACGAGTACGTCGCCGGGCCAGGAACCGGCCTCGGCCGTCAAGTCCGGTCCGGGCCGGGCGAGTTCCTCCCGGAGTTCCCGTGGCCCGGTCAGCAATTCGCTCATCACTTCTCCCGCGCTTAATTCATTCCCTATTCCGGAATGAATTCTTGATTTCTTGCCACTGCGGCCAGAAAAGCATCGCGGAGTTCTTGACGCAAGAGCATGATTAGCGCAATCTCCTGGCATGAAGTCGGCAGGGAAGAATGATTCATTCCTTCGGGGACCCAAATACCTGCACGTTGCGGAGCGGCTGCGCACGAATATCGAAAACGGCCTCTGGGCGCCCGGCGCACAGCTCCCCGTCGAACGGGAACTCGCCGATTCGCTGTCGGTGAGCATCAACACACTGCGCCGCGCCGTGGGCGAACTGGTCGCCGAGGGCATCGTCCAGCGCCGCCAGGGCGCGGGCACCTTCGTCACGCCCGCCGCCGACCAGGCCGCCGAGGAACCGGCGGCACCGGCGGGGCGGCGGCTCGTCGGCGTGCTCGTGCCGTCGACGACGTACTACTACCCCCGGGTCGTGGACGGGATCCAGCGGGTGCTGCGCGAGGCGGGCGCGGGTGTCGTCCTCGCGTCGTCCAAGTACGACCTCGGAGTGGAGCAGGACGAGTTGCGGGCGATGCGGGACAGCGGCGTGCAGGGCCTGCTGCTCGTACCGAACCTGCACCTCATGAGCGACCCGCAGGCGTACGTGGACGGCCTGCGCGAACTGCCCCTGCCGTACGTCCTGGTGGAGCGCAGGCCCCGGCGCCGGAGCCCGACGACTCCACGTCGTACGTCGGCACCGACCACGGCGGCGGCGTCTGCCTCGCGCTGCGGCACCTGCGCGGCCTGGGCCACCGGCGGGTCGGGCACCTCGGCAGGCTGCGCACCGGCACGTCGGCGAGCGTCGCCCGCGGCTTCGACGACGCCGTGGCGCTCCTCGGGCTCGACGCCGCCGACGGCGCGGTGGCCCGGCAGGAGGTGTGGGCGCCCGCGGAGATCGCCGCGTACGTGCGCTCCTGCGCCGCCGCGGGCGTCACGGCCGTCTTCTGCCACGGCGACCGGGACGCCGCGGCCCTGGTGGTCGAGGCACGGCGGCAAGGGCTGGCGGTGCCGGACGACCTCGCGGTCGTCGCGTACGACGACGAGGTCGCGGAGGTCGGCGACGTGCCGCTCACCGCGGTCTCGCCGCCCAAGTCCGAGGTGGGCGCGCTGTCTGCCCGGCTGCTGCTGGGCCGGATGGAGACGGGCGACGACGCCCTCTGCCACCGAGTGGAGATCCAGCCCCGGCTGGTGGTCCGCGCCTCGTGCGGTGCCGCCCGTACGGCGGCCGCGGTCTGAAGCGGCGTTCCGGGCCGTTCCCAGAGCCGTACCCAAATCCCGTTCCCGAAGCCCGTACTCAAAGACGTTCCAGAGCGCGCGTGCCGTACGCACGCGTGCCGTTCGACCCTTCCTCACCTTCTCGACAGGAGACAATGCATGAGCAGCGACCCGGTCACCGGTCGGTTCCGCATCGGTGTGATCGGCGCGGGAAGCGTCGGCGCCGCCCACGTACGTGCGGCCGCCGACGCGCGGGGCTACGAGATCGCCGCGATCTGCGACACCCGCCCCTCCGCCGCCCGTGACCTGGCGCCCGCCGGTGTGCCCGTCTTCACCGACCACCGCGACATGTTCGCGGCCGGGGAGCTGCACGCGGTCATCGTCGCGGCCCCGCACGCCCTGCACACCCCGATGGTCGCCGACGCCGCCGCGGCCGGGCTGCACGTGCTGGTGGAGAAGCCGATGGCGACCACCGTCGAGGACTGCACCCGGATGGTGGACGCCTGCGACCGGGCCGGCACCCTGCTCGCCGTCGCCCACGTCGTCCACTTCGACCCGCTGGACCAGGAGGCGCAACGGATCGTCGCCTCGGGGGAGTTCGGCCGTCCCGTACTGGTCACCCACCGGCGTTCGGCGCACTACGAGCCCGGGTCGCGGCCGCCGTGGTTCTTCGACCGCGAGCTGGCCGGCGGCGGCATCGTCCTCAACGTCGGCACCCACGGCCTGGACCGCATCCAGTGGTTCACCGGCTCCCCGGTACGGCGGGTCAGCGGCATCGTACGCGGCCGGGACGGCGTCGAGGTGGAGACCGACGCCCTCGCCCTGGTGGAGCTGGCCGACGGCACCAGCGCGAGCGTCGCCCTCACCAGCCGCGGCGCCCCGTACTTCGACGAGACCGAGGTGGTGATGGACCGGGCCACGCTGCGGGTCTCCGCCACCGAGGGCCTGTTCCTGCTGCGCGGCGGCACGTCCGCCCAGCTGCTCGCCGCCGACCCCGGCCGCCAGCGGCACGCGCTGCGCGCCCAGTTGGACGGCTTCGTCGCCGCCGTACGCGGTGAACCCGGCGCCCGCTACGTGGACGCCGCCTACGGCCGGTCGGTGGTGGCCGCCGCGCTCGCCGTGTACCGGTCGGCGGCCGAGGGCGGCCGGGTCGCGCTGCACACGGACGGAGTGCCGGCGTGAACCGGCGCGCGTTCAGCACCCTCGGCTGCCCCGGCGCGGAACTCGGCGAGGTGGTGCGCCTGGCCCGTACGGGCCCCTGCGGCGGCGTCGAACTGCGCTGCGCGCCCGGCCAGTTGGCGTACCCCGGCATGCCGGACGCGGAGGCCGGCGCGGTCGCCGCCCGGCTGGCCGCGGCGGGCCTGGACGTCGTGTGCCTGGCGTCGTACGTGCAGGTCGCCGCCGACCGCGCGGACGTGGCGGAAGACCTGGCCGGGCATCTGCGCCTGGCCGCCAGGCTCGGCGCCCCCGCCGTACGGGTCTTCGGCGGCGGTGGCGACGGTGGCGGTGGCGGCGAAGTGCGGCCGGGGGAGGGGCGCGACCGTGCGGCCCGTCTGCTGTCCGGCGCCGCACCGCTGGCGGCGCGGCTCGGCGTGGACGTCCTGCTGGAGACCCACGACGAGTTCCTCACGGGCGCTCAGGTCGCCGCCGTCCTCGAAGCCGTCGGCTCCGCCGCCGTCGGCGCGGTCTGGGACGCGGTCAACCCCTGGCGCGCCGGTGAGCCCCCGGACCGTACGGCCGCCGTGCTCGGGCCCTGGGTCCGGCACGTACAGCTGAAGGACGTCGCCACAGCCGCCGACCTGCGCCCGGTCCTGCCCGGCCACGGCACCCTGCCGCTGGCCGCCGTCGTCGAGCAGGTGCGACGGCTCGGCTACGGCGGCTGGTTCAGCCTCGAGTGGGAGCGCGCCTGGTACCCCGAGGCCGCCGGTCTCGGGGTACCAGGCGCGCTCCCACTCGAGGCTGAACCAGCCGCCGTAGCCGACCCGTCGCACCTGCTCGACCACGGCGGCCACGGCACCCTGCCGCTGGCCGGGCAGGACCGGGCGCAGGTCGGCGGCTGTGGCGACGTCCTTCAGCTGTACGTCCCGGACCCAGGGCCCCAGCACGGCGGCCGTACGGTCCGGGGGCCCACCGGCGCGCCCGGGCCCCACCCCCGGCACCTCCGCCGGGCGGGACGGACTCGGCGCGCTGCTCGCGCGGCCCGCCCGTGCCGTCGTCGCGGTCGACTTCGACGGGACGCTGGCCCCGATCGTCCCCGATCCCGCGCAGGCCCGCGCCCACCCCGGCGCCGCGCCCGCGCTCGCGCGGCTCGCGCCGCGGCTCGCCGCCGTGGTCGTGGTCACCGGGCGGCCCGCCGAACTCGCCGTCCGCTACGCCGGTCTGGCGGACGATCCCGCCCGGCCGAACCCCGACGTGCCCCACCTCGTCGTGCTCGGCGCGTACGGCGCGGAGCGCTGGGACGCGGCCTCCGGGGAGGTACGGCTGCCCGACCCGCATCCGGGTGTGGAGGCCGTACGGGACGTACTGCCCGGCCTCATCGAGGACGTCCTTCCCGCCGGCGATACCGGCGTGCACGTCGAGGACAAGGGCCGCGCGCTGGCCGTGCACACGCGCCGCGCGGCCGACCCGGCCGCCGCTTTCGAGGGGCTGCGCGAGCCGCTGGAGGCGCTCGCCGCGCGCCACGGTCTGGTCGTGGAGCCGGGGCGGCTGGTGCTGGAGCTGCGTCCGCCGGGCATGGACAAGGGCGTGGCGCTGCGGGAGTTCGTACGGGAGACGGGCGCGAGCACGGTGCTGTACGCGGGCGACGACCTTGGCGACCTCGCCGCCTACGCCTACGTCGACTCGCTGCGCGCCGAGGGCGGGCACGGCGTTCTGGTGTGCAGCGGCAGCGACGAGGTGACCGAACTCGCCGAACGCGCCGACCTGGTGGTGGACGGCCCGTCCGGCGTCGTGGAGCTGCTCGACGGCCTCGCCGGCGCCCTGGCAGCCGGGACCGGGACCGGGGCCGCGACCGCGACCGGGGCCGCCGGGCCCGAGGCAGGCGCGTGACCGCCGTACGTACAGGGCCGGACCACCCGGCCGGCGAGCTGCGCGTACTGACGTGGAACCTGTGGTGGCGGTTCGGGCCCTGGCGGGAGCGGCGCGAGGCGATCCGTACGGTGCTGCGCGAGGAACGTCCCGACGTGGTGGGCCTGCAGGAGGTGTGGGCGGACGGTACGGACAACCTCGCGGGCCTGCTCGCCGACGACCTCGGCATGCACTGGACGTGGTCGCCGTTCGACCGCCCCGAGCGCTGGAACGCACGCCTCGGCGACCCGGACACCCAGGACGGCACGGCGCACCACACCGGCACCCCGGCGTACGGCATCGGCAACGCCGTGCTCAGCCGGTGGCCCGTACTGGACCGTGCCGTGCTGCGGCTGCCGACGACGGCCGGCGGGCAGGACGACGGCCGTACGGCGCTGTACGCGCTGCTGGACGCGCCCGGCGGCCCGCTGCCGTTCTTCACGGTGCACCTGAACTCGCCGCCGCACGAGTCGGCCGTACGGCGCCAACAGGTGCGGGCGGTGGCCGAGTTCATCGCGGAGCACAGGGACGCGCCCACGGCCGTGCGCGGGGCCGCCGTCGGCGAGCCCTTTCCGCCCGTCCTGACCGGCGACTTCAACGCCTTCCCCGACTCGGACGAGATGCGCCTGCTCAGCGGCCTCCGTACCGCGCCCGCCGTGCCCGGGCAAGTGCTGCTGGACGCCTGGGAGTACGCCGGAACGGGCGCGCCGTCCGCCACCTGGGACGCGGCCAACCCGTATGTGGCGGCGACGCATTCGCCCAGCGTCCGTATCGACTACGTGCTGGTCGGCCAGGCGGCGTCCGACGGGCGCGGCGCCGTACGGGCGGTGCGGCGGGCGGGCGACGCACCGGTCGGCGGGGTGTGGCCGTCGGACCACGCGGCGGTCGTCGCGACGCTGGCCGCGGACCGCGACGCGGACTGCGACGCGGACCACGACGCGGGGGCCACAACGCGGGCCACGACGCGGGCCGCGGGCTGACCGCGGGCTGACCGCGAGCGGCTCCGCCCCCCCGACAGGCAGGCGCCCGACAGACCGGCCCTCGACGGGCAGGCGCCGTCACACCCCCCGCAGCGCCTCCAGCTGCGCCAGGAACCACTCCGCGGGCGGCAGCGCCGTCGCCGCCGCCGCGAGCCGCGCGGTGCGCGCCGTACGCTCCTCCGCCCCCATCGTCAGCGCCTCGTGCAGGGCGTGCGCGGTCGCGGTGACGTCGTACGGGTTGACCGTGACGGCGTCGTCGGCGAGTTCCTCGTACGCGCCCGCCTCGCGCGACAGGACGAGGGCGCAGCCCGCGTCCGAGACGACGGGGATCTCTTTCGCGACGAGGTTCATGCCGTCCCGGATGGGGTTGACGAGGGCGACGTCCGCGAGGCGGTACGCGGCGAGGGACCGCGCGAAGTCGTCCTTCACGTGCAGGACGACGGGGGTCCAGCCGGGCGTGCCGAAGTCGGCGTTGATCTTCTCGGCGACGCGGGCGACCTCGGCGGTGTAGTCGCGGTAGACGGCGAGGTCCTGCCGGGAGGGGTAGGCGAGGGCGAGGTGGACGACGCGTTCGCGCCACTCGGGCCGTTCGGTGAGCAGTTCGCGGTAGGCGTGCAGGCCGCGGACGATGTTCTTGGACAGTTCGGTGCGGTCCACCCGTACGACCGTGTGCCGGTCCGTGCCGCCGATCTGCTCGCGGAGCCGCCCGATCCGTTCGGTGACGTCCGTACGGCGGGACCGTTCCCGCAGGAACTCGCCGTCGGCGCCGAGGCCGTGGACGCCGATCCGCGTCGTACGGCCCTCGTACGTGACCCGCGGCTCGCCGTCGCCGCCCCGCCCGTCGCCGCCCTGCCCGCCGCCACCGGCCTCGCCGCGATCCGCCTCGCCGTACGTGACCTCCGCGCCCAGCACCTCCGCGCAGCACGCCGTGAACGCGTCCGCCCAGCGCCGCGTAAGGAACGCCGCCCGGTCGGCGCCGAGGATGCCGCGCAGGACGGCGGCGGCGGTCGCGTCGGGGAGCAGCCGGAAGTAGTCCGGCGGCGCCCACGGGGTGTGCGAGAAGTGGCCGATACGCAGGTCGGGGCGGCGTTCCCGGAGCAGCGCGGGGGTCAGGGCGAGGTGGTAGTCCTGTACGAGCACGGCGGCGCCGTCGGCGGCCTCCTCGGCGAGGGCGTCGGCGAAGGCGGCGTTGTACGTCTCGTACGCGGCCCACTGCCGGGTGAACTCCGCGTCGAAGGACGGCTCGAGGGGCGTCTGGTACAGCAGGTGGTGGACGAACCACAGGACGGAGTTCGCGACCCCGTTGTAGGCGGCGGCGAACGTCTCGGACGGGATGTCCAGCATGCGGACCGCCTGTCCGCCGGCGTCGCCCGCGTCCAGCCGCCGCCCGGCGCGCCGCGCCGCCTCGCGGTCGGCGTCGCCGAGCGCGGCGCACACCCACACGGCGTCCGCGTCGGGCCCGATGGCGCTGAGCCCGGACACCAGCCCGCCCCCGCCGCGCCGCGCGGTGAGCCCGCCGTCGTCGGTGAACGCGTGGGCCACGGGGCCCCGGTTCGACGCCACAACCACCTGTGCGGAGCGCTCAGTGACCATGGTCCGCAGCGTAGTCGTACGGCCGCGAAAAGGAATGGCGCCTCCCGCGCGCGCGTGCTGCGCTGTGCCGGTCAGAGGCCCGTACGCGGGCGGCAGGCAGGTTGAGAGGAACCGTATGAGCAGCGTGGAACTGATCCGGAACGAGCGGCTGTCGGACATCGCCGAGTACGCGTACGCCTCGGCGGTCACCGCACCCACCCGCACGGTCTTCACGGCCGGGGCGTGCCCGCTCGACGCGGACGGCGCGACGGTCGCCGTCGGCGACTACCCGGGCCAGGCCCGCCAGGCGATGGCCAACCTCGTCACGGCACTCGACGGCGCCGGGGCGGCGCTGACGGATGTCGCGAAGACGACGGTGTACGTGGCGTCGCAGCGGCAGGCGGACCTGGTCGAGGCGTGGGAGGTGGTCCGCGACGGCTTCGGCGACCACGATCCGCCGAGCACGCTGCTGGGCGTCGCGGTGCTGGGCTACGAGGACCAGCTGGTCGAAATCGAAGCCATCGCGACCACGCCCGCCACGAACTCCAGCCCGTCCGGCAACTGACGCCGCCCGGACCGGCCACGACCTCAAGTCCGTCCGGCGTTTGAGGACGGCCGGGGGCGGTCACGGCCGGTGGTTGGCCTGGTTGCTTGGCCGGGCAGACGCGGATCGTGGCCGGGGTCCGTCCTCAAGCGCCGGACGGGCTGGGAAGTGGCCGCGGCCACGGCTACGCGGCGCGGCGGCGCGCCGCGTACTCGGGGACGTCCCGCATCGGCGGCCGCTCCTCGGTGTCCACGGCGTGCGTACGGGCCACGAAGCGCCCGGAAGGGGCGCGTTCGAACTGCGTCAGGCGCGGGCGTACGAGCGGCCCGCGCGCCGCCTGCCCACGCTGCACGCCGTGCCCGGCCTGCGGCCCCGGCCCGCGCGCGAGCCGCAACTGCGCCGTGCGGTAGATCGCCGCCGCCATCCGGCCCAGGGCCTGCCCGTCCTGGTGGCGGTGGCGCCGTACGCCCACGTCGACCTGGGCGAGCGCGTCGAGCCCGGCGGCGTGCAGCGCGTCGATCAGCAGGCCGAGCTCCACGCCGTAGCCGACCGGGAAGGGCAGCCGTTCCAGCAGCTCGCGCCGGGCCGCGTACTCGCCGCCGAGCGGCTGTACGAAGCCCGCCAGCAGCGGCCAGTGCAGGTTCAGCAGCGGCCGTGCGACCAGTTCGGTGACCCGTCCGCCGCCGGGCCCGCCGCCCGCCAGCGCACCGTTCCCCGGGTCGGCGGCGGCCCCGCCGCCTCCCAGAGCCGCAGGCTCGTACGGCACCGGCCCGAGCGGCCGGTCGTACATCGCCTTGACCAGCCGTACGTCCGGCTCCGTCAGCAGCGGCCCGACGACCCCCGAGACGAAGCGGGCGGAGAAGTCCCGCAGGTCGGCGTCCACGAAACACACGATCTCGCCGTTCGTCGCCAGCAGCGACCGCCACAGCACCTCGCCCTTGCCGGGCAGTGCGGGCAGCCGCGGCAGCACCTCGTCGCGGTGTACGACCTTCGCGCCCGCGTCGCCCGCGACCGCCGCCGTACGGTCGGTGGAGCCCGAGTCCAGCACCACCAGCTCGTCGACCAGCGGGACGGCCTCGGTCATCAGCTCGCGGCGGATGACGGAGACGATCTCGCCGACGGTCCGCTCCTCGTTCAGCGCGGGCAGCACCACGCTCACGCTGCTGCCCTCGCCGCCGGCGCGCTTCGCGTCGAGCAGCGTGGTGAGCGGGCGATCGGTCGCTGACCAGGAGCGCCGTTCGAGCCAGTAGCCGACCTCGTCCAGCACGTGCGCTCCCTTGCGATCCCTTGCGGTCTCTTGTGATCCATCTCGCGGTTCGGACGACTATCTCAAGCCCGGTGGCCTTCGGTTACAGTCTTGAACAACGGCGATGGCCTCAGCATGCCTGGGCCTGACCCCGGAATGCCTGTGGACGGCTGACAGGCGACTGACAACCGATCGAACAACTTCATACCGCTCATCCAGAGGGGCAGAGGGAACGGCCCGATGAAGCCCCGGCAACCCTCCGGCCGGCCTGCGCACATGGCGGGGCTCCCGGCTAGGGAAGGTGCCAAGTCCGTCTCGTGGCGAGATACGTCACGGGGAAGATGAGGAGAAAGGGCCTCGCCTTCATGGCTGTGCAAACTCCCGAGACGCCCACCGCCCCCGGCACCGACGCCACCAACGGCAACAACGCCCCCGGCGGCACGGTTTCACTCGGCCCCGCCGCCGCGCTTTCCTGCCGCGAATGCGGCGAGCGTTTCGCGCTCGGTCCGATCTTCGCGTGCGAGGTCTGTTTCGGGCCGCTGGAGATCGCGTACGACCTCCCGAGCGGCGACCCCGAGGGCCTGCGCAAGCAGATCGCGGCGGGCCCCAACAGCATCTGGCGGTACGCGCCGCTGCTGCCCGTCCCGGCCGATGTCGTCGACCGGCCCGGCACCAACCCCGGTTTCACACAGCTGGTCAAGGCCGACAACCTGGCCCGTGAGCTGGGTGTCACCGGTTCGCTGCACATCAAGGACGACTCCGGGAACCCGACCCACTCGTTCAAGGACCGCGTCGTCGCGATCGCCGTCGAGGCCGCGCGCGCCTTCGGGTTCACCACGCTCTCCTGCTCGTCCACCGGCAATCTCGCGGGCGCCGTGGGCGCCGCCGCCGCGCGCGCCGGGTTCCGCTCGTGCGTGTTCATCCCGCACGACCTGGAGCAGGGCAAGGTCGTGATGGCGGCGGTGTACGGCGGTGAACTCGTCGGCATCGAGGGCAACTACGACGACGTCAACCGCTTCTGTTCCGAGCTCATCGGCGACCCGCTCGGCGAGGGCTGGGGCTTCGTCAACGTCAACCTGCGCCCGTACTACGGCGAGGGCTCCAAGACCCTCGCGTACGAGATCTGCGAGCAGCTCGGCTGGCGGCTGCCGGACCAGCTGGTCATCCCGATCGCCTCCGGCTCCCAGCTGACGAAGATCGACAAGGGGCTGAAGGAGCTGATCGCGCTCGGCCTGGTCGAGGACAAGCCGTACCGGATCTTCGGCGCTCAGGCGGAGGGCTGCTCGCCGGTGTCCCGCGCGTTCAAGGACGGGCACGACGTCGTACGGCCCGTGCGGCCCGACACCATCGCCAAATCCCTGGCCATCGGCAACCCGGCGGACGGGCCGTACGTCCTGGACATCGCCCGCCGTACGGGCGGCGCGGTGGAGGACGTGAACGACGCGCAGATCGTCGACGCGATCAAGCTGCTGGCCCGTACGGAGGGCATCTTCGCGGAGACCGCGGGCGGCGTGACCGTCGGTGTCGCCAAGAAGCTGCTCGAGAACGGCGTGCTGGACCCGTCCCTCACCACGGTCGTGCTGAACACCGGCGACGGGCTCAAGACGCTCGACGCGGTGGCGCCGACGACCGGTCCGACCGCGACGATCCGGCCCAGCCTGGCGGCGTTCCGCGAGGCCGGTCTCGCCTGACCGCCGGGCCTCCCGCCCGCCGGGCCGGGCGGCGGGCCCCGTCCGGCCCAACCCGGGCGGGCCGCCCCGCCGTTCGGCCCGCCCGCGGCGTTCGACCGCGATCCGGCGTACGACCCCGATCACCCCGGCCGGGCACGTGCCGCCGTAGACCCAGCCCCGCTGCAGGTACCACCCCGCGACGCCGCCCATCGCGTGGACTCCGACCCGTCTCTTTGAACCACTCTACCCGCCCCGACGACGTAGCACGCGGCACACCTACACAGCAGGGTGTCCCGGGACAGCCCTGAGGGGACGACGGGGGGGGAGCGCCTGCTACGCGGGCCGGGGCGGCCGGGCCGGGGGGGGGCAACGGTGGCAGGGCCGCCCCGGAACACGTGCGCGGGCGGGCGGGGTCCGGGCGCGCGGTCCGCGGGCTGGGGCTGCTAGGCGGAGGCGTGGGGCGGGTGCGCCGGATGGGTGGGTCGAGTTGCGCAACGGCGGGCGCCGGGGAGCGTTAGTACGGCAAGGAGCGCGGAGGTCGCGCGCCTGCCAGCACTCACCGGGAGCCACCATGTTGCGCCGTACCGTAACCATCCTGGCCGTCGCTGCCGCCCTCACCGGGGCTGCCGCCGCACCGGCGACGGCCGTCCTGCCGGGTGGCGGCGTCGTACCGCCCGCCAAGGCCGACCGCCTCAGCGTCTCCGTCACGGACAGCGCGGACCGTGCGATGGACGGGTCGTTCACGCTCGCCTGTCACCCGTCCGGCGGTGACCACCCCGAGGCGAGGGAAGCGTGCGCCGCCATCGACAAGGCCGCCAGGAAGGGCACCGACGTCTTCGCGCCCGTACCCAAGGACGCGCAGTGCACGATGGTCTACGGCGGCCCGGTGACGGCCCGGGTCACGGGGACGTGGCGCGGAAAGCCGGTCGACGCGCGCTTCAGCCGGGCGAACGGGTGTGAGATCAACCGCTGGAACGCGCTCGTGCCGGCGCTGCCGAAGGCGTCCTGAGCCGTACCGGGTCAACCGGAAGCCCGCGGGTCCCGGCCGGAGCCGGGGCCCGCGGCGACCGTTCTGACCAGCCCCTGACAACCCGCCGGGCCCACGGGGTGACCTGCGAAGGCCGTCCGGCGGGGCGGCGTACGGCGGGTGCCGTCACAGCCTCCTCACGCGTTCCTCGCGCGCATCCTCCGCCGGGTGGCCGAGCACTGCCCGTAGACTCCCCCCTAGTGACACCCCCGGAGCGGGCGGCAGACTGGACAGCCGCCGCCGGAGCAACGGGCGGCAGGTCACCGGCACCATGCGGTTACAGGGAGGATGCACCGTCGTGAGCAGCAGGCCATCCCGAGGCGCTGCTCGCCTCGCCGCCATACTCGACGCGCTGCCCGATGCGTTGCTGCTCGTGAACTGCAACGGCACCGTGGTGAACGCGAACGCCATCGCGCTGGAGGCGTTCGAGACCCCGGGCACCGCGCTGGTGGGGCGCGGTCTGCTCGATCTGCTCCCGGAGTTCGACTCCAAGCGGATCCCGGGTTCGATGCGCCGGCCGGACGAGGACGAGGGCGAGGTCCGTACGAAGCCGACGCGCATGGTCGCGAGGCGTACGGACGGCAGTGAGTTCCTGGTCGAGGTGACGAGTGCGAACGTCGCCGACGGGCGGACCACGTACCAGTCCTCGTTCGAGGCCGCCTGGGCCGACCACGGGACGCCGCCGCCGGGGCCCGGCCGCAGCAAGCAGTACACGGGCGACGAACTGCTCATGATCGTCGTACGGGACCTCACCGGCACGCTCGACACCGAGGCCGAACTCGCCCGCCAGCAGCGCCAGACCGAGATGATCCTGCGCGCCGCGTCCGAGGGCGTCGTCGGCGTGGACACCGAGGGCCGCGTCGTCCTCGTCAACCCGTCCGCAGCGCAGATCCTCGGGTACCGCGCCAGCGACCTCGGCGGCAAGCACCTGCACTCCCTCGTGCACCACTCGCGTCCCGACGGCAGCCAGCTGCCGTACGAGGAGACGCCGCTCAGCGACACCCTCGGCTCCGGCCGCAAGCACCGCGTAAAGGCCGGGCAGGTGCTGTGGGCCAAGGACGGGCAGCCGGTGCCCGTCGACATGACCACGGCGCCGGTACGGGACGGGGAGCAACTCGTCGGCGCCGTGCTGACCTTCACCGACCGGCGCCCGTACGAGGCGCTGGCCGAGCGGCACGCGCAGCTGCTGGCCGTCCTCGGCGACGCCCTGCGCGGCCCGCTGGACCAGCTGCGCGGCGACCTGAGCGGGCTCGCGGCGGACCCGGCGGGGCAGCTGTGGCCGGAGGCGAACCAGGTGCTGCACCATCTGGCCGCCGGATATGCCCGTATGACGACGCTTGTCGACAACGTCCTGAGCTACCAGCGGCTGGACGCCGGCCAGGAGAAGCTGCGGCTCGAACGCCTCGCCCTGGACAGCGTGGTGGCGGCGGGCGTCGAGGGCGCGGTCGAACTGATCGGACCCGGGCGGGCGCAGTTCGCGGTGCACGCGCCGCCCATCGAGGCCGAGGTGGACGGGGAGCGGCTGGTCACGGCGCTGGCCCATCTCATCGCGGACGTGGCGGGCGTCGACTCGACCGGCAGCGCGCCGGTGACGGCGGCTGCGGGCGGCGACTCCACGATCGTGGTGGCGGCGGCGCAGCGCGGCGATGTCGTACGGATCGAGGTGCGCGGCCCGCACGAGGGCGGCAGCCCGGTGCACGAGCCGATCGCGCGCGGCATCGTGCGGCAGCACGGCGGCGTGCTGCAGACGCACGAGGTGCCGGGCGCCGCGGGCGGCAGCGCGTACGTCCTGGAGGTGCCGGTCACGGCCGGGGCCGCGGTGACGGCGCGCGCGAACGGCGGCGAGCCGGGCGCGGGCGGCACGAACGGCGGCGGTACGGGCGGCGGCGCGCGCGGCGGCGCGGGCGGCGGCGCGGGCGGCGGCGCGGGCGGTACGAACGGTACGGGTGTCGGCGCGAACGGTACGGGGACGGGCGGCGGCGCCGGTGTCCCTGCCGGGGGTTCGGGAGACCACGCGCTGCCGCGCGAGAACGAGACCACGGTGATGCCGGTGCCGGCGCAGCCGGTACGCGGCACGGAAGCGGCGCGGCAGGCGTCGTCCGGGGGCGGGGCGCACGGGGCGCAGCACGCGGCACAGCACCTGGGAGCGCCGGACGGCGGCGACACGCAGGGCGGGGCCGCCGCGCACGCGGGCGGGTCGCACGCGGGCGGGTCGGACGGACGCGGGTCGGAGGGTTCCGCCGGCGGCCTCGTACCCGCGCAGGGCGGGCCGCCGGACGTGTCCGCGCAGCAGCCCCGCCCGACGGGGCGCCGCCGGGGCCGGCCGAGCCCGGCGGAGGCGCAGGCGCAGGTGCAGGCGCAGGCCGCGGAGGGCGGTCAGCTGGAACGGGTCGATCCGCGCGGGCAGTTCACGGGGGCCGGACAGGGCGCGGCGCAGGGACAGGATGAGCAGTACGGTGCGGGCGCACCGGGCGGGCAGCTCGAACAGGCCGCGCCCGACGGCCAGTCGGCGCGCCGTCCGCTGTCCGCGGGCCCCCGTACGGGCGGTGCCCCGGCGGAGGAGAACGCGCACGGCGCGGCGCAGCCCGGCACCGGGCGCAGAGCACGGCGCGTACTGGCGCCGCCGGCCGAGGGCGCCGCGGGCGCCGCGGGTGAGGCGGACCCGCGGAGCGCGGAGCAGACCGGCTCGGGTCCGCACGGCCAATCGATTCCTCACCAGGCACAGCACGGTTCCGGCGCCACGCCGCTCCCCGCGCTGGGCCCCGGCGGCGGAGCCGCCGAAGGCCACGCGAACGGGACGGGCCAGACGGCGCTGCCCGCCGGTACGCAGGGCGCGGACGCCGGCGCGGGCGGCGCGGACCCGGGCGCGGGCGACCCCGGCAGCGCTCCGGCCGTCGCGGGCGGTGGCCGCCGCGCCCGGCGCCTCGCCGCCGCGCGGGCGCGCGCGGAGGAGCAGGCCGCGGGCCAGCCGTCGTCGAACGAGCCGTTCGCCCTTCCCCCGCCCGGTCCGGACCCGAGGACGCCGGACGGCCCGGCCGGCCTCGGCGCAGAACCCGGAGCCGTACCAGGAGCAGGAACCGGCGCCGGTCAGGGACACGGGCACGGACAGGGGCACGGAACCGGAGCCTCCGAACCGCTCCCGGGCGCCCAGCCGATGCCCGCCCCGAGCGGCGACCCGCAGCCGCTGCCCGAGTCGGAGCCGGCCGCCGCCGAGTCCGCCGAGCAGCCCGCCGACCCGCGTGTCGCCGACCACTCGGTGGTCGCCGCCAGCCCGATCCTCGGCGGCGGACCGCTGCCGCAGCAGCCCACGCCGCCCCAGGCGCTGCCGATGCCGGGCGCCGAAGTGGAGCCGTACGGGCAGGACCAGCCGAGCGGTATAAGCGTACGGACGCTGGGCCAGGGGGTGCCGTTCTCCCGGAACCTCGGCGGCGAGCAAACCGGCCAGCAGCAGCCCCAGGCGATGGGCCCGGCGCCCGCCCCCGCACCGGCCATCCCGTCGACTCCGTCGACGCCCGCGCCGCCGCCCGGCTCGGGCCGGCGCCGCAAGCTGGCGGCCCCGTCGGAGAACGGCGACCGCTCGGCGGCGCAGCCCGGGGCACAGCCGCCGCCGGGACCGCAGCCGCAGCAGTCCGGGCACCAGCCGCAGCCGCAGGCCCGCGAGTTCGCCATAGGAGCGCCCGACGTCGGCGCGGCCGAGGGGCCGGAGCCGCTGGACGGGCCGAACGGAGCCGTCGAGGTCACCGACGGTCCCGGCGGCATGGCCGCGCCCGAACTCCCGCTGGACGACGAGCTGCCGCCCGAGCCGCTCGACAACCCGCGGCGGCTGCTCGTATGGCCGGAACCGGACGTCTCCACGCAGCAGGCGCTGTCCGCCCGCGGCTACCGCCCCGTGATCGTCCACTCCCGCGAGGAGGTCGACGCGCAGATCGCCGCGTATCCCGCCGCGCTGTTCGTCGACCCGCTGACCGGCCCGATCACCAGGACCGCCCTCCAGTCGCTCCGCCAGGCCGCGGTCGCGGCGGAGGTGCCGGTGCTGGTCACGGCCGGGCTGGGGCAGGCGACGCGCGAGGCGGCGTACGGCGCCGACCCGGCAGTCCTGCTCAAGGCCCTCGCCCCGCGCGACAGCGAGCAGCACCCACCGCGGGTGCTGCTGGTCGAGGAGAACGCGGCCATCGCGGGCGCCTTCTCCGCCACCCTCGAGCGCCGCGGCATGCAGGTCGCGCACGCGCCGTCGGACTCGGAGGCGGTGAACGTCGCCGCGCAGATCCGGCCGAACCTCGTGGTGATGGACCTGATGCAGGTACGCCGCCGACGCGCCGGGATCATCGACTGGCTGCGCGGCAACGGGCTGCTGCACCGCACCCCGTTCGTCGTCTACACCTCGGCGGACATGGACCCGGCGGGGCTGCCCCGGCTGGCGTCGGGCGAGACGGTGCTGTTCCTGGCGGAGCGCTCGACGAGCGTGGAGGTGCAGTCGCGGATCGTCGACCTGCTCGCCAAGATCGGCGCCAACTGACCGGCCTCCGCAGCAGTCCGCGGTAAGCGGCAGTAAGCGGTAAGGGGCACCCTCCAGGGAGGGCGCCCCTTACTTGTGCCGTCTCCGGTCACAACCGGGTGACGTCCAGCGCGTCCGCCGCGTACTCCGCACGGAGTACCTTCTTGTCGAACTTCCCGACGCTCGTCTTCGGCACCGCCTTGATACGCGCCCAGCACTCCGGCAGCTGCCACCGCGCGACACGTTCGCCGAGGAACGCACGCAGCTCCTCGTACGTCACGTCACCCGCGCCCTCCTTCAGGACGACGACCGCCAGCGGCCGTTCGCCCCACTTCTCGTCCGGAACGGCCACCACCGCGGCCTCCTCCACCGCCTCGTGCGCCATCAGCTGGTTCTCCAGCTCGACCGACGAGATCCACTCGCCGCCCGACTTGATGACGTCCTTCGCGCGGTCCGTCAGCGTCAGATAGCCGTCGGGGGTGATCACGCCGACGTCGCCCGTACGCAGCCAGCCGTCCGGGCTGAACTTGTCCTCGGGCCGGACCGGCTCCGCGCCCGCGCCTCCGTAGTACGCGCCCGCGATCCACGGCCCGCGCACCTCGAGTTCGCCCGCCGACTTGCCGTCCCACGGCATGAACCCGCCGTCCGGGCCGCGCAGCCGCGGCTCGACGGCGGCGGCGAAGCGGCCCTGCGTCACGCGGTACGGCCACTCCTCCTCGGGCGTCAGCCCGGCCGGCGGGTGGGCGATGGTGCCCAGCGGCGAGGTCTCGGTCATGCCCCAGGCGTGGCAGACGCGTACGGAGTGCTGCTCCTCGAAGGCCCGCATCATCGCGGGCGGGCAGGCGGCGCCGCCGATGGTGACCGTCTCGAGGCAGGAGATGTCGCGGGGCGTTTCGGCGAGCTCCTTGAGCAGGCCCTGCCAGATGGTGGGGACGGCGGCCGCGTGGGTGGGCCGTTCCGCCTCGATCATCTCGGCGAGAGGCGCGGGCTGCAGGAACCGGTCGGGCATCAGCATCCCGACGCCCGTCATGAAGGTCGCGTGCGGAATCCCCCAGGCGTTCACGTGGAACATCGGCACCACGGGGAGGGTGGTGTCCCGCGTCGTCAGGCTCATCGACTCGGCCATGTTGACCTGCATGGCGTGCAGGTAGATGGAGCGGTGGGAGTAGACGACGCCCTTGGGCTCGCCGGTGGTGCCGGAGGTGTAGCACATGGCGGCGGCGTCGCGCTCGTCGAGGTCGGGCCAGTCGTAGTGGGTTGGCCGCCCGGCGAGCAGCGCCTCGTACTCGTGCACGGCGGGCCGGCACCCGTCCAGCAGGGAGGTGTCGCCGGGGCCTACGACGACGACGTGCTCGACGCTGTCCAGGCGCGGCAGCAGCGGCGCGAGCAGCGGCAGCACGGAGCCGTTGACGAGGAGGACGCGGTCGGCGGCGTGCGCGACGATCCACACCAACTGCTCGGGCGGGAGCCGGAGGTTGAGGGTGTGCAGGACGGAGCCCATGGAGGGGACGGCGAAGTACGCCTCGATGTGCTCGGCGTTGTTCCACATGAAGGTGGCCACCCGGTCGCCCCGGCGCACCCCGAGCCCGTCGGCCAGCCCGTGGGCGAGCTGCGCGCACCGCTCGCCGACCTGTGCGTAGCTGCGGCGGTGCGGCTCCTTCTCTCCCGTCCAGGTCGTGACCTGCGAACTGCCGTGGACGGTCGAGCCGTGGCGCAGGATGCGCGAGACGGTGAGCGGGACGTCCTGCATCGTGCTGAGCACCGGGTGCCTCCCCGAGTTTACGGGCGGGTAATGGTGCTGCGATTCTCAGTGCATACCGCTCGGTATGTCACTACCCGCGGCACAGGATCGCCGTATCGCTCGAAGATCGCCACGACGGGTGCGGTGGAAAACGGTGCCGCCGAGAAGGGGAACGGGGAGGTCAGCGCGCGAATCCGGCGGTTACGCCGCCGTCGCGGCCTCGACCCGTTCCAGGCTCTCCCCCGTGTCCCCCCGCTGCTCCCCGCCCCGTATACCCCTTTGACGCTGCCGCCCACGGTCTAGGGCTACGTCTCGGCCACCGCACCCGGCGACGACACCGCCCAACGCTCCACCAACCCCGCAACCGACACCTCCGGCCGCACCGCCACACCACCCGCCAGCTCCACCAGCACCCGCTCCCGCTCCCCCGCATCCAGCAGGTCGGCGAGGGCGACGGGCCGGCCGGGTTCGGTGACGACCGCGTCGAGGAGGCGGAGGTAGCGGGCGCCGATGGCCTCGGCGGTGGCGTGGTCGAAGAGGTCGGTGGCGTACTCCAGGTAGCAGAGCATTCCCGGCCGGTCGGGGTCCTTGAAGTAGTTGAACTCCAGGTCGAACTTGGCCGTCGGAGTGGACACGGCCTCCAGGCGCCCGGTGACGCCCGGGAGTTCGAGGTCGAGCCAGGCCTCGTTCTCCCAGGTGAACATCGTCTGGAACAGCGGGTGGTACGCGGTGGAGCGCTCCGGGTTGAGGAGTTCCACCAGCCGCTCGAACGGCGCGTCCTGGCTGTCGTACGCGGCGAGCGCCTTGCGCTGCACCTGGGTCAGCACCTGGTCGAACGTGGGGGTGGCGGACAGGTCGGCGCGCAGCACCCAGGTGTTGACGAAGAAGCCGACGAGCTCGGCGAGTTCGTCGTCGGTGCGGCCCGCGATGGTGGAGCCGATGGCGATGTCGTCGCCGCCGCCGAGGTGGTGCAGCAGCACGCCGAGCGCGGCCTGCATCACCATGGGGACGGTGACCTCGCGGTCGCGGGCGAGCTCCTCGACGGCGGCGAGCAGCTCCGGGTCGATGGGGAAGCGGACGACGCCGCCCCGGTGGCTGGCGGCGGGCGGCCGGGGCCGGTCGGTGGGCAGCCGCAGCGGCTGCGGCACCCCGGCCAGCTCCTCGCGCCAGTAGCGCACCTGCTCGGACAGCACGCTGTCCGGGTCGTTCTCGTCGCCGAGCAGCTCACGCTGCCACAGCGTGTAGTCCGTGTACTGCACGGGGAGTTCCGGCCAGCCCGGCTCGGTGCCCTCGTGCCGTGCCGTGTACGCGGCGGCCAGGTCGCGGGCGAGCGGCGCCATGGACTCGCCGTCGCTGGCGATGTGGTGGACCAGCAGCAGCAGGACGTACTGGTCCGGTGCGTGCCGGAACAGCGTGGTGCGTACGGGTATCTCAGCGGACAGGTCAAAGGTGTACGACCCGGCGTCCCGTACCGCCTCGTCCAGCGCCGTGGGCTCGACGTCCACGAGCGGGGTCTCCGGGCATGCCTCCGCCGCGGACGCGGGCAGCACGTGCTGCCCGGGTACGCCGTCGGCATCCTCGACGATCAGCGTGCGCAGGCTCTCGTGCCGGGCCACCACGTCTCGTACGGCGGCACGCAGGGCGTCGGTGTCCAGATCACCGGTCAGACGCAGGACGAAGGGGACGTTGTACGTCGCCGACGCGCCCTGGAACTTGTCGATGAACCACAGCCGACGCTGCGCGAAAGAAAGGGGGATCATGAGTCGCCACTCCTGTTCATCTTGCGCAGACGGGGTCGCTTGGACGTCGTCGCGTCCTGCAGCGTGCGGGAGAGCCCGGCGATGTCGCGGTGCTGGAAGACGGTGCCGATGGCGACGTGCACGCCGAGCACCTTGCGGATGCGGCTGGCCAGCCGTGTGGCCAGCAGGGAGTTGCCGCCGAGGGCGAAGAAGTCGTCGTCGATGCCGATGCGTTCGACCTCCAGGACCTCCGCGAACAGTTCGCAGAGGGCCTCCTCCTGCGGCGTGCGGGGCGCGCGGTGCGTGCCCTCGCCGAGGTCGGGCTTGGGCAGCGCGGTGTGGTCGGGCGCGCCGCCCGGCGTACGCGGCAGCTCGGTCAGCGGCACGACGGCCGCCGGGACCAGGGCGGCGGGCAGCCGCTCCGCGGCCCAGGCGCGCAGGTCCTCGCCGGTGGGGCCGTCGTCGGTGGCGCCGTCGCCGGGGCTGATTACGGCGTATCCGACCAGGTGGCGGACGTCGCCGCCCTGGTCGTACGCCAGGACGAGTGCCTCACCGACCGCGTCGTGCGCGGCCAGCACGTCGGCCACCTCGTCCGGTGCGACGCGTACGCCCTGCACGGTGAACTGGCCGTCGCTCCGCCCTTCGTACTCGAGCAGCCCGCCGGCGCCCCACCGCGCCAGGTCGCCGGTGCGCAGCATGCGCGCGCCGGGCGGCCCGCAGGGGTCCGCGACGAACTGCGCCGCGGTGTCCACCGTACGCCCCGGGTAGCCGCGGGCGAGCGAGGGCCCGGCGAGGTACAGCTCGCCGACCGCGCCCTCCGGTACGGGGGTCAGCCCGGGGCCGAGCAGGTACGCGCGGACGTTCGCGGGCGGTGTGCCGCGCGGGGGCGGCGTCGTGGTGCCGGCGACGCGGGCCGGGGCGGCGGACGCGGCGGGTGCCGCGGTGCCCAGTTCGAGGGTGCGGCCGGCGGCGAGGGCCGTACACAGCCCGGTGGCGAACACGTCGGGTCCGAGCCCGGGGCCCATCCCCAGCGGGACGGCGGCCCGTTCGGGCTGCTCGGCACCCGCGGCGACGGCCGCCGCGAGAAGCCCGCGGTGGGTGTACGCGACGGGGCGGGCGCCGTCGGGGTGGCCGGACGCGTACCAGAGGAAGGCCAGTTGACCCATGGCGGGCGCCGGGGGCACGGGCTCGTCCACGGAGCCGTACGCGGGGTCGTGCCCGGAGGTGTCCACGGGTCCGTGCCCGGGGTCGTGCTCCGGTCCGTCGAGCAGCAGCCGCGGCACGCCCTCCGGCAGGACGGCGGCCGTGGCGGCGTCCGTGAGGACCGCCGCGGGCGCGGCGTCGTCCAGGACGCGGCGCAGGTACGCGGCGGGGTGTGCGGGGTCGAGCGGCAGGCAGCCGGCGCCCGACGTGAGCACGGCCAGGGTGGCGACGACCAGGTCGACGGGCTGCCGCAGGGCGACCGCGACGACGTTCTCGGGCCCTGCGCCGTGCCGCCGCAGCCGGCCGGCGAGCCGGTCCACGGCCTCGGCGACCTGCCCGTAGCCGAGGACGACGTCCCCCGCCGTGACCGCGACGGCCTCCGGGTCGCGCCGCGCGCACTCCGCGAACAGCTCGGGCACGGTGCGCTCCGGCAGGGGCACGGCGGGGCCGTGCTGCCGTTCGCCGAGCCGCTCCCGTTCGCCGGGTGCGAGCACGTCGACGGCGCTCACCCGGTGGCCCGGGTCGTGGGCGATCTGCCGGAGGATCGTGCCGAACCGGGCCGCGAGGAGCTCGGCGGCCTCCTTGTCGAGGGTGTCGAGCCGGTACTGGAGCGCGGGCCGCAGCCGGGTGTCGGAGTCGGTGAAGACCATCACCGTCAGTGGGTAGTGGGTGGCGGTGAACAGCCGTATCCCGCTGATCGTGATGCCCGCCGCCTTGCTCGCCTCGCTGAGGCCCGCGTGGTTCATCGGGAAGGACTCGAAGCCGACGATGGAGTCGAACAGCGCGTCCAGCCCGGCGGCTTCGTGGATCTGCGTCAGCGAGTAGTGGTGATGGTCCATGAGCGCCGCCTGCCGCTCCTGGATGCCGGACAGCAGGTCGGCGAAGGTGTCGGAGGACGACCAGCGGGCGCGTACGGGAATGGTGTTGAGGAACGTCCCGACGATCGAGTCCACGCCGGGCACGGCGGGCGGCCGCCCGGACACGGTGGAGGCGAACATGACGTCCTGCCGGCCGCTCAGCTGGCCCAGCAGCGTCGCCCAGGCGCCCTGCACGACGGTGTTCACGGTGACGCCCACCTCGGCGGCGCGCCGGGAGAGGGCCCGGGAGTCCTCGCCGGACAGCGGCACGTCGACCTGTCCGATGCCGGTCTGTCCGAGGCCGGCCCGCCCGCCCTCGCCGCCCGCCGGCGACTCGGGCAGTACGGACGTGGGCTCGGTGACGCCCGCGAGCTCACGCCGCCAGGCGCGGGCGGACTCGGCGGAGTCCTGCCGGGCGAGCCAGGTGAGGAAGTCGCGGTAGCCGCGTACGCGCGGCCAGGCGGCGGGGTCGCCCTCGGACGCGTAGAGCCGCAGCAGGTCCTGCATGATCAGCGGCACGGACCAGCCGTCGAACAGGACGTGGTGCGCGGTGATCACGAGCTCGGCCCGCCCCGGCCCGGTCGTGACCAGGGTCAGCCGGAACATGGGTGGTTCGGCGGGGTCGAAGTGGGCGGCGAGGTCGTCCTGCAGGACACGCTCGAAGGCGGGGTCGCGCTCGCCGTCGGGCAGGCCGCTCAGGTCGATGTGCTGCCAGGGCAGTTCGACGCGGCCGAGGACGAGCTGTACGAGGTCGCCGATGAAGTCCGGTACGAACGCGGCCCGCAGGCTGGGGTGCCGGGCGAGCAGCGCCTGCCCGGCGGCCCGCATCCGCTCCGGCTCGACGGGTCCGGACAGATGGAGGGTGTACTGCACCTGGTACGGGTCGAAGTCGGTGTCCTCCAGCAGGGAGTGGAACAGCAGCCCCGACTGGAGCGGGGTGGCGGGCCACACGTCCTGGAGCCCGGGGTAGCGCTCCTCCCACGCCTCCAGGTCGTCCTGACTGACGGACACCAGCGGCACGTCGGAGGGCGTCAGCCCGCCCGCGTCCGGGGCGGCGACGTGCCGGGCGAGCCCGGCGAGCGCGTCGGACCACAGCCGGGTGAGCTCTCGTACCTCCTCGGAGGTCAGCACACCGGCGGGCGCGGTGAACAGGGCGCCGAGCCGGGGGCCTTCGGGGGTGTCGGTGACGGAGGCGTTGATGTCGAGTTCGGCCGCGGCGGCCATCCGCGGGTCCTGGGCGGCGTCGAGCTCGGCCAGTTCCTCGATGCCGGCGGCCTCCGGGGCCTGGGTCCAGCCGAGGCCGCGCAGTTCCTCGGGCATGTCGGCGGCGGCCGAGAACCGGCCGAGGTAGTTGAAGCCGACCTGGCCGAGGGGGTGCTGCCGCAGCACCTCGGCGGTCCCGGGGTTGAGGTAGCGCAGCAGGCCGTAGCCGAGGCCCTTGTCGGGCAGCGCCCGCAGTGCCTCCTTGACCAGTTTGACCGCCTCGCCCGCGGCGCGGCCGCCGGCGAACGCCTCGTCCAGGTCCAGCCCGGCCAGGTCGAAGCGCACCGGGAAGACGCTGGTGAACCAGCCGACCGTACGGGACAGGTCCGCGCCCGGAACCGCCTCCTCCTCGCGGCCGTGGCCCTCCAGCCGTACGAGCGCCGAGGACTCGTCCACGCCGCGCTCGCGGCGCCACTTGGCGAGCGCGAGGGCCAGCCCGGCGAGCAGCCCGTCGTTGACACCACCGCGGAACGCCGCGGGCACGGCGGTCAGCAGCGCCTCGGTGACCTGCGGCGGCAGCTGCACCCACGTCTTCCCGGTGGTGGCCCGGGTGTCGACGGCCGGGTCGAGGCGCCGCGCGCCCAGCAACGGGTCGGGTCCGTCCACCACGGCCTGCCAGAGCGGGAGTTCCGCCACGCGCGCCGGGGCCGCGGCCTCGTCCGCGAGGGCGTGCGCCCAGCGGCGTACGGAGGTGGGCACCTCGGGCAGCTCGGGCGCGCCGCCCGCCCGTACCTGCTGCCAGGCACGCGCCAGGTCGGGCATGAGGACGCGCCAGGACACGCCGTCGACCACGAGGTGGTGCAGCGCCAGCAGCAGCCGCCCGGGCTCGGCGGGATCGGGCGGCGTGAACCACACGCACTGCGCCATCACGCCGCCCGCGGGGTCCAGCCGTACGGCCGCCGCGTCGAGTTCGTCCAGCAGCAGGCTGCGCCACTCGTACGTGTCCCAGCGGCCGTCGCAGGCGACGTGCCGGATCAGGCCGTCGGCGGTGACCGAGCCGGGCGGTGCGACGACGAGCCGGCCGGCCCTTTCGTCCGTGGGGGCGTCCAGCCGGGACCGTAGAAGGTCGTGCCGGTCCAGTACGGCCTGGAGGGTCGCGGCCAGTCCCGGACGGTCGATGCCGGCGGGCAACTCCAGGACCATCGTCTGGAGGAACCGGTCGAAGCCCGGCCCCCAGTCCTTGACCCACTCCGCGACGGGCAGCAGCGGCATCGGGCCGGTGCCGCCGCCGGGCAGTTCCTCCAGCACGGGCGGCGCTCCGGCCTGCCGGTTCGCCTCGGCGACCTCTGCCAGCTCGGCGACCGTACGGCACTCGAACACGTCGCGGGAGGCGATCTCCAGGCCCTGGGCGCGGGCCCGGGAGACGACCTGGATGGACTGGATGCTGTCGCCGCCGACGGCGAAGAAGTCGTCGTCGATGCCGACGCGGCCCAGGCCCAGCACCTCGGCGTAGAGGGAGACGAGCGTCTCCTCGGCGTCCGTACGGGGTGCGCGGTAGACGGCGCCGCGTATCTCGGGCTCGGGGAGCGCGGCGACGTCGAGCTTGCCGTTCGCCGTGAGCGGCAGTTCCTCCAGCACCTCGAAGAAGGCGGGGACCATGAAGCCGGGGAGGCGCCCCGCGGCGAACTCGCGCAGGTCGCCGACGACGAAGCTCGAATCGAGCGCGATGGCGCCGAAGTTGCTGTCCTTGGGGCGGGTGCCGGGGTCGCCGGTGCCGGCGGGCACGACGTACGCCACGAGCTGCTTGCCGCGGCCGGTGCCGCGGCTCTCGTGCGGGATCACGACGGCGTGGGCGACGCCGGGGTGCGACTCCAGCACGGCCTGGATTTCGGCGGGTTCGATGCGGAAGCCGCGGATCTTCACCTGGGAGTCGGCGCGGCCCTGGAACACCAGGCCCTCGTCCGGACCCCACGTCACCACGTCCCCGGTCCGGTACATCCGCTCACCGGGCTCCCCGAACGGGCACGCCACGAAGCGCTCACCCGTCAGGGCCGGACGCCCGGCGTAGCCGCGCGCCAGGCCCGCACCACCGATGTACAACTCCCCCGCCACACCCGGCAGCACGGGACGCAGCGCCCCGTCCAGCACGTAGACCCGCATACCGTCCATCGGACGGCCGATCGGCACCGACCCCGGAACAGGGCCTTCGGGGATCGGGAAGCACGTCGCGAAAGTGGTCGTCTCCGTCGGCCCGTAGACATCCACCACCTGCAATCCCGGGCAGGCGGCACGTACGCGCTCCACGGCGGCCGGCGAGACCACCTCCCCGCCCGTCCACACCTCGCGCACACCGGACAGGCAGTCGGGCCGCTCGTCCGCGACCACCCTGAACAGCCCCGCCGTCAGGAACACGGCACTCACACCGTGCTCCGCCACCACGTCGGCCAGGACGGAGGCGTCCAGCTTCCCCGGCGGCGCCACCACCACCGTGCCCCCGCCCAGCAACGGCGCCCACATCTCATACGTCACCGCGTCGAAGGCCTGCGCGGAATGCAGCAGCACCCGCTCGTGCGCACCACCGCAGAACCGCGCATCCCGCGCCAGCCCCACCACCGCACGATGCGTGACCGCCACACCCTTGGGCACACCCGTCGAACCCGACGTGTACATCACATACGCCAACGCATCCGCCGACACCGCAGGCATCTCGACCAACGGCCGCGTTCGACCAGGATCCTCCTGCCGTGAACGGTCAGCCGGGCATTACGGTGGGACACGAAGACCTCCGTGTGCGGTGAAGCCTAGACACCTCCACCACACCGGAGGTCTTCGCCGTGATCAAGACCGGCCAGTGTCAACAACGCTCATGATCAATACACCTAGGTCTCCGTCAGCTTCAGCGTCGCCGGCCGCGTGGCGGACTGCGGCCTCAGGACCGTGCCCGCGTCACACGTGCGCTTGCCGTCCATGACCAGGAGGTCGGGCACCACCGAAACGGCCTTCGAGACCCGGCCGTTGTACTCGAACACGAGCAGGTTGCCCGCGTCGTAGTAGAACTCGCCGCCGAGGACCGGTTCGCCCGCCGTCCGCTCGACGTCCCCCGCCGACGCGCCCTCGCTGAAGACGTGCACCCGTTCCCAGGCGAACTCGGTGAGATCGGCGAGCTTCGCGGTCCCGCCGCGTCCGCTCAGGTCGCGGAGCTTCTCCGACAGTTCCCTGTCGTGCGCCACGCCCGCACCGTCGCCCACCTGATACGAGTCGCTCACCTGGTCCTCCCTGCCCGCGCACGCCCCGCCGCACAGCAGTACGGCCGCGGTGCCCGCCGCGATCAGCGCGCGTCCCGGTCCGCGTCCCGGTCCGCGTCCCGGACCGCGTGTCAGCCTGCTTCCCACAACGCGCCTCAACTTCCGCTCCCCGCCCCGCTGTCCTGTGCGCTGCCGGAGCCGCCGCTGTCCGTCGAGCCCGACTCCGGGTCCTGCCCCTTCTCGGGGGCGGGGAGGGAGGGGTCGCCTGTCTGGCCGGGCCCGATCTCGTCGCTGAAGGCCAGGCGGCCGCCGCCCCCGGGAATCACGACCATGTTCGCCGTCGCGTACGGCCTGTTCGACGAGGTCGGCCAGTTCCTCTTCGCTCGCGTCGGGGTGGGCCTGG
Organism: Streptomyces armeniacus; assembly: GCF_003355155.1. NCBI lineage: Bacteria > Bacillati > Actinomycetota > Actinomycetes > Kitasatosporales > Streptomycetaceae > Streptomyces > Streptomyces armeniacus. Next base: position 7,775,346 of record NZ_CP031320.1, on the reverse strand, counting down.
GCGATCCGTCTGCCGACCTCGTTGTTGTGCAGGTCCATGGACTCCCGCTCGGGCGGGTTTCCGGGGATGGCCTCGTGGGCCAGGGTGTACTTCTCGGTCCAGTCCGCGCCGTACTTCGGCGGAGGTGGACACGACGGCTTCAGGCTGGCAACGCGGCGGTCCCGCTCCCAGGGTCCCGGCACGGCGCGGCGGCTACCGCGGCGGCTTCCGCCAGACCGAGACGTGCGACCGGCTGGACGAGGTGAACGGCGCCTCGTGCCAGTCGGCCCACCGCTCGGCCAGTTCCAGGCCGGCGAGCCTGGCCATCAGGTCCAGCTCGGCGGGCCACACGTAGCGGTGCGGTGAGAGGAACGTCGTGCACTGCCCGTCCGCGATCGTGTAGTGGTGCGAGACCACCCGCTGGTTGGCCACGTCGTACGTGTCGAAGCCGAGGTGGCCGGTGCCGATGTGGAACGGGCGCGCGGTCTCGCCCGGCGGCAGCCGCCGCAGTTCGGGCACGAAGACCTCGATCACGAACCGGCCGCCGGGAGCGAGATGGCGCGCGGCGTTGCGGAAGCACGCGACCTGGTCGTCCTGGGAGAGGAGGCAGGTGATGGCGTTGTAGACGAGGTACACCAGGCCGTACGTGCCCGGGGCCCGCGCCGTCGTCATGTCCCCGACGGTGACGGGCACATCGCCGCCGCCGGGCTTCCCGCCCAGCTCGCGTGCCATGGGCTCGCTGCTCTCGATCCCGGCCGTACGGACGCCACGCGCGCTCAGCGCCAGCGCGACGCGGCCGGTCCCCACGGCGAACTCCAGGGCGGCGGCGCGGTCCGTTCCGGGAGCCGTGCGGCGTTCGAGGAAGTCGACCGCGGGGTCCAGGACTTCGGGCGCGTACATGTCCGCGGACGCCTCGTCGTACCCCCGCGCCACCTGCTCGTTCCACACGCCGTCAGCCATGCCGCCGCACGCTGCCACGCGACCGGGGCCGCGGGCCACCGATTTCACGCCGTCCGCAGGGGCGGTCGAGGGGGACGCCGGGCCGCACCCCGCGCGGACCCCGACCGGCTACTCCGCCTTGACCGACGTCAGGCCCGCGATGCGGCTGAGGAACGTGATCTCGCCGCCCTTCTTCGCCGGCGGGACCGTCACCGCCTGCTCCGAGACCCGTACGTACGTGAGGGACTTCTTCGGTGTGCCCGTCATCAGGGCCTTCACATACGGGTCCTTGACCTGCGGCGTGTAGCCCTCCGCGACCGTCTGCTTCTTGTGGTGGTGCGTGGCGAAGAACAGCATCGCGCCGCCGTCCTTCGTGCGCAGGCCGAACGGGGCGAACTGCGGCGGTACGGCCGGGGTGTCCGCCCACTCGGTACGGACGCCCGGCTTCTCCGCGGTCTTCTCGCGTTCCTCGCGCCACTTGCTGGTGTGCGCGCCGGCGGCGAACTCGCCCTCGCCCTCCTGGAGGTAGCGGGCGTACGCCTTGCTGATCTTGTCCGGTTCGACGGCCAGCTTCTCGCCGCCTCCGACGTCCGGTACGGCCTTCGCGTAGCCGTCCTTGCCGACCGCGAACTCCGGGGTGTCCGCCGGGTCCAGCACGGCGAGGTACGTGGCCTTCCACTTCGCGTCCGCGCTGTCGCGCTGGAAGAGGAGGAACCAGCGGCCGTCGGAGCCGCGGTTGCTCTTGGTGTCGGCGACGAAGAACTTCGGCCAGCCCGCCTGCTTGGGGATGAGGAAGCGCGAGTCGCTGAACTTCAGGGGATCGAAGTCGTCGTTGCCCTCGGGGTGGACCTTCTTGCGCGACTTCAGGCCCGCCTGGTCTATCGCGCCGAGGGCGCCGGCCTCGACGGTGGCGTTGAGGCCCGCGTCGTACGTCTTGTTGGACTTGTTGTTGACGGCGGTGAACTCGTCGAGGACCTTCCTGGCCTCGCCCTTGCCGACCGCCGGGATCACGGCGTCCTCGCCGTGCACGGTGATGCATCCCGACAACGTGGCACTGAGGACCGCCGCGGTCGTCGTCGCCGCCAGCAACCGGGCTTTCATCCTGGGCCTCCCACGTCCTCCCACAGACTTCCGAGGTTCGAAACCATACCGGTGCGCGGAGCCGTACAGCCGCCGGGGCGGGCGCCGGGGCGGGCGGCCGTGGGGACGGGCGTACGGCGTACTGCGGGGCATGTGGCATCATTCCGGCGCATCGGGGCGGAGAGCTGGGGGGCTTGTGACGCAACGCAGGGAATTCGGCACGGCGCTGCGCGCACTGCGCGGTGCGCAGAAGACGGCGAAGGGCGTCTCGCTCTACTCGCGCTACCTCAACCGGCCAGCCGGCCGCGTACTCGCCGCCGCCGCGTACCGGCTGGGGCTCACACCGAACCAGGTCACCCTGGTCAGCGCCGCCTTCAGCGGTGCCGGCATCGCCGCGCTGGCGGCCGGGCGGCCGTCGTGGCCGCTGGCCGTGTGCGTGTACGCGGCGCTCGCCATCGGCTTCGCCTTCGACTCGGCGGACGGGCAGCTGGCGCGGCTGCGCGGGGAGAGCAGCGCGGCGGGGGAGTGGCTGGACCACGTCGTGGACTGCGCGAAGATCACGGCGCTGCACTCGGCGGTGCTGATCTCCCTCCACCGCTTCCACGAGCTGCCCGGCGAGGGCTGGCTGCTGCTGCCGCTCGCGTTCCAGCTGGCCGCCGTGCTGATCTTCTTCGGCGGGCTGCTCACGGACAAGCTGCGGCCGCGCCCGGCGCCGGGCAGCGCGCCGTACGGGCCGCCGCCCGCGCCGCCACTCGCCCGCTCGCTGGCCCTGCTGCCGGTCGACTACGGCGTCTTCTGCGCCGTGTTCCTGCTGCTGGGCAGCGAACGGCTGTTCCTCGGCGGCTACACGGCGTTCTTCGCCGCCCATGTGCTGTTCCTGGTGGCGTTCCTGATCAAGTGGTTCCGGGAACTGTCCGCGCCGCGAGCGGCGTGACCGGCCCGGCGGATCCACCGGCGGACCCGCCCGCCGGCGTGCCGGCCGAACCCCCGGCGGCCGCCTGCCCGTTGGGCGCCGCCCCCGCCAGCGCGTCGAGCGCGCGCCGCAGCTGCGTGCTGGAGGTGTGCACGGTGTACGGGAAGTACACGACGTCCACGCCGACCGTACGGAAGTCGGCCTCCAGCTTGTCGCCCTTCGGCGTGCCCCGCCAGTCGTCCCCCTTGAACAGCACGTCGAACCGGATCTGCTGCCACGTCTCCAGCTTGTCCGGCACCGTCTCCACGAACGCGGCGTCCACGAAGCGGATGCTGCGGACGATCTCCAGCCGCTCCACGAGCGGCACCACCGGGGGCCGCCCCTTGGCCCGTTCGGCCATCTCGTCGGAGACGACGCCCGCGACGAGGTAGTCGCAGCGGGCGCGGGCGTGCCGCAGCACGTTCAGATGCCCCACGTGGAACAGGTCGTACGCTCCGGGCGCGTAGCCCACGATCTGACTCATCCGCCATTCCCCCCACGGAACTCAGCGAACTCGGTGAACCCGGCGGCACCAGGGGCCGCCGGCGACTCGGCCCGTCGCTGCGGGCTCAGTGATGACGCCGATCCAACCACAAGGAGAACACGGCAGAGTCAAGTTGTGTGGATGTTGTGCGCCATACCGCTAAAGTGCTGATCGGGGGAATTGAGGGGGAGGGGAACCGTTATGGCGGTGCAGCCTGGGCGGCGTCTGCTGCTCGTGTCCACCAACTACGCGCCGGAACAGGCCGGAATCGGCCCGTACGCCACACAGATCGCGGAGCACTGGGCCGCCGACGCGGACGCCGAGGTGCACGTCCTGACCGGGCTGCCGCACTATCCGGCCTGGCGCACCTCGCCCGCCTACCGCGGCGTGTGGCGCACCGTCGAGGACCGCGCGGGGGTGCGCGTGCACCGCAGGCGGCACACCGTTCCGCCGCGGCAGACCGCCGTACGGCGGGCGCTGTACGAGGCGTCGATCCTCGCGCACGGCGTCCTCGCGCCGCCCCGTACGGACGGGCCGCCGCACGCCGTGCTGGCCCAGCTGCCGAGCCTGGCGGGCGGGCTGCTCGGGGCGCGCCTCGCGCGGCGGCACGGCGTCCCGTTCGTGCCCGTCGTACAGGACCTGATGGGCGCGGCCGCCGCGCAGAGCGGCATCCGCGGCGGCGACCGCGCCGCCTCCGCCGCCGCGGCCGTCGAACGGCGCGTGCTGCGCGCCGCGACGCTCACCGGCGTCATCCACGAGAGCTTCGTCGACAAGGTCGCGGCCATGGGCGTGCCGCCGGAGCGAATACGGCTCGTGCCCAACTGGTCGCACGTGTCCGGCCCTTCGCAGCCGCGCGCCGTGACCCGCGCGCGGCTCGGCTGGGACGACGGCCGCACCGTCGTGCTGCACTCCGGGAACATGGGCCTCAAGCAGGGACTCGACGTGCTGATCGACACCGCACGCCTGGACCCGGAGCTGCGGATCGTGCTGATGGGCGACGGCAACCAGCGCGCCCGGCTGAGCGCCCTCGCCGACGGGCTGCCCAACGTCGACTTCCTGCCGTCCGCCGCCACGCGCGACTTCCCGGACGTGCTGGCCGCCGCCGACGTCCTCGCCGTCACGCAGCGGGCGTCCGTGCTCGACATGAGCGTGCCGTCCAAGCTGACCTCGTACTTCGCGTCGGGCCGCCCCGTCCTCGCGTCCGTCGCCGACGGCGGCGGCACCGCCGAGGAGGTACGCCGCTCGGGCGCGGGCCGGCTGGTGCCGCCCGAGGACCCGGCCGCGCTCGCCGCCGCCGTACGCGCCCTGGCCGCCGACCCGGACGCGGCCGGCGCGCTCGGCGCGCACGGCCCCCGCTACGTCGAGTCCCATCTCAGCCGCGCCGCGGGCCTCGCCCGGATCACCGCGCTGCTCGACGAGGCGCTGGCGGAGCACGCCGTACGGGGCGGCGCGCACGGCTCCGGGCCTGCGCACGGCTCCGGGGCCGGGTCCGGGCCCGGAGCCGGGCAGAGACCCGTACAGAGGGAGCAGAGGGGGGCGGAGGCATGAAGGACGGCGGTGCACGGGAGGAGACCCGTGCCGTGCAGGCGTACGACGAACCCGACCTGCTGCGCGAGCAGTTCCGGCAACTCCTGCGCTACCGGCTGCTGATCGCACTCGGGCTGCTCCTCGGGCTGCTCGGCGGCGGCTGGCTCGGCATCTCCGGCGGCGACTCGTACTCCGCGTCGACCGAGGTGACGCTCCGCCCCGGCAGCGCCGACCCGCTGGCGGACGGCAGCTCCGGCAAGACGGAGCTCAGCATGGGCTCCGAGCGGCGCACCGCGCTGAGCCAGGTCGTCGCGGAACGCGCCGCGAAGAAGCTCGGCGAGTCCCGCACTCCGGGCAGCGCGCTGGCCCTCGCCCGCGACCTGCAGGTCACCAACCCGCCCAACACCGTGGTGCTGCGCTTCGCGTACACCGCCGACAGCCCGAAGACGGCGGCCAAGCGCGCGAACGCGTTCGCGCAGGCGTACCTCGACAACCGGCAGTGGGACACCGACCGGCAGATCGACCACATGGTCGTCTCGTACAAGCAGCAGCGCGCCCCGCTGCTCAAGGAGCGCGACCGGCTCGCCGAGGAGATCAGCGGGCTGCCGGACGGGCGCGTGCTGGACTCGTCGCTGTCCTCGCACTCGTCCGTCGTCGGCAACATCGCCGAGATCAACAGCAACATCAGCAAGCTCGAAGCCCTCGACACCACCCCCGGCAACGTCGTCTCGGCCGCCACCCCGCCCAAGTCCCCGGCCGGGCCGGGGCTGTTGCTGCTGCTGGGGCTCGGCGCGGCCGTCGGCACGGGCGTGGGGATGCTCGCCGCGTGGGTACGGCTGGTCTTCGACCCGACGGTACGTTCCGCGGGCGACGTCGTACGGGCCCTGCGCGCGCCCGTCCTCGGCACCCTGCCGCGCACCAGGCGCGGGCACCCCGACGTGCTGCTGGCCGAGGGCAGGCTCGCCGAGGAGTACCGTTCGGTCGCCTTCCGGCTGGCCTACGACGAGGCGTTCGCGGAACGCCGCCGGCTGCTGGTCGTCGCACCGCGCGGCAGCATCGAGACGGCGCTCGCCGCGTCCGTCAACCTGTCCGCGTCCTTCGCGGAGATGGGGAAGGACGTCCTGCTGATCGAGGCCGACCTGCGGACGCCCAGCCTCACCGAGCAGCTGCACCACGCCGACGGCGGCCGGCCCGGCTGGGCACGCGCCCCCGAACAGAGCACCACCGGCTGGCCGACGGGGCGGCGCGTGCCCATCGACGCGGGCGAGTCCGGCTATTTCGACCTCGTGCCCGGCCACCGCGTACGGAACGTGCCGCGCGCGCTGACCTCCGCGGCCGCGACGCAGCTCATCAGCCAGGCGGACGCGCGCAACTCCGTACTCGTCGTGCTGGCGCCCGCCGTCCTCTCGTACGCCGACGCCATCGCGCTGACCGACCGCGTCGACGGCGTCCTGGTGGTCTGCGACCCGCGCGAGGTGCGGCGCGACGACCTCAGCCGCGTACGGGAGCTGGTCGTCGGCGCGGGCGGCATCCTGCTGGGCGCGGTGCTGCACTCGTACGGGACGGCGGAGACGCGGGACGGGAAGGGCGGTGAGAGGGCTGCCGGTTCGGGCGCCGGGCCCGGGGGCGGGTCCGGGGCCGGGGCGCGGCGCAGGCAGCCGGCCCGGCCCGCGAGCGGGCTCTTAGACACACCGATCTCTGACGCCTCTGACGCGAGTTGAGGGGTACGTCGGCAGATCCACGACGGCGGGCAGGTGCGCGGCGAACGCCGGGGCCCAGTCCACCTGTACGCCGTGCGCCCACAGGTGGCCGAGCGAGGTGTAGAAGCGGTCGAGACCGCCCTCGTCGCGCCGGAGCGTCCCGGTGACCGTGACGTCCACGTCCGCCGCCTCGGCCGTGTCCTGCACGGGCATGGTGAGGACGGGGTGCGGGCTCATCTCCGCGAACACCCGGCGTCCGTCCTCGATCAACGACCGTACGGCGGGCTCGAGCTGCACTGTGTGGCGCAGGTTGGTGTACCAGTATTCGGCATCCACACGGGTGTCGTCATCCAGCCAGTCACCGGTGACGGTGGAGAAGAACGGCACCGCAGGAGTCCTGGGCTCCAACGGCGCCAGAGCCGTCAGGATCGCCTCACGGATCTCCTCCACGTGAGCGGAGTGGGAGGCGTAGTCCACCTCGATACGGCGGGCGCGGATCTCCCGCCGCTCACACGTCACCATGAGCTCATCCAGAGCGTCCGCGTCACCGGAAACCACCACCGCGGACGGCCCGTTGACGGCGGCGACCGAGATACGGCCCTCCCACGCGGCGATCAGCCCATCCACATCCGTACGCGGCTGCGCGACCGACACCATCCCGCCACGACCCGCCAGCGCCGTAATGGCCTGGCTCCGCAACGCGACGACACGAGCACCGTCTTCGAGAGAGAGCGCACCGGAGACACAGGCGGCGGCGATCTCACCCTGCGAGTGACCGACAACGGCGGCAGGCTGCACACCGTAGGAGCGCCACACCTCGGCGAGGGACACCATCACCGCCCACAGGACGGGCTGCACGACATCCACCCGGTCAAAACCGGGAGCACCGTCCACACCCCGCAGCACACCCGACAGCGACCAGTCCACGAAGGGTTCGAGGGCCTGTTCGCAGGCGTCGAAGCGTGCCGCGAACACCGGGCTGCTGTCGAGGAGTTCGCGGCCCATGCCGACCCACTGCGCGCCCTGGCCCGGGAACACGAACACGACGCCCGTGTCCTCGCCCGAAGTCTCGTCCACTCCCACGGTGACGCCTGCGGGCATCTCGCCGCGCGCCACCGCGCGCAGCCGGTCGAGGAGTTCGCCGGTGTCCGCGCCGGTCACCACCGCACGGTGCTCCAGCCCTGTACGCGCCACGGCCAGCGAGTGCCCGACGTCCGCCGCGCCCGCACCGGACTCCGCCACGTACGCGGCCAGCCGCTCCGCCTGCGCCCGCAGCGCCTCGCCCGTACGGGCGGACAGCATCCACGGCAGCGGGCCACCGGCCCGCTGGACCGGAGCGTCGGTGTCTGCGTCTGCGTCGGCTGTCGTGTCCGCCGCCGGGGGCTCCTCGATGATCAGGTGCGCGTTCGTACCGCTGACGCCGAAGGAGGACACGCCCGCGCGGCGCGGGTGCCCGTTCCGTTCCCACGGGCGGGCTTCGGACAGCAGCTCCACCGTGCCGGAGGACCAGTCGACGTGCGGCGAGGGCTCGTCGATGTGGAGGGTCGCGGGCAGCAGGTCGTGCCGCATGGCGAGGACCATCTTCATGATCCCGGCCATGCCCGAAGCGGTCTGCGCGTGACCGATGTTGGACTTGACCGAGCCGAGCCACAGCGGCTCCTGCTCCGGGCCGCGCTCCTCGCCGTACGTCGCGAGAAGTGCCTCCGCCTCGATCGGGTCACCCAGCTTGGTGCCGGTGCCGTGTGCCTCCACCGCGTCCACGTCGCGCGCGGAGAGCCCCGCCTGTGCGAGGGCGGCGCGGATGACGCGCTGCTGCGACGGGCCGTTCGGTGCCGTGAGGCCGTTGGAGGCGCCGTCCTGGTTGATCGCGGAGCCCCGTACGACGCCGAGCACCGTGTGCCCGTTCGCCTGCGCGTCGGACAGCCGCTCCAGCACGATGACGCCCGCGCCCTCGGATAGGGCGAAGCCGTCGGCCGCCGCCGCGAACGGCTTCGAGCGCCCGTCGGGTGCCAGGCCGCGCTGCCGGCTGAACGCGATGAACTGCGACGGGTCGGACATCACCATCACCGCGGCCGCGAGCGCCATCGAGCACTCGCCGTTGCGCAGCGCCTGCGCCGCCATGTGCAGCGCCACCAGCGACGACGAGCACGCCGTGTCCACCGTCACCGCGGGGCCCTCCAGGCCCAGGGTGTACGAGATGCGGCCGGACGCGACGCTGCCGACCGCGCCCGTCGCGAGGTAGCCCTCGGCCTCGCCCGCGGCCTTGCGCAGCCGGGTGCCGTACTCCTGGTCGGTCATCCCGACGTACACGCCCGTCTGCGAGCCGCGCAGCGCCGCCGGGTCGAGCCCGGCGCGCTCCAGCGCCTCCCAGGACGTCTCCAGCAGCAGCCGCTGCTGCGGGTCCATCGCGACCGCCTCGCGGGGCGAGATCCCGAAGAAGGCGGCGTCGAACTCGGCCGCGTCGTGCAGGAATCCGCTCCTGCGCACGTAGCTCTTGCCGGTGCTGTCCGGGTCGGGGTCGTACAGGCCGTCCAGGTCCCAGCCCCGGTCGGCCGGGAAGTCGGAGATGACGTCCACCCCGTCGCGTACGACGCGCCACAGGTCCTCCGGGGACCGTACGCCGCCGGGGAAGCGGCAGCTCATCGAGACGATGGCGATGGGCTCGTCGTCCGCGGCCGGTGCCGTGGCGGCGGGCCGTACGGCGGCGCCGGCTGCGGTCGCCGTGTCGCCGCCGAGCTTGACCGAGAGGTGCCCGGCGAGTGCCTTGACGTTGGGGTAGTCGAAGACGACGGTCGCGGCGAGCTTGAGGCCGGCGGCGGTGTTGAGCCGGTTGCGCAGCTCGACGGCCGTCAGCGAGTCGAAGCCCAGCTCCTTGAAGGAGCCCTGCGGGTCGACGGCCGCCGGGTCGGCGTGGCCGAGCACGGAGGCGACCTGTTCGCGTACGAGGGCCAGCAGTCGTGCGGCGCGCCTGCGTTCGTCGAGTCCGGCGAGTTCGCGCAGGAGCGCGGACGGCTCCGCCTTGCCCTGGCCGTCGTCGGCGGCGGCCTGTGCCGCGGGGATCTCGTCGAGCAGCCTGCTGGGCCGTACGGAGGTGAACACGCCGCCGAACCGCTGCCAGTCGACGTCCGCGACCGCCACCACCGTGTCGTCCCTGTCGAGTGCCTGCTGCAGCCCGGTGAGGGCGGTGTCCGGGTCGATGACGGGTACGCCGCGCTGCCGCAGCACATCCTGCAGCGATTCCGCGATCATGCCGCCGCCCGCCCAGGGGCCCCAGGCGACGGACAGCACGGGCAGGCCGCCGGCGCGGTGGCGTTCGGCGTACGCGTCGAGCGCGGCGTTGGCGGCGGCGTACGCGCCGTGGTCGGCGACGCCCCACGTGCCGGAGATGGAGGAGAAGTAGACGACGGCGTCGAGCGTGTCCCCGCCGAACGCCTCGGCCAGGTGCCGCGCGCCGCTGACCTTGCCGCTCAGTGCGGCGCTCAGGTCGGCGGGCCCGGCCTCGTCGAGGGTGCCCAACTGGCTGACGCCCGCGGCGTGTACGACGGACCGTACGGTGTGCCCGTCGTCCGCCAGCTGCCGGGCGAGCGCCCGTACGGCGTCCGCGTCAGCCACGTCGCAGGCCGCGACGGTGACACCGACGCCCTGCTCCGCCAGCTCTGCGCGCAGTTCCGCCACTCCGGGGGCGGCGTCGCCGCGGCGGCCGGTGAGCACCAGGTGCTCGGCGCCGCCGCGCGTGAGCCAGCGCGCGACGCGCGCGCCCAGCGCGCCGGTGCCGCCGGTGACCAGGACGGTGCCGCGCGGGCGCCACGTACGGGGGGCCGCGTGCGGGCCGCAGGGGGCGGGGACGAGGCGGCGCGCGTAGACACCGGAGTCGCGGATCGCGAGCTGGTCCTCGCCGCCGTCGCCGGTGAGGAGGGCGGCAAGCCGGGCCCGCGTACGCTCCTCCGCGGCGCCGCCGAGGCCCGCGGTGTCCGTCTCCGCGCCGGAGTCCGCGCCCGCGTCCGTGCCGGACGGCGGCAGGTCCACCAGGCCGCCCCAGCGGTCGGGGTGTTCGAGCGCGGCGACGCGCCCGAGCCCCCATACGGCGGCCTGCGCGGGCGCGTACGGCGCTGCCTCGTCGCCCGCGGCGACCGCGCCTCTCGTCAGGCACCACAGGGGCGCGTCGAGCGCGACCTCGCCGAGCGCCTGCACGAGCGCGAGGGTGACGGCGAGGCCGGTGGTGACGGCGGGCTGGCCGGGCAGCGGGGACTCGTCGAGCGCCGTGAACGACAGTACTCCGGCGACGAGTTCCGGCCCGTGGTCCGCTATGCGCAGCCGCTTCGCGAGGAGTTCGCGGTCGGCCTCCGCGGGGCCGACGGAGAGCGCGTACGGCTGTGCTCCGGCCGCGCGCAGCGCCTCGGCGGCCTGGCACACGGGCGCGGAGTCCTCGTGTCCCTCGGGCACGACGAGCAGCCAGGTGCCGGACACAGTGCCCGCGGCGGGCTCGGGGCGGTGCCGCCAGACGGCCTGGTAGCGCCAGGAGTCGGCCGTGCCGCGCTGCCGGCGGTCGCGCCGCCAGGAGGACAGCGCGGGCAGCACCTCGCCGAGGGAGCTGGGGTCGCTGATGCCGAGGGTGCCGGCCAGCGCCTCCAGGTCCTCCCGTTCGACGGTCTCCCAGAACTGCGCGTCCACCGGATCGGCCACCGTACGGTCGGCGCTGTCCGCCGCGAGCCAGAAGTGCTGCCGCTGGAAGGGGTACGTGGGCAGGTCCACCAGCGCCGGTCGGTGCGCGGCGAACGCCGGCGCCCAGTCCACGTACGCGCCGTGCGCCCACAGCTGGCCGAGCGACGCGTGGACCCGGGCGAGGCCGCCCTGGCCGCGCCGGAGGGTGCCGGTGGCGACCACTTCGGCGCCCGCGGCCTCGGCGGTGTCCTGCACGGGCATGGTGAGCACGGGGTGCGGGCTCATCTCGGCGAACGCGCGGTGGCCCGCCTCCACGAGGCTGCGGACCGCGGGCTCCAGCTGCACGGTGTGCCGCAGGTTCGCGTACCAGTACGCGCCGTCGAGACGCGCCTCCGCGTCCAGCCAGTCGCCGGTCACGGTGGAGAAGAACGGCACTTCGGCCGCCCGGGGCTCCAGCGGCGCCAGGGCGGTCAGGATCGCTTCGCTGATGCCTTCCACGTGCGCGGAGTGCGACGCGTAGTCGACCTCGATGCGGCGGGCGCGGATGTCCCGCTCCTCGCAAGTTTCCACAAGGGCGTCCAGAGCGGCCACATCACCGGACACCACCACCGCGGACGGCCCGTTGACGGCGGCGACGGACAGGCTGCCGTTCCATGCGGTGATCAGCTCCTCGACATCCGTACGGGGCAGCGCGACGGACACCATGCCGCCACGGCCTGCCAGAGCGGTGATGGCCTGGCTCCGCAACGCCACCACACGAGCACCGTCTTCGAGAGAGAGCGCACCGGAGACACAGGCGGCGGCGATCTCACCCTGCGAGTGACCGACAACGGCAGCAGGCTGCACACCGTAGGAGCGCCACACCTCGGCGAGGGACACCATCACCGCCCACAGGACGGGCTGCACGACATCCACCCGGTCAAAACCGGGAGCACCGTCCACACCCCGCAGCACACCCGACAACGACCAGTCCACATGCCGGGCCAGCGCCGCGTCGCACTCGGCGAAGCGCGCGGCGAACACGGGGCTGCTGCCGAGGAGTTCACGGCCCATCCCGACCCACTGCGCCCCCTGCCCCGGGAACACAAACACCGGACCGCGGCGGTGCTCCGTGGCGACCGCGTCGACGTGTCCGGCGGCCACCGACCGCAGCCCGGCGAGCAGTTCGTCCTGCCCGGCGCCGGTGACGACGGCCCGGAAATCGAGCGCCGCGCGCGCGGTGAGCAGCGTGTGCCCTACGTCGGCGGGGCGCGGCGCGGGAGCCGCCGCGTCGAGGTGTGCGAGCAGCGACTCCGCCTGTGCCTTGAGCGCGTCGGCGCTGCGGGCGGAGAGCAGCCACGGCACCTCGGCGGCCGTGCTCTCGCCGCTCTCGTCGATCTCGTCCCCGGGTGTTCCGGGGGCGGCCGGTTCGGCGGCTTCGGCGGCGGCCTCCAGGATCACGTGCGCGTTGGTGCCGCTGATGCCGAACGACGACACGGCGGCGCGCCGCGTACGGCGGTCACCGTCACCGTCGCTGTCCCAGGCGCGTGCCGCGGACAGCAGCCGTACGGCGCCCGACGACCAGTCCACGTGCGGCGAAGGCTCCTCCCCGTGCAGGGACTTCGGGAGGACGCCGTGCCGCAGGGCCTCGACCATCTTGATGACGCCGCCGACTCCGGCGGCGGCCTGCGCGTGACCCACGTTCGACTTCAGGGAGCCGAGCCACAGCGGCCGGTCCGCGTCCCGCTCCTGCCCGTAGGTGGCGAGCAGCGCCTGTGCCTCGATGGGGTCACCCAGTGTCGTACCGGTGCCGTGTGCCTCCACGGCGTCCACGTCGCCCGGCTCCAGTCCGGCGTTCGCGAGGGCGGCGCGGATGACGCGCTGCTGCGACGGGCCGTTCGGTGCCGTGAGCCCGTTGGAGGCGCCGTCCTGGTTGATGGCCGAACCCTTGAGCACCGCCAGCACCTGGTGCCCGTTGCGCTGCGCGTCCGACAGCCGCTCCAGCAGCAGCACACCGACACCCTCGCCCCAGCCCGTACCGTCCGCACCCGCCGCGAACGGCTTGCACCGGCCGTCCGGCGACAGACCCCGCTGACGGCTGAACTCCACGAAGATCCCCGGGCTGGACATGACGGTGGCGCCGCCCGCCAGCGCCATCGAGCACTCGCCGCTGCGCAGCGCCTGCACCGCCATGTGCAGCGCCACCAGCGACGACGAGCACGCCGTGTCCACGGTGACGGCGGGGCCCTCCAGGCCCAGGGTGTAGGCGATACGCCCGGACGCGACGCTCGTCGTCGTACCGGTCAGCACGTGCCCCTCGACGTCCTCGCCGCCCTGGTGCAGCCGCGGCCCGTAGTCCTGCGCCATCGCGCCGACGAACACGCCCGTACGGCTGCCCCGTACGGACGTCGGGTCGAGCCCCGCGCGCTCCAGCGTCTCCCACGAGGTCTCCAGCAGCAGCCGCTGCTGCGGGTCCATCGCGAGCGCCTCGCGCGGCGAGATCCCGAAGAACGCGGCGTCGAACTCGCCCGCGTCGTGCAGGAAACCGCCCTTGCTCACGTAACTGGTGCCGGAACGCTCCGGGTCGGGGTCGTACAGCGCGTTCAGGTCCCACTCGCGGTTGACGGGGAAGTCGGACACGGCGTCCACGCCGTCGCGGACGACGCGCCACAGGTCCTCGGGCGTACGGACGTCGCCGGGGAAGCGGCAGCCCATCGCGACGATGGCGATCGGCTCGTCGTGCGAGTGCACGGCGTCCGCGCGTTCGCCGTCCCGCTGCTCCTGCTCGCCGCCGTCCAGCTCGGTGTCGATCCGGCGGGCGAGGCGGAGGGGCGTCGGGTGGTCGAAGAGCGCGCTGGACGGCAGCCGCACGCCGAACTGGACGTTCAGCCGGTCGCGCAGCTCGACGGCGGTGACGGAGGTGAAGCCGAGGTCCTTGAACGTACGGGTGCTCTCGACCGCGTCCGCCGACTGGTAGCCGAGGACGGCCGCGGCCCCGTCGAGTACGGCGTCGAGCGCGGACTGCCGTACGGGCGCGTCCGCGGTGGCGGACGCCGTCGTGGACCGGTCTCGTATACCCATCCCACCCTTGCCCCCTCACGCTGGGCCGACGGGCACGCGGGTCGGGCCCATCGTACGCCCGTGACCCGCTGACGCTGCTCGCTCTGCGGGTGAACGGGCGCGTGCTGAGCGCCGATCACGGCTATCCGGCGCGGATCATCGCGCCGAACCGGCCGGGCGTGCTGCAGACGAAGTGGGTCGCACGGATCGAGGTGCTGAAGTGACCGCGCTGCGCTGGATGCTGGGGACGGCGGGGGCGGTGCTGCTGGGCACCGGCGGCTGGCTCCTCGTCACGGAGACCCGCGAGGACACGGTGCCGCAGGTGCTGCTGTGGCTCGCGGGCGCGGTGGCGGTGCACGACGGGTTGCTCGTGCCGCTGGTGCTGCTGGCGGGGGCGGCGCTGCGCTGGGCCCATGGGAGACGCCGGGGGGACGCGTCGCGGAACGCGCCGGAGGGCGGGCTCCGTTCCGGTTACGGCGTGCTGCGCGGCGCGTTCGTCGTCGGCGGCTGCCTGACGCTGATCGCGCTGCCCGTGCTGCTGCGGCAGGGCCAGGGCCGCAACCCGACGGCGCTGCCCCTCGACTACGCCGCGAACTGGCGGCTGCTGCTGGCGGTGACGCTCGCGGTCACGCTGGTGCTGCTGGCCGCCAGGGCGCCCGCGTACCGGGCGCGTCTGGCGTCCGGCTGCCGCGCGCTGGGCGCGCTGCTTGCCGTCCCCGTACGTGCCGTGCGGCGGCGCGTACGGGGGCGGGCGCGGCGCCGCTGACCCCCGTACGCGCCGCCGCCCCCGCGGCCAACGCCCCACCGGACAGAGCCCGGTGGGGCGCTGCCCCACCTACCGGCTCAGGGCCAGGAACGAACGCCCCCGTGCCGTCCACTGCGCCGTCACCGACCAGCCGGCCGACTCCGCGCGCTGCCGCAGTGCGGCGGCGCCTATCCGGGCCCACGGGAACGCGGGCCCGTGCCCGCCGTTGCCGTCGTCGAGCCGCACCTCGACCCGTTCCTCCACGTCGGCGTGCGGCGCGTCGCCGTGCGCGGCCTCCGCGAGCAGAAGGCCACCGGGGGCGAGGAGTTCACCGACGCGGACCAGCAGCGCGGCGGGGTCGCCGCCGATCCCTATGTTCCCGTCGACCAGCAGCGCGCTCCCCCAGCGCCCTTCGCCCGGCAGCGTCTCGAAGACGGAGCGGCACAGCGCGTCCACGCCCCGGCGGCGCGTACGGGCGACCGCCGCAGGCGAGGTGTCGATGCCGAGCGCGGGACTGCCCTTCCGGGCCAGCGCGGCGACCATGCGGCCGGGTCCGCAGCCGATGTCCAGTACGGCGCCGGAACAGCGCCGCAGCACGGTGAGGTCCGCGGCGTCCGCCCGGGCGCACCACCGTTCGACCTCGAGGGGCAGCAGCCAGCCGTCCGTACGGCGCAGGAAAAGCGGTCCGCGTCCGGAGCGCAGTGCCTCCGCGTACGGGTCCGCGTGCCACGCGACGGCGGCGGGTGCGGGCGGCGCGGCAGGGGGCGCGGCGGCGGGCCCGGAGGGCACGGACGGCGCGCTCAACGGGCCACCGCCCGCTGGAGTTCCGCGTACGCCGCCGCGAACCGCGCGCCGCCGGGATGCCCGCCGCCGCCCGCGTACGCGCCACTGCCCCCGTACGGGGCACCGCTCCCGTACGGGGCACCCGGCGCGGCGCCGCACACTCCCGCGACCTCCGCCGCGTCCCGTGCGGTGTCCACGTCGCGCAGCACCGGCAGGTCGCGTACGGCCAGCCCGGCGTCCACCAGCCTGCGCCGCTGTACGGCACCGGTGCGCGCGTCGGACATGGGCACGCCGCGCACCAGTTCCGGGTCGGGCGCGGCGAGTCCGAGCGCCCAGAACCCGCCGTCGGCGGCGGGCCCGAACCACGCGTCGCAGCCGGTCCAGCCGTCCGGCGCGGTCACCGGACGCAGCAGATCCGGGGTGAGCTGCGGGGTGTCCATGCCGATCAGCAGGGCGGGCCCGTCGCAGAGCGCGAACGCGGCGGCGATCCGCTCGTCCAGACCGCCGGCGGCCTGCGGTACGACCTCGACACCGGCGCCGTCCGGCAGCCACGGCCCGGGCCGTCCGGCGAGTACGAGCACCCGGTGGCGCGCGGGCACCTCAGCGACCAGGTCGAGGGTGTCGGCGAGCGCGGCAGCGGCGAGACCGGCGGCCTGCTCGGGCGTGTACGGGGGCGTGAGCCGGGTCTTGACGCGGCCGGGCACCGGCTCCTTGGCGAGCACCAGCAGCGTCGTCTCACCGGCCGGACCGGCGCCGCCCCCCGTCTCGGCGCCGGTCACCGCAGCACCGCCCGCATGTCCCGTACGGCCTGCCAGGTGCCGCGCCAGGTGCCGGTCACCTTGGAGGCGCCGCTGCGCGGCAGGTAGTCGACCTCGGTCTCGCGGATGCGCCAGCCCGCGTCGGCGGCGAGCACCACTATCTGCAGCGGGTAGCCGCTGCGCCGGTCGGTGAGGGCGAGTTCGAGCAGCGGCTCGCGCCGTGCGACGCGCATGGGCCCCAGGTCGTGCAGGCGTACGCCGGTGCGCCGCCGCACCATCCGCGACAGGGCGCGGTTGCCGGCGCGCGCGTGCATCGGCCACGCGCCGCGCGTGACGGGCCTGCGCCGGGCCAGTACGAGGTCGGCGGCCCCCTCCCGTACGGGCGCGGCGACCCGGGACAGCTCGCCCGGGTCGAGCGTGGCGTCGCAGTCGCAGAAGGCGATGAGCTCCGCCGTGGCGGCCCGCAGCCCGGTGTGGCAGGCGGCGCCGAAGCCGCGGCGCGGCTCGTGCACCACCGTCGCGCCGTGTGCGCGGGCGATCTCCGCGGAGCCGTCGGTGGAGCCGTTGTCGACGACGAGGGGGCGCCAGCCGTCCGGGATCCGTTGCAGAACCCAGGGCAGGGCCTCGGCCTCGTTGAGGCAGGGGAGCACGAGGTCCCCGTACGGAGGCTGGATGTCGGTCATCTCCCACACCCTACGAACGCAAAACGGACTAATGGGATCTTGGCTCCTTACGAAACACGGACATCGCCCGCTCCGCCCCCGCACGGCGGCGACCGGTACGCCGATACCTGCGAAACTCGGCCGTATGCAGCAGTCACCGCCCCGCCGGATCCTCGTCGTCGACGACGACCCGACCGTCACGGAGGTCGTCGCGGGCTATCTCGACCGCGCCGGGTTCACGGTCGACCGCGCGGGCGACGGTCCCGGCGCGCTGGAGCGCGCCGAGGCGGCGCCGCCCGACCTCGTCGTGCTCGACCTGATGCTGCCGGGCCTGGACGGGCTCCAGGTGTGCAGGCGCCTGCGGGCGCGCGGGCCCGTGCCGGTGGTGATGCTGACGGCGCGCGGCGACGAGGAGGACCGCATCCTCGGCCTGGAGATCGGCGCCGACGACTACGTGACGAAGCCGTTCAGCCCGCGCGAGCTCGTCCTGCGCATCGAGTCGGTGCTGCGCCGCGCGGGTGCCTCCGCCGCGGACGGCCCGCTGCTGCACGGTGGCGGCATCACACTGGACCCGGGCGCGCGTACGGTCGCCGACGCGCGCGGGCCGCTCGCGCTGACGCTGCGCGAGTTCGACCTGCTGGCGCACTTCCTGCGGCACCCGGGGCACGCGTTCAGCCGCGAGGAGCTGATGTCGGCGGTGTGGGGCTGGGACTTCGGCGACCTGTCCACGGTGACCGTGCACGTACGCCGGCTGCGGCACAAGATCGAGGCGGACCCGGCCCGGCCCCGGATGATCAATACGGTGTGGGGCGTCGGGTACCGCTTCGACGGCGACGCCACCGGCAGCGACCCGGACACCCCCGCCGATCCGGCGGCCGGAACGGGAAGCGGAACCACCTCAGGCGACGGCGGCACCGGCACGGACGGCGGCGGTCCCGATGCGTGACCTGCTGCTGATCGCGCTGTACGCGGGGATGGGCGCCGCGGCCGTCGGCCTCGCCGGCGCGCTCGCGCTGCGCGTCCTGCGCCGCCGCTCGGTGGCGGTGTCGCTGGCGGTGCTGACGGCGGTGGCGGTCGGCGCGATGCTGGCGGGCACGCTGTCGGTGGCCTGGGCGATGTTCCTGTCCTCGCACGACCTGACCGTGGTGACGATGGTGTGTGCGGTGGCGGCCGCCGCGTCCACGGTGACGGCGCTGCTGCTGGGCCGCTGGTTCATCGGCGGCCACCGCGCCCTGGAGCAGGCCGCCCGTACGCTCGGCGACGGCGGCGGCTTCGCCCGCCCGAGCGCGCCGATGCCCGCCGAACTCGCCTCGCTGGCCCGACAGTTGGACGACACCAGCGGCAAGCTCGCGGCCTCGCGCGAACGGGAGCGGGCCCTGGAGGAGTCCCGCCGCGAGCTGGTCGCCTGGATCTCGCACGACCTGCGGTCGCCGCTGGCCGGGCTGCGGGCCATGGCGGAGGCGCTGGAGGACGGCATCGCCGACGACCCGGCCCGCTACCACCGGCAGATCCGCGGCGAGGTCGAACGGCTCTCCTCCATGGTCAACGACCTCTTCGAGCTCTCCCGCATCCAGGCCGGCTCGCTGTCCCTGAGCCCGACCCGCATCTCCGCCTACGACCTGGTCAGCGACGCCATCGCGGGCGCCGACCCGCTCGCGGCCGAACGCGGCGTACGGCTCGCCGACGACGGTGTGGAGGCCGTGCCCGTCGAGGTGGACGGCAAGGAGATGACGCGGGTGCTGGCCAACCTCCTCGTCAACGCGATCCACCGCACGCCCGCCGACGGCACCGTGGCGGTCTCCGCCCGCCGCGAGGCCGACGCCGTGGTGCTGTCGGTGACGGACGGCTGCGGCGGCATCCCGGCGGACGACCTGCCGCGGGTCTTCGACACCGGCTGGCGCGGCACCAACGCCCGTACGCCGCCCGGCGGAGCGGGACTCGGGCTGGCGATCGTACGGGGGATCGTGGAGGCGCACGCGGGCCGTGCCGCCGTACGGAATGTGCCGGGCGGCTGCCGTTTCGAGGTGACTCTGCCCGCCGCCAGGTATTAAGAGATTCCTAAGAGTTCGCGGCTTGACCGACTTTTTGCCTGGTGCCTAGCCTTCAACGATGAACTTCCGACGGACCGTGAACTCGACCCTGCGCAGGACCACCGGCATGGAACTCCGGAGGGTGTCCAAGCAGGGTGATCCGCCGGTACAGCAGAAAGCGGCGCGCCCCAAACCCGCCGACTTCCGGCCGACCGAGAACCCCGAACTGGACCGGCTCCTGCGGCAGCCGGTCTTCATCATGTCCCCGGTGCGCTCGGGATCGACACTCCTTCGTGTACTACTCGACGGTCACTCCCAGCTGCACGCGCCGCACGAACTGCACATGCGGCGCCTGACGGTGGGCTACCAGACAACCCTGGCAAAACGGTCCATGGAGGTGCTCGGGCTCGACACCTCCGATCTGGAGCACCTGCTGTGGGACCGGGTCATGCACCGCGAAGTCGTCAAGAGCGGCAAGCAGTTCATCGTCGACAAGACCCCGAGCAACGCCTTCGTCTGGAAGCGCATCGCGGCCTGCTGGCCCGACGCGCGGTACATCTTCCTGCTCCGCCACCCCGCCTCCATCGCCCGCTCCTGGCACGAGTCCGACCCGGAGAAGCGCCCCCTCGACGTCGCCACCGAGGACGCGCTGCGCTACATGAAGGCGGTCGAACGGGCCCGCGGCGGACTGTCCGGACACACCGTGCGGTACGAGCAGCTCACCGCCGACCCGGAGGCCACGATAAAGGGGATCTGCTCCTTCCTCGGCCTCGAATGGGAGCCTGACCTGCTGGAATACGGCAAGCGCCCGAGCAAGGACCTGCAGCGCGGCCTCGGCGACTGGCGCGAGAAGATCCGCTCCGGCAGCGTCCAGCCGGGCCGCGAGCTGCCCGACCCGTCGGAGATCCCGCGCAACCTCCGGGAGATCTGCGCCGCCTGGGGGTACGACGGTGACCGGGCGGGCGCCCGTACCGAATGAAGCCACACGCGGAGATCCAGCAGGTGTGGCCGCGCGACGGACGCATCCGATTCGTGGGCGAGCTGCACGGCCACACCCCGGCTGGCACCGGGGTGTGGCAGCTGCTGCTCGTCCTACGGAACCAGGGGGGCGAGCAGCTGCGGTACGACGCCCCCCTGGACGGCGTCCGCTTCGACGCCTCCCTGCCGGTCGACGATCTCGCGCTGGACGGGCTGCCCGCGGCGACGTGGGACCTCCACCTGTCCTCCGGGCCCGGCCCCGGCGAGCTGCGGCTGCGCGCCGGGCGGCACCTGGACGACATCAAGGGCAAGAAGAAAATCATGGTCTATCCCGCCCAGTCGGTGACGAGCGACGAAGACGCCACCGTGGTCAGACCCTTTTACACGGTAAATGACAATCTCTCGGTCGAATGCGTGCCCGGTGAAATCGGACCGCACTCCTGGGAAATCGAACGCCCGGAATGGGTCGGCTGATGAGGATCCGTTATCTCCTGCTGCACGCTTTCGGCACGGGCGGCACGATCCGTACGGTCATGAACCAGGCCAACTCCCTTGTCGCCGCGGGCCACGACATCGAGATCGTCAGCGTGCTGCGGCACCGCGACGAGGTCCGCTTCCCGCTCGACCCGCGGGTGCGGGTGACCGCACTGATCGACGAGCGTACGGCGGAGGCCGGCACCCGGTCGGGCGGCTGGAAGGCGGCGCTCGGCGCGAGGCGCGACGCCATACTCGCCCGGACGCGGCCGGAGCACGTCCCGGCGGGCGAGTTCGGCGTCCGCTACTTCAACCGGTACGTGGAGAAGGTCGTGGCCGGCTATCTGCGGGAAGTCACCGGCGACGTGCTGGTCAGCACGCGGCCCGCGCTGAACATCCTCACCGCGCGGTACGCGCCGCGCGGCCTGGTACGGGTCGCCCAGGAGCACATGAACCTCTCCGTGCACCGCGCGGACGTGCGCAAGGCCATCGCGGAGCACTACCCGCAGTTCGACGCGGTCGCCGTCCTCACCCAGCGCGACCGCGCCGAGTACGCCGCCCTGCTGCCCCGGACCCGCGTCGTCCGCATCCCGAACGCCGTGCACTCGCTGGAGCAGCGGCCCGCGGACTACGACTCGAAGGTCGTCCTCGCCGCCGGGCGGCTCTTTCCGCAGAAGGGCTTCGACCTGCTGCTGCCGGCGTTCCGCCAGGTGATCGAACGGCATCCCGACTGGCAGCTGCGGATCTTCGGCGTCGGGGAGCGCAAGGCGGAGCTGCGGGCCCTCATCGAGGAGCTGCACCTCTACAACCACGTCTTCCTGATGGGGCACACCTCGCACCTGGACGACGAGCTGGCCAAGGCGTCCGTGTACGTGCTGAGCTCGCGCTTCGAGGGGCTGCCGATGGTGATGATCGAGGCGATGGCGCACGCGCTGCCGGTGGTCGGCTTCGACTGCCCGACCGGCCCGTCCGACGTGCTGACCGACGGGCAGGAGGGGATTCTGGTACCGGCCGAGGACACCGAGGCGCTGGCCGGCGCCCTCAGCCGGCTCATGGGCGACCGTGAGCTGCGCGAGAAGCTGGGCACGGCCGCGCTGAGGACGGCACAGGACTACGCTCCCGCCGAGGTGCACCCGCAGTGGGAGAGTCTGTTCTCCGAACTGCTCACGGGACGGTCCGGCGGATCCGAACGAGGACGATGACGAGGCAATGACGACGAATACGGCGATTCCCGCCCTGGAGCGGGGTGCGACGGTGTGGTTGACGGGTCTGCCCAGTGCGGGCAAGACGACGATCGCGCGGGCGCTGGCCGGGCGGCTGGCGGGGCAGGGGCACCGGGTGGAGGTACTGGACGGGGACGAGATCCGCACGTTCCTCTCCGCCGGGCTGGGCTTCTCCGCCGAGGACCGGGACACCAACGTGCGGCGGATCGGCTTCGTCGCCGAACTGCTGGCCTCGCACGGCGTGAAGGCCCGGGTGAGGCCGAGGGGGTCTGGGGTGAGGTAGCGGGCCGTTTCGGGGTCGTAGTAGCGGAAGTAGTTGTAGTGCAGGCCGGTTTCGGGGTCGGCGTACTGGCCGGGGAAGCGGAGCGGGCAGTGGGCGTCGGATGGGGAGAGTTTGGCTTGATGTGGTAGCGGCGTGCCCCAGAGGGTGGTGCGGTGTTGCCAGGCGATGTGGCCGCCGGGGGTGACCAGTTCGGTGGGAGTGCCGATGTGGTCGGTGATGACCGCGTAGAACGTCGGGGCGTCGTCCGGCGTCGCTGCCAGGGCGAATTGGGCGAGGGGTGATGCCCCGGCCTCGCTCACGGCGATGCGGTGGTCCGTCTGCGTGAGCGGGGTGTGCGTGCCGGGGGTGTAGTCCCAGGTGCTGGCGTGTCCGTCGTGGGTGGTCTGTTCGGCGAGGCGTGTGCCGTCCCAGGTGAAGGTCGTACGGCAGGTGTCCGTGGTGGTCTCGGAGAGGTGCTGCTTGCTGGTGCGGCGGCCGAGCGGGTCGTAGGTGTAGTGCCAGTGTTCGCCGTCTGGGGTGGTGGCGTCGGTGAGCTGGTCGCGGGCGTTGTACGCGTAGGTCCAGGTGAGGGTCTGTCCGTTGAGGAGTTTTCGGGTCTTGCCGGTGAGGCGGCCCGCCTCGTCGTGTTCGTATGTCGTACGGCCTGCGCGGTGCAGGAGCGTGCCCGCAAATTCGTGCGTGGCATCGGCAGCGCCCGGACGGGCCGTGCTCGTGAGGTTGCCCAGGGTGTCGTAGGCGTACGACTCCTGCCATGCGTGGCCGCTGACCCGGCTTATTCGGCCTTGTGGGTCGAGGTCGAAGCGGCGGGTGCCGGTGGCGAGTTCGCGGATCTCCGTGAGGTGCCCGTCCGGCCGGTAGGCGTAGGCGCGGTGCTGGAGGAGCGTTCGGGCGCCTTCGGGGTGGTGGGTGAGGGACTGGGCGCTGAGCTGGCCGGCCGCGTCCCAGGTCTGGGTCAGGGTCAGGTTGTCGCTGAGGTGGCGGGAGGTTTCGCGGCCCGCGGCGTCGTATGTGAAGTCCAGGGCGCCGTGGTCACCTGCGAGGCGCGCAGGGCGGCCTGCCTCGTCGTACGTCCAGCCGGAGGTGACGCCGGCGGGTGTGGTCCGCCGGATCACGCGCCCCAGCGGGTCGCGTTCGTAGCGCAGTACCCGGTGGCCGTCGGCCGTTTCCGTCAGGACGCGGCCCAGCGCGTCGCGTTCCCACGTCAGGTCGGACTCCGGGCCGACGGCGCGCTGGAGATGCCCGGCTGCGTCGTAGGCGTAGGCGATCTCGTCGCCTGTCTCCGTGCGGGAGCTGGTGACTCGTCCGAGGGCGTCGTGGGCGTATGTCAGCGTCTGGTCTGTGCCGTTGGTGCGGCTCAGCAGCTGCCCGGCCGGGTCATGGGCGTAGGTGAGGGTGTGGCCGTTGAAGTCGGTCTCGGTGGTGAGGCGTCCGGCCGGGTCGTAGGTGTAGTCCCAGGTGAGGCCGTGCGGGTTGGTGACCTGGGTCAGACGGAGTTCGGCGTCGTAGGCGAAGGCGAACTCGCTGCCGTCCGGGTCCTTGCGCCGGGTGGGCCGGTCGAACGGGCCGTACTCGGACGTCGTGGTGTTGCCGGCCGGGTCGGTGTGGGTGAGCGGGTTGCCTTCCGCGTCCCAGGTCCAGGATTCGCGGGCGCCGTCGGGCAGTTCGCGCCAGGCGGGTTTGCCCTCCGGGGTCCAGCCCATCGTCGTCACGTTGCCGCAGGGGTCGGTGACGGCGGTGATGCGGCCCAGCGGGTCGCGGGTGACGGTCGTGGTGTGGCCCAGCTCGTCGGTGACCGCGACGGGCAGGCCCGCCGGGTCGCACGCGATGCGGCGGGTGCGGCCCAACGCGTTGGTGACGGTGGCCAGGTGGCCTGAGGTGTCGTACGCGTAGGTCGTCTCGGCGCCGGATGGGTCCGTGGTGGTCAGGAGGTTGCCGCGTTCGTCCCAGGCGTGGGACCAGTGGGCGCCGCCCGGTTCGGTGACTTCCAGGGGCAGGCCCAGCGCGTTGTAGGTGGCGTGGGCGGTGGAGCCGTCGGGGAGGGTGACCTGGGTGGGGTGGTCGGTGTCGTCGTGGGTGTAGTGGGTGGTGCGGCCCAGGGGGTCGGTGACCGAGGTGGGCTGGGTGCCGGTGGCGTTCCAGGTGGTGCGGGTGGTGTGGCCCAGCTCGTCGGTCTCGGCGGTGATCTGGAAGCTGTCGTCGTGCTCGTAGACGCGCGTGTGGCCGAGGGAGTTGGTGACGGTGACGCGCCGCGCGTCGTCGTCGTAGGCGAGGGTGCCGGTCAGGAAGCCGCCGCTGCCCTCGGTACGGACGACGCGGCCCTGGGTGTCGTAGATGTAGCCGTAGGAGGTGTCGTTGCGGTCGGTCCAGGAGGTGATGCGGCCCTCGGCGTCGTAGGTGAAGCGCAGCGGGTTGCCGCTGGAGTTGACGACCTCGCTGAGGTGGCCTGCTGTGTCGTAGCCGTAGCGGGCGAGCAGCGTGCCCGGCGGTTCGCGCCATGGCTGTGCGGGGTCGTACGGGGGCGGGGGCTCGTGCAGGAGGCGGAGTGCGGTGACGCGGGGGCCTTCGGTCTCCACCGCGAGGTGGTAGCCGCCGGAGTGCCGGATGGCGACCGGCGCGCCTGCCTCGTTGCGGTCGATGTCGATCCGCGTGCCGTTACGGTCCTCCCTCCAGGCCAGCGGCAGGTCCAGGACCCCGTCGGCGGCGGGCACCGGATCGGCGAACGTGCGGGTCGTGCCGTCGGCCGGATCGGTGATCGTCAGTGCCCCGTCCGGTTTCCCGTCCCACCAAAGCGGCCACCGAGGGCCGGCGACCGGCAGCGTCGGCTCGCCGGGGGTGGGCACCGGGTAGACCAGCCGCATCCCGTCCGCTGCCGCGAACACCACACCCTCGGCATCGATCTGGACCCGCTCGTCCACGGTGGAGGCCCAACTCGGCCCGAACCAGCCCCCCACCCGTACAGAGGAGAGGTGCGTGCGCTCGAAGACCAGCGGCAGGGCGCCCGGCAGTTCCACATCCGTCTGCGGCAGCAGCATCGTGCCCGTGGCCACATCGATCGGGTCCAGGTCCGCCCGCACACCCTTCGGCGGACGCGAACCCGCCGCCAGATCCGCGCCCCCGTTGGGACGGAGAGAGAACTTCTGCGGCAGCCGCACACCGTTGAACGGCTGGTTCTTCAGGAACGGCCCGAAAGCGCCGCCGAACACGCCGCCGTAGGCCATTCCGTCCCGCGTCGCCTTGCTGGCCTGGTCCAGGCTGTAGCCGTCCTGGAGACCGGCCTGGATCTGCATCGGCTGCGCCACCGCGAGGTTCAGCACCACCGACTCCACACCGCCGAAGACCACACCGGTCAGGGCCCCACCGACGATGCTCGCCGCCGTCGCGGACAGCGCCACCCCGCACGCCGTCGCGGCCTCCGTGACTGCCACAGCCGCGGTCGCCGCCGCCCCGCTGGCCAGCCCCGCGGTGAAGAACGCCGCCGTGATACCCGCCGCGATCACCGCCGCGTTGATCGAGATCTGCACGTCGATGTCGTGCTTGGCCTTCTCGACCGCGTCCGCGAACTCATCCAGCGCCTTGCCCATCGCACGCGCTGCCTTCTCCAGGTCCCAGAGCCAGCCCGCTTCCTTGTGGTAGTAGCGGTGCCAGAAGACCTCGAAGGCGTCGATCGCCTCACCCTTGTTGTTGTGGATGAGCGCGCTCGCCTTGCCGTCCGTCGCACGGCGCACTTCACCGACCGACCCGGCGAACTCCCGCCACGCGTCCGCGGCCTGACGGCACTTGCCCTCATCCGCGTCCGGCCACCACATCCCGAACGATTCGATCAGCCATTCCTTGGCCTCCTCGAACGCCCCCATCAGCCGGTCGGACCAGAACCCTCAGACGGACCAGGCGCCTGCGCCTGCGGCGCCGCCATCGGCGGATGCCACTCCCGCTGAGACGGCAGCCAGTCCGGCGTCTCCTGCCTGTTGAACATGCCTCGGATCGCGTCCTCGTTGTCCACGTGCCCATCGGACATATCCGCCATCGCCGCGTGAATACTCGCCAGCCCCTGAACAAGAACCGACACCGCGCTCTCGATGGACGAACGCTGCGCCGTGTACTTCTCGGCGAACTCCTTGACCTGCTCCTCCCCGCCCCACGGCTGCCCCAGCGCATCGAGCTTCGCCCCCAACGTCGTGGCGGCTTTGAGCAGTTCACCGCTCTGGGTCCGGAACGTCGGCGCAGCCGACTTCAGATCCTTGGTGGATATATCCAGTACTTCCTTGCCGTCCCCCACGGTTCATCCCCTCGGACTTGGTCTACGGTCAGTCATCAACGGTATACGCATAGGTTGGCCGGACGCGGTCGCGGGGGTCGTTCCACCGGCGGCATGACTTGCTCACGTTCGACGTGGTGAGGGGGTTGCCCGGCACAGTGTGCCGGGCAACCCCCTCACCAGTTGTGGTCAGTTCTCCTGGGGACCGCGTGCTGTGTACTGGTAGCGGCGGGGTGCGTCGCTCACCTGGCGGGTGGTGCCCTGGGCGGTGAGTTTCACCAGGGCGTTGGCGATGGCGCCGGAGCTTCGGTCGATGATGCGGCTGATGCCGGTGGCGGTGTACGCGGTGTCGGGATTGGCCTGCAGATGAGCGACGACCATCTCCCGGAGTGCGCCTGGCTGGAGCCTGCCTGGCTTCGCCACTGGTGTCGGGGCGACAGGGTGGCCCGTCGTGCGGTGTGCCTCTGAGGGTGCTTCGTCTTCCGTGCCGGATGGTGCCGCCGTTGGTGATGCTCCCGGCGTTTCCACTGAGCCATCCTCTTGCGCTTCCGTAGCTGCCGACGTGGACTCGCCGTGGTTCGGGTCCTGGTCGGGATGCGTCGGACCGTCGGGGTTCTCATCGTTGCCCCGGGCCGCCGGTGCGTCGTCGCCTTGGGGCGTGGTGTGGCTCTCGGTGGTGTCGGCGTGCTCGTCGTTGGTTGCTGATGCTGGAGTTGCGTTGTCTTCCTGCCCCGGGGCTGCGTTGTTCGCTTCGTTGGCCGGGTGCGGGGTGTCGGGTGCGGTGTGCGGGGCGGGGCGCCACCGGTCCGGGGTGCGGTGTCCGGGGGTGCGGTCGCCGGGTTCGCGTACCGCCAAGCCCTGATCTTCAAGGGCCGTCAGCGCCTTGCCCGCGGTGGAACGGCCGACCGCCGCGGTCTGGGCGAGGTCGGCGGTGGTGCTGCCGGGGTGTGCGGTGAGCGCTTCGAAGATCTTGGCGCGGGTGCCGGTGAGTGCGTCGGGTACGGGGTCGGGGTGCGGTCGGGTGCGGTGTTCGGTGGTTGTCATGGGGGAACCTCACTGCGGATCGTGTTGGGTCGTGGTGGGGTCCCCGGCCGGGGTGCGCCGCCCGTACGGGGCGGGCGCGGGTGGCGTGGCGGGGCGCGTGCGCATCGCGGTGGTTCCCGGTTCGCCGACGACCATGGACGCTCGATCGCGGCGTGATGTCAAGCGGCTATCGTCCCTGGTCAAGAGAGGTTTCCGGGTGCGGGTCGGGTGCGGTGGCGTCGTCGGGGAGCGCCGCGTCGAGTCGGGTGCGCAGTGCTCGGGCGCGGTCCTGTCCGAGGTGCAGTTGGCGTCGTAGCTCTCGGATGCTGACGGGGTGTCCGGTGCGCGTGCGTACGGCGGCGTCGAGGGCGTGGGCGCGGAGGAGTAGTTCGTCGTCGCGGGTGAGGTCGCCTCCGGGTGCGGTGTGAGGTGCGGGGTGCAGTGGTGGTTCGACAGATCGTGGGGGTGGTTCCGGGCGGGGTGCGGTTACGGGCTGTGGGTTGGGGTTGCGTGTCTCGGTGAGGAGTCTGCGGTAGGCGGCGATCGCTTCGGCGAGGCCGACGAGGAGGAGGCAGGGGGCGAGGTGGAGGAGTACGGCTGCGGGGTCGGCTTGGTGGGGCCAGCCGATGTGGCCGTCCGGCCAGAGTGAGGCCCAGGTGTTCATGACGGCGGCGGTGGCGCCGGCCCACCAGCGCAGTGCTGTGGACCAGGTGGGCGGGCGCAGGCCCCAGGCGGCGAGCCGGGAGTCCGCGTACAGGACGGCGGTCAGGGTGAGGGCGAGCATCGGATCGAGCAGGACTGCGATCGGCAGGGGCACGTCTCGACTTGAGGCGAAGAGGGTCACGTTGACCGCGGTGAAGGTCAGGGCGAGGACACCGACGGCGCACAGCAGGATGGTCAGGCGGTGCAGCAGCTTTTCGATCTCGGCTGCCGGAGGGTTCACCGGTGGCTCCGGGCGGTGGGGCGGGTGGCGGCGTAGAAGTCGTGGCCCCGGTAGCGGTGGGCCTCGTAGCGGATGCGGGTGCCGGGGCGGGGTGCGTGGATCATCCGGCCCTTCCCGGCGTAGAGGCCGACGTGGTGGAGGTTGCCGGGGCGGCCGTAGAAGAGGAGGTCGCCGGGCTTGAGGGGCTGCCCGCGCGGGACTTCGACCGTGGCGTCGTACTGCGCTTCCGCGGTCCGCGGGAGATTGATTCCGGCTGCCTGGTAGGCGGCCTTGGTCAGGCCCGAGCAGTCGAAGCCGCCGTCCTTCGCGCCGTTGCCGCCCCATACGTAGCGGGTGCCGAGTTGGGAGCGGGCGAAGGCGAGGGCGGTCTCGGCCGCGCCGGAGGCGGGTTGGGTAGTGGTGTAGGAGTCGGCGATGCGCAGGACTTTGCGGACGTACCAGTCGGCGTGGTTGTAGTGCCAGATGGCGCGTTCGAGGTTCTTTCCGTGCTTCGCGCCGTTCGCGCACAGCAGCCGTGCGGCGGCGAACACCGCGTCGACGGGGTCCCAGGGAGTGGCGGGTTTTTTGCCGCCGGGCGGGACGGGGTGGGCGTACTCGCGGAAGGTGGACGGGAGGAACTGCATCGGTCCGAGTGCGCCTGCCGGGGAGCGCATGGTGGGGTGTCGGCCGTGGTCGGTCTCGACCTTTCCGATGGCGGCCAGGACCGTCCAGGACAGGCCGGGGCACTCGGGTTCGGCGCGTCGGTAGAGCGCGAGGTAGGGGCCGGGGATGTCCTTGCGGGCGTGGCGGCTGGGCGCTTCCGTACCGCCTGCGGTGGAGGTGAGGTCGGGCGGCAGGCCGGTGGCGAGCACGGCGGACAAGAGGGTGAGCGCGACGAGCGAGCAGCCGAGGCCGGTGCCGATCCTGGCGAACGTGCTCACACCCGTCCCTGTGCGGGTGGTGCGAGCGGGGGCACGGGGAGCGTGAGCGGGGTGTCGGCGTCGGTGGGTTCCAGCCCAGGGGCGGGGCTCAGGTCGGGCCAGTGGGCGGCGAGTTCGGCCAGGGTGAGTCGGGGTGTGGTGGTGGTCAGCGGGGTCCACCAGTTGCCCCATGGGCTGGTGGTGGTGAAGTCGGCCGAGGCGGTCGCCACGGGCAGGGCGAGTTGGCGCGCGGTCTCTGTGAGGCGACGCCGTAGGGCGGCTTCGCGGGAGGCGGTACGGGTGTGGATGAGGAGTGCGGGGCGGGCGTGGGTGGCGGCGGTGAAGGCGGCGTAGGCGGGCAGTTTCGCGTCGACGCGGGCGAGGGGTTGGCTGCCGGTGTCGTACTCGAGGAAGAACGGGAGCAGCGCGCCGTGGTCGCTCCAGTGGGCGTAGGCGTCGGGCCGGACGATGTCGCCCCAGCGTCGGGCGCAGGAGTTCTCGGAGAGCCACAACGGCAGTCCGGCGTGCGGGGCGTCGCGGCCCCGTGCGGTGAGGCGGGTGAGGAGGTCGTTGACGCCGAGGTCGTGGCCGAGCCAGGGGGAGTAGGCAATGCGTCCGGTGTGGGTGGGGCGCCAGCCCAGCGCTGCGGTCTCCACTCCGGCGTGGGCGGCGAGCAGGGCTGCGCCGGCCGGCCCCAGCGTGTAGTGCTCCGGTGCGGAGCCGGTCTGGACGAGCGGGCGGAAGGAGTCGAGGACGGCCATGCGGTGCAGAGCGCGCAGGCGGTTTTGCGCGGTGCGGGACGCCCCGAACGCGATGCGGCCGATCTGAGGGGTGGTCAGGACACGGTGCTCGTGGACCATAGCCGCGAGCCACGTATCGCGAGGGGTGAGGCGACTGGCCAGCGCGGCGACGTCCCTCCGCCGTACGACAGTTGGCGGGCGGCGGCGTGTGGTCGTCGCGCGGGCGGTGTAGCGGGAGCCCGGGCCTTGGTCCGGGCGGGGGAGGGCAGGAGACATACGGGGTTACCACCAGAGGTGCCGGTGCGGTCTCTTAGGGAAACCTCTCTCGTAGTCCGGAGACGGCGCGGAGCACGTCCGTGAGGTAGCCGGGGCCCGGGAAGTACTGGGCGACGGAGTTGAGCACGACTGTGTCGAACCAGCCCTCCGGCAGGCCCGTCGTGTCGTGCGCTTGCTGCGCGCGCAGCTCCACCCGCGCGGCCAGTTCCGGCACCGCCGCGACCTGGGCGCGCAGGGCGCGTACGGCCCCCGCTGACAGGCCGGTGCCCCCGTACGCGGTGCGGTCCGGGGCGCCGTGGGACCGGCGCAGGGCGCCTCCGGCGCCGCGCCCCGCCCCTCAGAGGCGTTCGTCCGGCGCGCCGCCGTCCCCCGGGTCGGGGCGGGTGCGCCCCGCGCGGCGGGCGCGCCGTTGGCGCAGCCAGTCGAGGCGGCTGATCACCGGGGAGGCCGCGATGCCGTGCAGGACGACGGAGCTCAGCACGGTGAAGGTGACCACGGCCCAGAGCTCCGGGCCGAGCCCGGAGAAGTCGTCCTGGCTCAGCGCGTAGGCGACGTAGAACAGCGAGGCGATGCCGCGGATGCCGAAGACGGCGGTCGCGACGCGCTCACGTGGTCCGCCCGGGCTGCCCGGCAGGGCGGCCCAGCCGGCGGCCGGCCTGATCACCAGCAGCAGGAGCAGCCCGACAGCGGCGCCCTGCCAGGTGAGCTCCGACAGGCCGCCGAGCGCGACGTAGCCGCCCAGGAGGAACAGCAGGGATGCCGTGAACAGCCGCTCGACCTGCTCGATGAACTCGTGCAGCACGAGGTGGTAGCCGTGCGAGCGCTCGGCGGCCCGGATGCTGCAGGCGGTGGCGAAGACGGCCAGGAAGCCGTAGCCGTGCAGCAGCTCCGCGGCCCCGTACGAGAGGAAGGTCGCGCCGAGCGCGACGAACCCCTCCCGGTACTCGGACAGCCGCAGCGCCGGCCACCGGGAGCGGAAGAACATCCGCCCCAGCAGGCGGCCGACCAGCAGGCCCACCACCACGCCGATGCCGGACTTGTACGCCAGGTCGACCAGCGCCCACTCGCCGATCCAGGACGCGGACCAGCCGCCGCCGGCCGCCGCGGCGAGTGCGAGGGCCGCGTAGACGACGGGGAAGGCCAGCCCGTCGTTCAGGCCGGCCTCGCTGGTGAGGGAGAAGCGGACCTCGTCCTCGTCGTGCGCGGAGTCCGTGGGCTCCCCGACCCGTACCTCGGCGGCGAGCACGGGGTCGGTCGGCGCCAGTACGGCCGCCAGCAGCAGCGCCGCGGCCGGCGGCCAGCCGAGCAGCAGCCAGGCGGAGACGGCGGTGGCGGCAACGGTCAGCGGCAGGGCGATGCCGAGCAGGCGGCCGGTGGAGGACCAGGTCCGCCGCCCGAAGGGGCGGTTGATCGCCAGGCCGGCGCCCATCAGCGAGACGATGACGCACAGCTCCGTGGTGTGCAGTACCCAGACCCGCTGTTCCACCGGGTCGACCTCGGGGAGTGGCACGTTCAGGAGGTACACCAGCAGGCCGCCGAGCAGGAACACCAGCGGCAGCGACAGCGGCCGCCCGGAGACCACTCGCGGCAGGACGGCGGCCGCCAGCGCGCCACAGCCCAGCACGACGTACACCACATCCGGCACAGACAACCGTGACGCCTGCCCTTCCCGGGTCGGAACCAGGACCGGCCGGCGGCGGTGCCGCCGGCACCGTAGGGGTTTCCGTCAAACGGGCGGGCACACGACATCGGGGGCGGCGGGCTGACAGCCGCGGGGGCGGCCGCGGGGCCGCTACCGCAGCAGGGCGGTCGCGGGCGTCGCCGTCGGGTCGCGTGTACGGCGGCTGGGCGGCACGTCGGGACGCGCGCCGGGCGGTGGCTGTCCGGCGACCGACACGCCCTCGATGCGGAAGTGCCGCAGCAGCCGCGCGAGCGCCTGCGGGACCGCGTACAGCCGCAGTTCGGTGCCGGCGGTCCGGGCCGCGTGGGCGGCGGACTGCAGCGCGCTGAGCCCCGCGCAGTCGCAGAAGCGGAGGCCCGCGCAGTCGACCTCGACCCTGTCGTGTCTGCTGACGGCATCGCGGAGAGCGGTGCGTACGGCAGGCGCGCTGCACACGTCGAGCTCTCCCGCCACGGTCACCCGGCAGTCGCCGGAGGCGGTGGGCCGGACCTCGATTCCGATCGCGTCGTACATCGAGACCATCCCCTTCGACCTGGGATGTCACGCCACGGACAGGCTGTGCTCCCACCGTACGTCCGCCGTCCCCGTAGTTCACCCCCCTGGAGGGGGACATCCGGAATCCCGTACTCCGCAGTAGCGGAGGCCCGCCCTCAGCCGGCGGACGGACCCGGCCGGCCGCCGGCCAGGCTCCGGGGCCGCAGGTCGGTCCAGTGGGCCTCGATGTAGTCGAGGCAGTCCTGGCGCGGGCCGGGCCCGTGTACGGGGGTCCAGCCCGCGGGGACGTCGGCGAAGTCGGGCCACAGGCTGTGCTGGCCCTCGTCGTTGACGAGCACGGAGTAGCTGCCCTCGGGGTTCTCGAACGGGTTCGTCATGCGTGCTTCCTCGTGTTCTCTCGGTGGGACGGGTCATCTCGGTGGGACGGGTCACCGGCCCGGCGGCCGGCCGGGCGGCCGGCGGCGCGTACGGCTCCGGCCCGGTCGACGAGTGCGCCGAGCGCGCGGAACCAGGTGTCGGCCAGGTCCCGTACGGCCTCCTCCGGCAGCGCTCCGGGCGCGAAGGTCCAGTGGGCGGAGAGTTCGGGGCCGCCGGGGTGGTCCTCGGTCAGGGCGTTGACGGTGAGGGCGTGGGACAGGGGCATGTCCGGGTCGGCCTCGAGGTCGGCGGCGTCGGCCTCGGGGGCGTACGACCAGTCGGTGGCCTCGGGGACGCCGAAGCGGCCCATGTAGTTGAACTCGATCTGGGGCGTGCCCAGCCGGGCCAGTCCGGGACCGGCCGCCGGGTTCAGGTGGCGCAGCAGGCCGTGGCCGACGCCCGCGTGGGGCAGGGCCGCGAGCCGTTCCCGTACGCGGTCCAGCGCCTCGTCCAGGGCGGGCCCGCCCGCGAACGCGTCGGCCAGGTCCAGCGGCCCGGGGTCCAGCCGTACGGGGACGACGCTGGTGAACCAGCCGACCGTACGGGACAGGTCCGCGTTGCCCGCCAACTCCTCCTCGCGGCCGTGGCCTTCGAGGTCCACCAGCACCGAACGGCCGCCGCGGGACGGCTCCTGGCGGGTGCGCCAGTCGGCGACGGCCAGGGCGAGGGCGGTCAGCAGCACGTCGTTGACGGTCGCGCCGTACGCGGCGGGCACCCGGCTGAGCAGCGGCGCCGTACGGTCGGCGGGGAGGGTCAGCGACACGTGCCGCGAGGTGGCCGTGACATCACGCCGCGGGTCGAGGGGGCGCGTCAGGGGCAGCGGGTCGGCGTCGGCCAGCATCGCGGTCCACAGCGGCAGTTCGTCCTCGACGGCCGGTTCGGCGGCGCGTTCGGCGAGCAGCGTCGACCAGCGTCGGAACGACAGGCCGACGGGGGCGAGCGCGGGCGTACGCCCGGCGGCGACGTCCCGCCAGGCGGCGGCGAGGTCGGGCAGCAGCACGCGCCAGGACACGCCGTCGACGACGAGGTGGTGGATCAGGAGCAGCAGCCGTCCTGGCCGGTCGCGGCCCCGGTCGAACCACACGCCGCGCACCATGCGCCCGGCGTCCGGGTCGAGGCCGCGCTGCGCCTCGCGGGCGTGTGCGGCGACGGTCTCCCACAGCCGGGCGTCGTCGGCGTCCGCCGCGTCGACCCGTACGAGCCAGGACGCGGCGTCCGGCGTGCCGGGCGCGGGCACGTGGAGGGACCACTGCTCGGCGGCGGCGGTGGCCGTGGCGGTGGCCGTGGTCGCATCGTCGGGGCCCGGCGGGCTGCGGTCCAGGCGGGCCCGGAGCAGGTCGTGCCGGTCCGTGACGGCCTGGAGTACGGCGCGGAGGCCCGTCTCGTCCAGCTCCGCGGGTGTCTGTACGAACGCGGCCTGGTGGTATCCGGCGACCGGCCCGCCGAGTTCGCGCAGCGCGTGCATGATCGGCGTGAGCGGCACCGTGCCCGTGCCGTCGTCGTGCGCGGGGGCGGCGGCGTCCGGGTCGAGCGCGGTGGCGACGGCGGCCAGCGCGGCGACCGTACGCTGCTGGAACACCTGGCGCGGCGTCACCCGCAGCCCGGCCGCGCGGGCCCGGCTGACGAACTGCATGGCGACGATGCTGTCGCCGCCGAGCGCGAAGAAGTCGTCCTCGGCACCGGTTTCGGGCAGGCCCAGCACCTCGGCGAAGAGCGCGCACAGCCTCCGCTCGGTGTCGTTCGCGGGCGCGCGGCCGGCGGCGAGGGTGAACTCGGGTGCGGGCAGCGCCTTGCGGTCGAGCTTGCCGTTGGACAGCAGCGGCAGCCCGTCCAGGACGACGACGGCGGCCGGGACCATGTAGTCGGGCAGCGCGGACGCGGCGTACGCGCGCAGGGCGGCGGGGTCCGCCGTGCCTTCGTCCGTGGCCCCGTCCGCCGGGACGACGTACGCCGCCAGCTGCTTCACCCGCGGCCGGTCCTCGCGGGCGACCACCACGACCTGTCCGACCGACGGGTGCCGGTCCAAGACGGCCTCGATCTCGGCCAGTTCGACCCGGAAGCCGCGGATCTTGACCTGGTCGTCGGTGCGCCCGCGCAGGTCGATCCGCCCGTCCCCGGTCCAGCGCGCCAGGTCGCCCGTACGGTACATGCGCTCCCCCGGCGCGCCGTACGGGTCGGCGACGAACCGCTCCGCGGTCAGTCCGGGCCGGTCGAGGTAGCCGCGGGCGAGGCCCGCGCCCGCCACGTACAACTCGCCGGTGACGCCCGGCAGTACGGGCCGCAGTGCGGCGTCCAGCACGTACGCGCGTGCGTTGCCGACGGGGCGGCCGACCAGCGGCCGGTCGCTGTCGCCGACGCGGGCGGCGAGGGCGTCGACGGTGGCCTCGGTGGGGCCGTAGAGGTTGTACGCGTCCGTGCCGCGCAGGGCGGCCAGTTCGCTCCACAGCGAGTCGGGGACGGCCTCGCCGCCGACGCCGACCGCGGCGAGCGGGCAGGCGCCGTCCGCGAGCAGCCCGGTGTCCGCCATGCGGGCCAGGAAGGACGGCGTGACCTCGATGAAGTCCAGCTCGTGCGCCCTGATGGCCGCGGCGGCCAGCTCGGGGTCGCGGCGGGTGTCGTCGTCCAGGATGTACAGCGCGTGCCCGTCGAGCAGCCACAGCTGCGGCTGCCAGGACGCGTCGAACGAGAACGACCAGGCGTGCCCGACACGCAGGTGCCGGCGGCCCGTCCGGGCCTTCGCGGGGTCGTGCAGGCCGCGGCGGTGGCTGCGGAACAGGTTGGCCACGCCGGCGTGGCAGACCACGACGCCCTTGGGGCGGCCGGTGGAGCCGGAGGTGTAGATGACGTACGCCGGGTGCCGCGGGTCCGGGCCTTCGGCCAGGTCGTGCGCGGACTGGGCGGCGAGGCGCGCGGCAGTGCCGGGCGCGTCCAGCGGCAGCCGCGGCACGTCGTCCCGGTCCGGGAGCGCGCCGGCGAGGGCCTGCGTGGTGACGGCGAGCCGGGGCCGCGCGTCGTCGAGCATGGCCCGTACGCGATCGGCGGGCAGGTCCGGGTCGACGGGCAGATACGCCGCGCCCGACTTCAGCACGGCGAGCATCGCGAGCACGAAGTCCGCCGTACGCGGCAGTGCCAGGGCGACGACGCTCTCCGGCCCGGCGCCGTAGTCGGCGAGGACGCGGGCGAGTTGGTTGGCGCGCGCGTTCAGCTCGGCGAAGGTCCAGGTGACCTCGCCCGCGACCACGGCCACCGCGTCCGGGGTTTCGGCCGCCTGCGCCTCGTACAGCGCCGGTACGGTCGCGGGCGCGCCGGGGGCGACGGGCAGCGCGGTGTCGTTCCAGGTCTCGAGGACCGTACGGCGGTCCTCGGGGGTGAGGATGTCGACACGGCCCACGGGCTGTACGGGGTCGGCGGCCATCGCCTCGAACAGCCGGACCATGGCGGCCGTGGTCCGCTCCGCGGTGGCGCGGTCGAACAGGTCGGTGCGGTACTCGGCCGTCAGCCGCAGGCGCTCCTCGGGCTCGACGGCCCAGGTGAACGGGTAGTGCGTCGAGTCGAGGTGGTCCCGTACGGAGGCGCGCAGGCGGTCGCCCGAGTCTTCGGGTGGGTTGAGGGCGTCGGGCGCGTCTGGGGCGTCTGGGGCGTCGGGCGCGTCTGGGTACGACTCGAACACCACGAGCGTGTCGAAGAGTTCGCCCAGTCCGGCTCTCCGCTGGATGTCCGCCAGCCCGAGGTGCTGGTGCGCCAGCAGCTGCGACTGCTGCTCCTGGAGGCGGTCGAGGAAGGCCGCCAGCGGCTCCCGTTCGTCGACGCGGACCCGTACGGGAACGGTGTTGATGAACAGGCCGATCATCGACTCCACCCCGTCCAGCTCCGGCGGCCGACCGGACACCGTCGCCCCGAAGACCACGTCATGCCGCCCGGTGAGCCGGGACAGCACGACGCTCCAGGCCGCCTGCACCAGGGTGTTGAGGGTGAGTCCGCGCGAGCGGGCGAACGCCGTCAGCGCGCCCGTCAGCTCCGGTGTCAGCCGTGTGGTCAGCGTGGTGGGCACCGCCGGCGCCCGGTTGGGGTCGGCGGAGACCAGGTGTACGGGCTCCTCCAGGCCGTCCAGCGCCTTCGCCCAGGCGGCGGCCGAGGACTCCTGGTCCTGGCGGGCCAGCCAGGCGAGGTAGTCGCGGTACGGCGGCGGCGCGGGCAGCCGCTCCCCCGCGTACAGCCCGGACAGTTCGCGCATCAGCCGGGGCACCGACCAGCCGTCGAGCAGCAGGTGCTGGTGCGACAGCACCAGCCGGTGCCGGGACGGGCCGAACCGCACCAGCGCCAACCGCAGCAGCGGCGGCTCCGCCGGGTCGAACCGGCGCCGCTCCTGCGCGAGGCAGCGTTCCCAGCGCTCCTCGCGCACGGAGTGGGCGGCGGCATCGTCGGCGGCGGCGGCGTCGGCGTCCGGCTCGCTGAGGTCGAGTTCGCGCCAGGGCAGCGCCACCGTACGCGGAACCAGGGCGACGGGTCGGCCGGAGGCCAGATAGCGGAACCCGGCCCGCAGGTTGCCGTGCCGCTCCAGCAGCGCCTGCCCGGCGCGGCGCAGCCGTACGGCGTCCACCGGGCCGTCGAGGTCGTACGCCACCTGCACCGTGTACACGTCCGGGCCGTCCGCGCCCGAGTCGAACGAGGCGTGGAACAGCAGGCCCGCCTGGAGGGGCGACAGCGGCAGCACCTCGGTGGCGCCGAGGGCGGCCAGTTCGGCACGCTCGTCGTCGGTGGGCGTGAAGAGGGCGGCGGACGCGTGATCGCCGCCGGTGCCGTCCAGTTCGCCCGCGACGGCGGCGAGCGCGGCGGCCGTCTTGTACCGGAAGACGTCGCGCGGGCTGACGGCCAGCCCGGCCGCGCGCACGCGGGCGACGAACTGCATCGCGACGATGCTGTCCCCGCCCAGGGCGAAGAAGTCGTCGTCGGCGCCGACCCGTTCGAGCCCGAGGAGGTCCGCGAACAGGCCGCAGAAGATCTCCTCGCGCGGCGTTCGCGGGAGGGCGCTGCCGGTCTCCGCCGCGAAGTCGGGGGCGGGGAGAGAAGCGCGGTCGAGCTTGCCGTTGGGGGTGAGGGGGAGCGCGTCGAGGGTGACGCAGGCGGCCGGGACCATGTGCTCGGGCAGGGAAGCGGCCACATGCGTACGGAGGGCCGCGCTGTCGGGCGTACGGTCCGGGTCGGCGGGGACGACGTAGGCGACGAGGCGCCCGTCGCGGGCGACGACGGTGGTGTGGGCGACTGTGGCGTGGCGGGCGAGGACGGCTTCGATCTCGCCGGGCTCGACACGGAAGCCACGGACCTTCACCTGGTCGTCGCTACGGCCCAGATACTCGACCGTTCCCTCTGCCCTCCAGCGGGCCAGGTCGCCGGTGCGGTACATCCGCTCACCCGGGCCGCCGAAGGGGTCGGCGACGAAACGCTCGGCGGTCAGCCCGGGTCGCTCGAGATAGCCGCGCGCGAGCTGCACACCCGCGAGATACAGCTCCCCCGCCACGCCCGGCGGTACGGGACGCAGACCTGCGTCGAGAACGTACAGACGCGTGTTCCACACAGGGCGGCCGATCGGCACCACCTCCGCCCCCGGACGCACCTCTGCCGCTGTGACGTCGACGGACGCCTCGGTCGGGCCGTAGAGGTTGTGCAGCTCAGCAGACAGCACCGCATGACAGCGAGCGGCCAGCGGGGCGGACAGTGCCTCACCACTGCACAGCACACGCCGCAGACCCGTGCACCGGGCGACAGTCGACTCCTCCAGGAACAGCTGAAGCATCGACGGCACGAAATGCACCGTCGTCACAGCCCGTTCCCGGCTTCCGCTACGCCTGCGGCGGCAGCGGCAGATGTGTATAAGGGGCCGGCCGGGCGGGGCGGGGCGTACGGCCGGGCTCAGTCCCGGGACGGGTAGGGCCCGTCCTCGTGGTCTTTGCGCCAGCGTTCCAGCAGGCTGCCGAGCTCGTCCTTGAGGTAGTCGAAGAACTCGGTGGTCTCCTGCACGCGCCGTCCCGCGGGAGTGTCCGTGCCGAGGGACTCGGCGCCCGAGCGCAGTGTGGCCGTCCAGCGGCTGAGGAGGGCGTCGCGATTGGTGAACGTCTCGTACCAGATGTCCTGGTGCAGCCGGTAGCTCTCGCGGCGTGAGCCGGGTTCCCGCTCCCGGCTGATCATGTGCACCTGCGAAAGGTAGCGGACGGCGCCGGAGACGGCGGCCGGGCTGCACTGGAGCCGTTCGGAGAGCTCGGCGGAGCTCAGCGCGCCGCGCTCGGAGGCGAGGAGGCACGCGAACACGCGGGCGGCCATGCGCTGCATGCCCGCCTCGGTGAGGTCTCCGGCGAAGCGTTCGACGAACTGGGAGACGCGGTCGTCGTAGTCCTCTGTCCGCCGACCCTGGCTGTCCTGTTCACCCACCACTTCAGCATCTCCCCAGTTCACGCGTACCCGGATGATCCTAACGCTTCCTTAACTTCACAAATTTCTGAAGGAAGCGTAGCTTCGGCCTCATGACCAAGGCCACCACTGCCATCTCGGTATCCGGACTGACGAAGTCCTTCGGCCGAACCCGCGCGCTCGACGGACTCGACCTGCGCGTCGGGACCGGCGAGGTGCACGGATTCCTCGGGCCCAACGGCGCCGGAAAGTCCACCACCCTGCGCGTCCTGCTCGGTCTGCTGCGCGCCGACTCGGGCGCCGCGAGCGTGCTCGGCGGCGACCCCTGGTACGACGCGGTCGAGCTGCACCGCCGGCTCGCGTACGTGCCGGGCGACGTTGAGCTCTGGCCCAATCTCACCGGCGGCGAG
Source organism: Streptomyces armeniacus (assembly GCF_003355155.1). NCBI lineage: Bacteria > Bacillati > Actinomycetota > Actinomycetes > Kitasatosporales > Streptomycetaceae > Streptomyces > Streptomyces armeniacus. The sequence goes on along the minus strand of NZ_CP031320.1, from coordinate 7,735,504 downwards.
GCCATCGACCTGCTCGCCCGGCTGCGCGGCGGCCTCGACCAGGGACGCCGTGCCGAGCTGCTCGAGCGCTTCGACCTGGACCCGACCAAGAAGGGCCGCACCTACTCCAAGGGCAACCGGCAGAAGGTCGCCATCGTCGCCGCGCTCGCCTCGGACGCCGAACTGCTGCTCCTCGACGAGCCCACCGCCGGGCTCGACCCGCTGATGGAGGTCGTCTTCCAGGACGTCATCCAGCAGGCCAAGGCCGCGGGGAAGACGGTGCTGCTGTCCAGCCACATCCTGGCCCAGGTCGAGAAGCTGTGCGACCGGGTGAGCATCGTACGGCTCGGCCGGGTCGTGCAGTCCGGGACGCTGACCGAGCTGCGGCACCTGACCCGTACGACCATCGAGGCCGAGACCGAGCGCCCCGTCACCGGCCTCGACGAGCTCGAAGGGGTGCACAACGTGCGCCGTACGGACGGCCGCGTGCACTTCGCCGTCGACGGACCGCAGCTGGACCGCGCGGTGCGCACCCTCCTCGACAGCGGCGTCCGCAGCCTGGTCAGCCACCCGCCGACGCTGGAGGAGCTGATGCTGCGCCACTACGGCGACGCCCTCGACGCGAACGGCGTGGCCGTGGACGACCAGGGCGACGTCGTCGGCGCCGGAAACGGCTCCCCAGGGAGCGAAAACAGCTCCCCGGGAAGTGGCAGCGGCAGTGACAGCGGCGACGGCGACGGCCCGGCGGCCACGGACACCCGCAAGTCCTCCGGAGGCGGGCGATGACCGCCACCGCCGCCGCCCGCAAATCGCCGCCCGCGCGCGCGGAGGCACGCGAGCGCCACGCGCTCACCGGTACGGGCACGCTGCTGCGGTTCAACCTGCGGCGCGACCGCGTACGGCTGCCCGTCTGGATCGGCGCCCTCTTCCTCGGCACGGTCGGCACCCTGTCGAGCTTCACGTCGCAGTACCCGGAGCCCGCCGACCGGAAGTCCGTCGGCGAGACGATGGACAGCCCGGCCGGCCTCGCCATGACGGGCCCCGCCCGCTACCTGGACGACTACAACTACGGCGCCATGCTGGGCCACCAGATGCTGGGCTTCGTCCTCATCATGGTCGGCCTGATGAGCGTCCTGACGGTCACCCGGCACACCCGTACGGAGGAGGAGACCGGCCGCGCCGAACTCGTACGCGCCGCCGTCGTCGGGCGGCACGCGCACCTGACGGCCGCCCTGGGGACGGCGGCGGTCGCCAACGCCGTACTGGCGCTGCTCATCGCCGTCGGCCTCGGCGCCTCCGGTACGGAGGACGTCACCTGGGGCGGTTCGCTGCTGTACGGCGCCGCGCACGCCGCCGTCGGCCTCGTCTTCGCGGCGGTCGCCGGGATCACCGTGCAGATCAGCCAGTTCTCGCGGGGCGCGTCCGGCATGGCGCTCGCCGTGATCGGGGCGGCGTACGCGCTGCGCGCCTCCGGCGACGTCGGCAACGGCGCACTGAGCTGGCTGTCCCCGATCGGCTGGGCGCAGCGCACGTACGTGTACGTCGACGACCGCTGGTGGCCGCTGCTCCTCGCGCTGGCCCTGGCCGCCGCGACGACGGCGGTGGCGTACCGGCTGAGCACCCGCCGCGACGTCGGCGCCGGCCTGCGCGCGACCCGGCTGGGCAGCCCGGTGGCATCCGACGCGCTGGCCCGTCCGCTGGGCCTCGCCGTACGGCTCCACCGCGGCATGCTCGCCGGATTCGGCGCCGGGCTGCTGCTCCTGAGCGTGATGTACGGCTCGATCCTCGGCGACGCCGAGGACATGATCGAGGACGTCAAGGAGCTCAGGGAGGCCGTACAGAAGGTCGGCGGCGCTAACGTCGCCGAGTCGTTCGCGTCCACCGTGATGATCGTGCTCGCGGTCGTCGCCGCCGTGTACGCGGTGATGGCGGCGCTCCGCCCGCAGTCCGAGGAGACCTCGGGGCGCGCCGAACCGCTGCTGGCCACCGGCCTGTCCCGGAGCCGCTGGGCGGGCGCGCACCTGACCGTCGCGATGCTCGGCGGCGTCGTGGTGCTGGCCCTGGCCGGGCTCGGCTTCGGGGCGGCGGGCGCGGCGGCCACGGGCGACGCCGGGTTCTTCCTCGACCTGCTGGTCGCGCCGCTCGCGTACGCGCCCGCGCTGTGGGTGACGGTCGGCGTCGCGGCGGTGCTCTTCGGCTGGCTGCCGCGGGCGACGGTGGCGTCGTGGGTGCTGCCCGTATACGCGTTCGTCGTCGGCTACCTCGGCAAGATCCTGGACTTCCCGGGCTGGATGAACAACATCTCCCCCTTCGGGCACGTCCCGGCGCTGCCCGCGGAGTCGATGCGCTGGACACCGGTGCTGATCCTCACCGCGCTGGCCGCGGCGCTGGTGGCGCTGGGGCTGGCGGGCTTCCGGCGGCGCGACCTGGAGACGAAGTAGCGGCGCGCCCTGTACGGGTGGCGCGGCGGCCGTACGGGTGTGCCTGTAGGGCGTGTGCCCGTACGGCCGCCGCGCAGGGCGCACTCGTACGCCCTGTACGGCCACCGGCAGCCGTACAGGGCGTACGCGACGCTGCGGGCCGTTCGGGTCGTACGGGCAACGGGTGGCGCAACCGGCCACCCGATGGGCGGCGTTGCGCGTGCGGTGACCGGAATGTGCTGATCGCATGGACGCATGACTCCGACCACGCGTGCGGGCACGCTCCGCGCCTGCTCCCTGGCCGCCGCGACCGCGGCACTCGTGTTCGGCCCCGCCGCCCCGGCGCTGCCCGCGGGCGACGGCACCGCGCCCGGCGAAGGGCTGCGGCTCGACCCCGCGTCGGCGGCGGCCGGCACGCCCGTGGACATCCGCGCCGACTGCGAGAGCGACGGCCGCGGCGGCACCGTCTACTCGCCCGCCTTCACGTCCGCGGCGAAGCTTCGCCCGGCCGCCGGGACGACGACGGGCTCGCTCTCGGGCCCGGTCCCCGACCGTGGTGCACACGGCTCGGAGGCGCGTCCCTCCGAAGCGCGTTCCGCCGCGGCGCGTCCGTCTGATTCGCGTCCCTCTGAAGCGCGTCCCTCTGAGGCGAATCCCTCCGGGGCGCGTCCCTCCGAGGCGCGTCCCTCGGGTGCGCACGCCGTGGCGCGCGCCGTCGTCAAGTCCGGTCTGCGGCCGGGCCAGCGCTACGTCGTCACTGCCAACTGCAGCGCCACCGAGTCCCTCACCGCCTCCTTCGCCCACACCGGCGGCGTCCGCCCCGACGACCGCCCGGCGACACCCCTGCGGGACTCCGCGGACCAGGGGGAGGACGAGCAGGGCGCCGCGGCTGCCCGCGACGGCAGAGGCGGCGTCGGCAACGCCGCGCTCGCCATAGGAGGCGGACTGGCCACCGCCGGGCTCGCCGGCTACGTCCTCACCGTGCGCCGCGACCGTTCTGGCGACCGCCGCGCCACGACGGCGGACGGGGGCGAGCCGTGACCACGCGGCACGAGCGGCGCGCCACGCTGGGCCGGCGGCTGGAGGCGGCGACGGCAGTCGCCGCCGTCCTGCTCACCGTCGTGCTCGGCCAGCTGGCGTCCGACGACGGGAGCGACGCCAGTACGGACGCGGCGGGCACCTCCGCCGCCGACGCCCGTTCCGGTGCGGAACCGCCCCCGGATGCCGGGAACGGCATCCGTACGGACGGCGACCGCGCGGCCCCCGCCCTGCCGCGTTCCGCTCCCGAACGGCTGCGGATCGCCCGTACGGGCACCGACGCCGCCGTGTTCACCGCCGACACCGCCGCCGACGGCGGCCCGCCCGTACCTCCCAAGGCCCGCGCCACGCAGGTCGCCTGGTCCCGCAGTGGCCCCGCGCCGGGCGAACGCGGCCCGGCACTGCTCGTCGGCCGCCTGGACGGCACCGCCCGCAAGGCCGCGAAGGACGAGGACGAGAAGGACAAGAAGGACGCGAAGGGCGACAAGGACGCGAAGGGCGGCGGCAAGCAGACCGCGGCCGCCCTCGCCCGGCTGGAGGGCCTGCGCCCCGGCGCGCGGATCGACGTACACCGGGCGGACGGCCGTACGGCCCACTTCGAGGTGGACCGGATCGAGCGCTACGCCCAGGTCCGCTACCCCGACAAGCGTGTGTACGGCGCCACCGACGACCCCCAGCTCCGGCTGGTCGCCGACGCCTCCCCGGCGAAGAAGGGCGAGCCGGCCCGGCTGGGCATGGTCGTCTCCGCCCATCTGGTGGGCTCCGACGCCGCGGGCTGAACCGCCCCGACCGCCGCCGAGTACGTCGAGCGCCCGCGCACGCTCTTGTTACGCCCCCACCCGGCAGAGGATCTCGCCGTGCAGGACGGAGAACCAGCCGTCGCCGTCCGCGCCCCACTCCCGCCAGCCGTCCGCGATCCGGTGCAGCTCGGCCTCGGTGGCGTGACCGCCCGCCACGGCGAGCCGCGCGTAACCGGACGCGACCGTACGCTCCGCCCACAGGCCGCTCCACCAGGCGCGGTCCTTGGGGGAGTTGAAGCACCAGGTGCTGGACGTCGCGGTGACGTCCTCCGGCGCGAAGCCGGCGCGGCGCGCCCACACGTGCAGTCGGCGGCCCGCGTCGGGCTCGCCGCCGTTGCCGCGGGCGACGCGCTCGTAGAGGTCGAGCCAGTCGTCCAGGGCGGGGATCCGCGGGTACCAGGTCATCCCGGCGTAGTCCGAGTCCCGTACGGCCACGACCCCGCCCGGCGCGCACACCCGGCGCATCTCGCGCAGTGCGCCCACCGGGTCGCCGACGTGCTGCAGCAGCTGATGCGCGTGGACGACATCGAAGGAGCCGTCGGGAAAGCCGAGCGCGTGCACGTCGGCGGGGGCGAACCGGACGTTGTCCAGCCCGCGTTCGGCCGCGAGGGCGCGGGCCTGGCCGAGGACCGCCTCGGCGGCGTCCACGCCGGTGACCTGCCCGCCGGGCGCGACCGCCCGCCCGAGATCCACGGTCACGGACCCGGGCCCGCACCCCACGTCCAGCACGGCCTGCCCGGCACGCAGCTCGGGCAGCAGATACGCGGCGGAATTCGCGGCGGTACGCCAACGGTGCGAGCGGAGCACGGAGTCGTGATGGCCGTGCGTGTATACGGCGCCCTGCGTGTTGTCGGACATGCGGCCACGCTAACGACGATCCCGCATCCTGAGAATGACCGTCTCACCATGCGACCACCTCGCCACAGCGGACGCGCCCCAACCCCGTCCGGCGTTCGAGGACGGACCGGGGCGGCCACGGCTGGTGGGTGGTCGGGGCCAGTGGTCCCGTGTAGGGATTCCGTGGCCGAGGGCCGTCCTCAATCGCCGGACGGGCTGGCCGCGCCGACGAGCGTACGGAGCGCCGCCGCCGCGGCGTCCAACGGTGTCCGCGACGCCTGGACGCGGGCGATCATCTCGGCGCCCTCGATCATCGCGAGGACGCTGACGGCGAGTTCGTCCGCCGTACGGTCCGGGAGCCCGGTGCGCCGCAGGTGTTCCGCGATCACCCGCTGCCAGCCGTCGAACGCCTCGGCCGCCGCCTGCTGCAGCGCGTCCGAGCGGCCTATGGTCTCCAGCGCCGTCGTCGCGACCGGGCAGCCGTCCCGCCAGGAGGCCGCCGCGAGGCGGTCGGCGAGTACGGTCGCGCAGGCCGCGGCCGCCTCGGCGGGCTGTCCGTGTGGGGCCATGGCCTGGGCGAACAACTCGCCGACCTCCGCGCCTCCCTGGCGCAGTGCGGCGGCTCCGAGCTGCTCCTTGCCGCCGGGGAAGTGGTAGTAGAACGATCCCATCGGGGCCGCGCCCTCGCGCGCGATGTCCTTGACCACGGTGGCCTCGTAGCCCTGCCGGGCCATCAGCCGACTCGCCGCCCGGATGAGCCGGACGCGGCTGCCGTCCGCCGGCCCCGGCCCCTTGCCCTGCCCTGACAGCCTTGACATGAGCCGAACGTAGCACGGAGTATGACGAGCGCTCTAATATAACGAGCGCTCCACTGAAAAGGACCGCGGCACCCCTCGCGCCTGTGCCGAACGGCCGGTGGGGACGGGGCGGATGGAAGGAACGGTCACGTATGAGGTCTCTCGCGGGCGCCAGTTACCGGACCCGGCCCATCCGCTTCCTTGAACTCTGGGAGCACGGCGGCTGGCGCGTGAAGGTGTACGGCATCGCCGCCGCGGCCGAACTGCCGCGCCCCGCCCTCGTCACCGCCGCCAAGGCCACCGCCGCGCAGCACCTGCCGCGCGAACCGGGAGGGGACGGCCGCCACGGCGCGGCGTTCCTCACCGTGCACGACGGCGCGGACGGCACCTGGGTGCTCGTCGACTGGTGGGCGAACGGCAACCTGCTCCACCACCTGCCGTTCGGCGGCGACCTCGCCGACCCGGCGGGTGAACTCCGGCCGCTGACGGGCGGCTTGGCGGCCTGTACGTACGAGCTGGCCGTCACGGACTTCGAACGGCGGGCGTGGCTGCGCGAGGTGTACGCGGCGGAACGCCCGGACCTGGACGGCTACCTGGCGGCGCGGCTCGAAGCGGAGGTGTGAGCGAAGCTCCCCCGCGGGGGACAGCAGGGGAGCCGCCGTTCAGCCGTGCCCCGCGATGCGGTCCTCCTGCCACCGCGTGAGCCGCAGCACCATGATGATCGCGAGGATGCCGCACGTGATCATGAGCAGGTCGCTGAAGAAGGTGACGGCCAGCGTCTCGCTCGCGCCCTCGACGGTCCCGTCCTCGTACCAGCTCTCCCACGAGCTCACGAACGTGAAGAAGAACGAGATCACCCACGTCGTCCACCAGCCGTTCAGCAGCCCGCGCTGCGCGGGCAGGCGGCCGCCGTACCAGTGACCCGGCGGTGCGGGCTTGGACGCGCCCCAGATGTCGTTGGCGATCTGCTTGGGCATGAAGAAGTTGCAGATCGGAATGAACCAGACGCCGTACGCCAGCCCGGGCTCGTAGCGCAGCTGGCCCGGCGCGAACGCCTCCGCGTTCGCGCGCAGCCGTCCGAACCACAGCACCCAGAGGATCGCCGTGGCAAGGAAGATGACCGCCCGGAAGGCCTCGAAGAGCTGGCCGACGTCCCTCATGTCGCCGTAGTCCGGGTGGTAGTCGGGCGAGTACCCGGAGGGCATGTCGCCGAGGGCCGAGTCGACGGAGACGGCGTAGAAGAAGTGCGCCACCAGCCAGACCAGCGTCACGGCCAGCATCGCCCAGGTGGGCGTGGCGAGGGCGCGTACGGGGCGGGGCGGGTTGGGCGCGGCGCTGGAGACGGTACGAGCAGGGATGCTGTTAACGACGACCACGCCGGTGCCCGCGGGCATCGACCGGTTCGACCGGGAGCGGGTCAAGCGGCACTTCGGCGACGACGGTGAACTGCCGGGCGTCGACACCGCGCAGGTGCTGCGGCTCGGCGCGGAGAGCTACACGGGCGGCGACCCAGACGTGTTCAACAGCGGAACATGGGCCACCTCAGTGGCGACGCAGGAAGCGCCAGGACACGTCCGCCGCCCATCCCTTCGAGGAGGCAGTCCGCGTCCCACTAGCCGCCGCGCTCCAGGTACGGCGTGACCGCGCTGGCCACGTCGCGGGACCGCGAGCCCACTACGGTCACCTGGTGGAGCAGTGCGGTCGCGGCGCCGAGCCTCTATCCGGGGCGCGTCCGGGCCGGCGGCCTCTTCGGGACCGCCGTGCGGTACGGCATGTCGGGTCGCCCGGCGTTGCCGTGGCGCCCGCGGTGGGGGGCGGGTGGGGTCAGGTTGTGAGCATCAGGGCGATGCCCAGCGCCAGGACCGCCGAGGCGGCGATGCGGGGGGCGCCGAAGCGTTCCTTGAAGAACAGCGCGCCGATCGCCGCCCCCGCGATGACCGACGTCTCGCGCAGCGCCGCGACCGGTGCGAGCGGGGCGCGGGTCTGGGCCCACAGCACCAGCCCGTACGCCGCCGTGGACAGCGCCCCGCCGAGCAGGCCCCTCCAGGCCACCGGGCGGAGTTGGGCGAGCAGCGCGCGGCGGCGGACGGCGAGCGCGTACAGCGGGATGCACGGGCCCATCAGGGCGACGAGCCAGCCGGTGTAGCCGAGCGCGGAACCGGAGGCGCGTACGCCCATGCCGTCCACCACCGTGTACGAGGCGATGGCCAGGCCTGTGCCGACGGCCGCGAGCAGCGCGGCCGTCTGCGGCCTGGCGGCGGCGCGGGCACCGGCCTCGGCACCCGGATTGGCACCCGGATCGGCGCCCGGATCGGCACCCGTACGGACGTCGCCCGCGCGCCCCCGTATGCCCCACAGCGCCACTCCGACCAGACCGGCGGAGGCCACCGCGACGCCCGTCGTCTGCCACAGGCCGGGGCGTTCGTGGACGAAGACCAGCGCGAGGACCGTCACCGCGAGCGGCGCCGTGCCGCGTGCGATCGGGTAGACCTGCCCGAAGTCGCCCAGCCGGAACGAGCGCATCAGCAGCGCCTGGTAGCCGATGTGCAGCAGTACGGAGGCGATGAGGTACGGCCAGGCGCCCGCGGCGGGCAGCGGGGCGTACGCCGCGACCGCCGCGCCGCACACCAGGTCGGCGGCGCCGATCAGGGAGAAGGCGACGAGCTGGTCCTTGATGCCGTGCGCGATCGCGTTCCACCCGGCGTGCGTCACCGCGGCGGCCAGCACGGCGGCGGCGACCAGCGGCGTCACAGTGACACCCGTACGGCACCGCCGCGCGCACCGGAGACACCACCGTGCGCACCGGAAGCGCTGCCGTATGCGACGCCGTATGCAACGGCGGCGCCTCCGCGCGCGCGGAGCACGTTCGTACGCACGTCGCCTCCCGTGTGTGGCGTCGGCCGCGCCGCGCGCGCGGCGGCGGCCGGCGCGCTCAGCCCGCCTCGCGTACGTCCGCGAGCGTGCCGCCCGCGTGCGCGACCAGCGCCTTCGGCTCGATCGCGAAGACGGTGTGCGGCGTGCCCGCCGCGGCCCACACCGTGCCGTGCGTCAGCAGGCGGCGGTCGGCCAGCACCCGCAGCTGCGTGGTGTGCCCGAAGGGGGGTACGCCACCGATCGCGTAGCCGGTGGCGTCGCGTACGACGCGGGCGTCGGCGCGGCCGACCCGTTCGGCGCCGAGCTCGGCACGTACCCGCTCCACGTCGACCCTGGAGGCGCCGTCCATCAGTACGAGCACCGGGACGCCGTCGGCCTCGAAGACCAGCGACTTGACGATCTGGCTCAGCTCGCAGCCGATCGCGGCAGCGGCCTCGGCGGCCGTACGGGTCGCGTCCGGGAAGGAGCGGACCTCGACGTCGTCGAGACCGAGTGCGGACAGTGCGGCGGCGAACCGGGGGTGGGCGGCGGAGGGTGAGGTCATACGGGTCACGCTAGCGGCCCGCGTACGGGCGCCGCGAAGCGTTTCCCGCCGTGACCGTACGTCCGGGCGGCGCACGCCGCGCAGCGCCCGACACGCAACAGCGGGGCGGCCCGGCCGCGTACGGCCGTTCCGCCCCGCCACACCCGCCGCTGCGCGCGTCAGCCGACGTCCAGCACCTTCCGGACCACCGGCCCGGCGTAGTCGCCGCCGTGCCCGGAGGCCGGGACGACGGCCGATACGGCGATGTCGTCGCGGTACGCCGTGAACCACGCGTTCGGCTTCTTCTGGCCGCCGACCTCCGCCGAGCCCGTCTTCGCGCCGAAGTCGCCGCTCAGCCCGGCCATCGGCTTGGCTGCGGTGCCGCCGGTCGCCGTCGTCTTCATCAACGCCCGCAGGTCACTGACCACCTGCGGCTTCATCGAACGCGGCGCCTTCGCGAGGGTGCGGTCGTCGAGCGACGGCGACACGATGTACGGCTGCTTGAACTCGCCGGACCTCACGGTCGCCGACACGGACGCCATCGTCAGCGGGTTCATCCGTACGCTGCCCTGCCCGATCAGCGACGCGGCCATCTGCGCGTCGGACTGGACGGGCACCTGGCCGTCGAACGTGCTCGTGCCGACCTGCCAGTTGAGGCCGATGCCGAAGACGTCGCGGGCCTCCTTGGTCAGCGAGTCGTCGTCCAGCTCCGGCGCCTGGCTGATGAACGCGGTGTTGCAGGAGCGCGCGAAGCTCTGCGCGAACGTGCCGCCCTTGATGTCGAACTTGTCGTCGTTCTGGAACTTCCAGCCGCCGTACTCGAAGTACTTGGGGCACGGGTGCGCCTTGCCCGGCGCGGCCAGCCCCTTGTCCAGCAGCATCGCGCCGGTGATGACCTTCATGGTGGAGCCGGGCGCGTACGAGCCCTGGAGCGCCGTGTTGAAGCCCTTGGCGGGCGAGTTGGCGACGGCGAGGATCTCGCCGGTGCTGGGCTTGACCGCGACGACCGACGCCTTCGGCTTGTCCGCGATGGCCGCCTCTGCGGCCTTCTGCACGTCCAGGTCCAGCGTCGTCTTGAGGGTGCCGGGCGTGCCCTTGGTCAGGGTGCGCAGCGTCGTCCCGGTGTCCTTGCCCTTGGCGTCGACGATGCGCGTCTCGATGCCGGGGGTGCCGTCCGTCTTGGCGCCGTACCGCTTGCGGAGGTCGTCGAGGATTCCGCTGAGCGAGGGGTGGTCCGACTTGGACAGCTCGGTGCCGTTCTGGTCGACGGCCTTGATCGGCGGCGTGCCCGCCTCGCCGGTCTTCACCGTCTGGCCGTCCTCGAGCTTGGGGTGCAGCACGGACGGTTCCCAGCCGACGACGGCGTCGCCGGTCTTCTTGTCCCGTACGACCTGGAGCGCCGAGTCGTACGACCACGCGTCGCGCCGCTCCCCGTACGCGAGCTGCGCGGTGACCTTGAACGGCACCTCGGACGCGGTGGCTTCGGCCTCCGTGTCGCCCTTGTCACTCTTGGCTGTCTTGTCGGTCTTATCGGCTTTCGTCGCTGCCGGCGTACGCGGCGTGCCCGGGGTGACGGCGACCTTGGACACCTTGGCGTCCTTGCGGAGCGCGGTCAGCGCCTTGAGCGCGGCGGACTTGTCGTCCGTGACGGCGGCGGCCTTACGGGCATCGCCCGAGGACCACGCCTCGAGGAAGCTCTTGGAGGCTTCCTTGACCTCCTCGGCGGACGGCGGCCCCGTCTCGACCTCGTCGGAGTTCTTGCCGTCCGCGGCAGCCGAAACGCTGCCCTTGTCGCCGCTGTTCTCTTCCTCGCCTCCGACGAGGGCGTACACACCGAAACCGGTGGCTCCCACGACGACGGCGGCGACTCCGCCGAGCACCGCCATCCGCTGGCTGTCACGCATCCGAATTCTGAACCTCCACCCCGCCTCCGCCCGCCTGGCCGAGGGTCTCGAGGCACCATAGAGCACGGAAGTGACGGCCTGTGCCCCGGAGTCACCCTTTCGAGGCTCGAAACGGAGTTTCCATGGCTCAATTCGGGGCGGGCGCGGGGCTGTTCAGATCCACGTGTCCAGCCACATCCGTTGCTGCCAGTCGTCGGTGGGGATGGCCTGGCCTGTGTAAAGGGGCCAGAAATAAATGAAGTTCCACGTGATCAGCAGGAACAGAACGCCGGAGCCGACGACTCCGACGAGTCTCCTGCGTTCCGTCACGCCGGGCGGTCCGGCGAGCGCGCCGATCATCATCGTCAGCGCGAGGCAGAGGAACGGCAGGAAGACGACCGCGTAGAAGTAGAAGATCGTCCGCTCCTGATAGAGGAACCAGGGCAGATAGCCGGCCGCCACTCCGCACAGGACGGCGCCCGCGCGCCAGTCGCGCCGGAACAGCCAGCGGTAGAGGACGTACAGCAGCGCGAAGCAGGCAGCCCACCACAGCAGCGGCGTGCCGAGCGCGAGTACCTCGCGGGCGCAGCCGTCGGCGGCGGTGCAGCCGTCCTGGCCGTTCTTGGGCGACTCGTAGAAGTACGAGACGGGGCGGCCGACGACGAGCCAGCTCCACGGGTTGGACTCGTACGTGTGCCCGGAGGTGAGGCCGACGTGGAAGTCGTACACCTCCGACTCGTAGTGCCACAGGCTGCGCAGCGGCCCCGGCAGCCAGCCCCAGGAACCTGCCTGGCCCTCCTTCTCGGCCCAGTCCCGGAAGTAGCCGCCCTGGGTGGCGAACCAGCCGCTCCAGGTGGCGACGTACGTGACGAGCGCCACCGGCACCAGCGACGCGAAGCCGGGCAGCGCGTCCCTGCGGAGCATCGCGAGGAAGGGGCGCCCGGCACCGGCCGTACGGCGCGCGCCCATGTCCCACAGGACGGTGAGCACGCCGAACGCGGCGAGGATGTACAGCCCGTTCCACTTCGTCGCGCAGGCGAGGCCGAGGCAGACGCCGGCGGCGAGGCGCCAGGGGCGCCAGCCGAGGCCGAGCCGCTCGGCGATGCCGGGGTCGGGGGTCGGAGTGACACCGGACGCGGCCTCTTCACCGGGAGCGTCCGGACCGGCCTCGGACGGTGCGTGCCCGGACGGTGCGTCCGCCGAGTGCCGTACGGAGTCGGACGGTGCGTCCGTCGAGTGCCGTACGGCTTCGCTTTCCGCGTCCCTCCGCAGCGCCGCCGCCAGCCGTGCCCGCGCCTTGTCCCGGTCGACGAGCAGGCAGCCGAACGCCGCCAGCACCCAGAACATCAGCACCAGGTCGAGCAGCGCTACCCGGCTCATCACGTAGTGCAGCCCGTCCACCGCCATCAGCGCGCCCGCGAGGCACCCGAGCACGGTGGAGCGGAACAGCCGCCGCCCGATGCGGCACAGCAGGAACACCGACAGCGTCCCGAGCACGGCGGTCATGAAGCGCCAGCCGAACGGTTCGAGCCCGAACAGCCACTCCCCGAGCCCGATGACCCACTTGCCCGCCGGAGGGTGCACGACGTACGAGGGGTCGTCGGAGAGGGGGATCTTCTGCGGGTCGGCGAGGATCAGCTTGTTCGCGTTCTCCGCCCAGTGGCCCTCGTAGCCGTGCTGGTAGAGCGACCAGGCGTCCTTCGCGTAGTACGTCTCGTCGAATATCACCGCGTGCGGCGAGCCCAGGCGCCAGAACCGCAGCACTCCCGCGACCAGCGCCACCAGTGCCGGGCCGCCCCACGCCGCCCACCGCGCGAACCGCCCGGCGGCGTCCGGCGAGAAGCCGAACAGCGCCGCCAGCCGCGGCGAGGGAGGCGCGTACGGCGGCTCCAGCCGCTCCGTCACGCCGGGCCGCGGCCGGGCCACGTAGCCGTACCGGCGCAGCCGCAGCTGCCAGGAGGGCGCGTCGCCCGCGCCCGTACGTCCGCGCTCGACGTCCGGGGCGGTGTCACTGGTCGTCACGGGCACATCGTAGGGAACCGCGCCGGGTGCGCGCGGACTGCCGCTGCGAGGATGTGCCGGTGGACTCCGGAACGCTCGTACTCGCAGGCACTCCCATCGGCGACACCGACGACGCCCCGCCGCGCCTCGGCGCCGAACTCGGCGGCGCGGACATCGTCGCCGCCGAGGACACCCGGCGGCTGCGGCGGCTGACCCAGGCGCTGGGCGTACGCCCGTCGGGCCGCGTCGTGTCGTACTTCGAGGGGAATGAGGCCGCCCGTACGCCAGAGCTGGTCGAGGCGCTCCTCCAGGGCGCGCGGGTGCTGCTGGTCACCGACGCGGGGATGCCGTCCGTGTCCGACCCCGGCTACCGGCTGGTGGCCGCGGCGGTGGAGCACGGCGTACGCGTGACGGCGGTGCCGGGACCATCCGCGGTGCTCACGGCGCTGGCGCTGTCCGGGCTGCCGGTGGACCGCTTCTGCTTCGAGGGCTTCCTGCCGCGCAAGCGCGGCGAACGGCTGTCCCGGCTGCGGGAGGCCGCGGACGAGCGGCGCACCCTCGTCTACTTCGAGTCACCGCACCGGCTCGCCGACGCGCTCTCCGCGATGGCGGAGGTCTTCGGCACGGACCGGCGCGCGGCGGTGTGCCGGGAGCTGACCAAGACGTACGAGGAGGTCAGGCGCGCCCCCCTGGGAGAGCTCGCGGAGTGGGCGGCGGGCGGCGTACGGGGCGAGATCACCGTTGTGGTCGAGGGCGCGCCCGCGTCGGGGCCGTACGGGCCGGGCGGCGGCGGTCCCGCCGAGCTGGCGCGGCTGGTCGCGGTGCGCGAGGAGGCGGGCGAGCGGCGCAAGGAGGCGATCGCGGCGGTGGCGCGGGAGGCGGGGGTGCCGAAGCGGGACGTCTTCGACGCGGTGGTGGCGGCGAAGCGGGAGCCGGTAGACGACCGCGGGCCCGGAAACGGGACGGGCGGGTCAAGCGGCGGGCAAAAGGACTAAGGTGAAAAGTAAAGCCTGAGCCGCAGAGCGGGACGCATTCCCTATAGCCGGACCAAATCTGCCCCAACTGCGCGGAAGACAGCTGCGTTTTCTCCGGCGGAGGAGTCCACTGGGTGTGGGTCCACTGCTCGGAAGGGAGCCGGGATGAAGGACAGCAGCGGCACTGGCGGAGGCACGGCAGGTGGCACCGGCGGAGGCGCCGGAACCGTTCACGAAGCGTACAGCTTCGCCTGTATGAAGTGCGGTTACGGCTGGGAGCAGACCTACGACATAGAGCACCACGTGCCCCCGGACGGAAAGCCTTTCGTGACCTATTACACGGAAGGCCACCGAGTTCCCTCACCGCTCACGAATCCCACATGCGTCAACTGTGACGGGCACGTGCTGCGCATTATGCGTTCGGGGCGGGTGGCCAACGCCGAACAGGCCCTGTCCAAACGCTGACCGCACACACGGCACGGGCACCGCACAGCACAGACCGCACGGCACAGCACCACCGCACAGCACCCGTCACGCCGGATACGGGTACCCCGGCCGGCGGCGACACCGCACGGGGCGCCGAATTACCATCGCGGTCATGCCGAAATCCCCGCAGACGCCCGCGCAGCCGCCGCCGGCACCCGTACCGCTCCGGGTGCCGGTCGCCGACTCGCACACCCACCTCGACATGCAGGACCCGACGGTCGAGGAGGCGGTGGCGCGGGCGGCGGCCGTCGGCGTGGAGACGCTCGTCCAGGTCGGCTGCGACCTGGAGCGTTCGCGCTGGGCCGCCGAGACGGCCGCCGCGTACGACGCGGTGCACGCCACCGTCGCGCTGCACCCCAACGAGGCGCCGCGGATCGCGGCCGACGGCGGCGCGGACGCGCTCGACGCCGCGCTCGACGGGATCGAGAAGCTGGCCGCGCTGCCCCAGGTGCTCGGCGTCGGCGAGACGGGCCTCGATCACTTCCGTACGGGCGAGGAGGGGCGCGCCGCCCAGGAGCGGTCGTTCCGGGCGCACATCGGGATGGCGAAGCGGCTCGGCAAGGCCCTGGTGATCCACGACCGCGACGCGCACGCGGACGTCCTCCGCGTGCTCGCGGAGGAGGGCGCCCCCGAGCGGACGGTGTTCCACTGCTACTCCGGCGACGCGGAGATGGCCGGAGTGTGCGCCGCGCACGGCTGGTTCATGTCCTTCGCCGGGAACGTGACCTTCAAGAACGCGCAGCCGCTGCGCGACGCCCTCGCTGTCGCGCCGCCCGAACTGGTCCTGGTGGAGACCGACGCGCCCTTCCTCACCCCGGCGCCGTACCGCGGACGGCCCAACGCGCCGTATCTCATTCCCGTCACCCTGCGGGCGATGGCGGAGGTCAAGGGGATGACGGAGGACGCGCTGGCGGAGCACGTGGCGGCCAACACGGCGCGCGCTTTCGGCTACTGAGCGGCGGGCCGCGACTGCCCCGCATGGACAACACAGGGTGATCGTACGACTTTGGAGAGTGACCTTCTCTCCGCTACATTCCCGCCCGCCGGTATGCCGTCGCGGGTGGAGTGTGCGCAGTGAGCCAATCTCAGGGGAGCCACCGTGCCGTACGGAGCGGTTGGCGCGGGCGGAGCGGGGGATGGCGGAGGTCAAGGGGATGACGGAGGACGCGCTGGCGGAGCACGTGGCGGCCAACACGGCGCGCGCTTTCGGCTACTGAGCGGCGGGCCGCGACTGCCCCGCATGGACAACACAGGGTCCGACGCCGTCAACTCCGCGATCTGCTGCAACGTCGCACCCACATCCGCGGTCTGCGTCGTCGTCATCGACTGCACGGACACCGGCGCGTCACCACCCACGGCCACCGGCCCCACCTGGATCTTCCGACTCACGCGGCGGTCCGCGAGCTTGATCGGTACGTCCGGCATTCCGAGCGAAATCGCTGTCATCGTGCGTGCAACCCCATGGTGTGAATCGAGGTCCCGAGATCGACGGGCTCCGGCCCCGAGACTACGCCACAAGACCGGTGTGTATGTCGCACTCCTCCGTCCGTGGAGGGGTGCGACATACGGGGTCAACCCGCCAGCCGTACGGGGTTCACCACGTCGGCGATCAGCACCAGCAGCGTGAAGCAGACGAACACGCCCGCCACCACGTACGCCACCGGCATGAGCCGTGCCACGTCGAACGGCCCGGGGTCGGGCCGGCGGAAGACGCGGGCGACGTTCCGGCGTACGGACTCCCACAGCGCGCCGGCCATGTGCCCGCCGTCGAGGGGCAGCAGCGGCAGCATGTTGAACAGGAACAGCGACAGGTTGAATCCGGCGACCAGGAACAGCATCGTCGCGACGCGCTGCTCGGGCGGGATGTCGAGGGAGAAGACCTCGCCGCCGACTCTGGCCGCGCCGACGACGCCCATGGGCGAGTCCTGTTCGCGTTCGGCGTTGCCGAAGGTGGCGTCCCACAGGTCCGGGATCTTGGACGGCAGGTCGATCAGGGCCTCGACGCCGGAGACCATCATGTCGCCCATACGGTCCACGGCCTGCGGGAACGACTGCTCCACGATCCCGCTGGCCGGGGTGAAGCCGAGGAAGCCGGTGGTGACGTACTCGCCCTCGACGTAGCCGCCGCGCCCGTCGAACTTCGCGACCTGGTTCTCCACCAGGTCCGCGTGCAGCATCTTGCGCTGCCCGTCCCGCTCGACGGTGAGGGTGGCGGGCCCGATGGTGTCGCGGATGTCGGCCTGCAGCTCGTCCCACTCGGCGACGGGCTCGCCGTTGAACGCGACGATCTTGTCGCCGGGGCGCATGCCCGCGGCCTTCGCCGGGGAGTCCTTGGCGCCCTCGGTGCACTTGTCGGTGCGCGCGGACGCCTGGATCACGCACTCGGAGACGCTGGAGACGGTGGTGGTGGTCGTGTTGACGCCGAAGGTCAGCAGCACGCCGAGGAAGATCACGACAGCCAGGATCAGGTTCATGAACGGCCCGGCGAACATCACGATGACGCGCTTCCACGGCTTGCGCGTGTAGAACAGCCGCTTCTCGTCGCCCGGTTGGAGCTCCTCGAACGCGGCGGCGCGCGCGTCCTCGATCATCCCCCGGAAGGGCGACGTCGAGCGCTTCCGCAGCGCTCCGTCGTCGCCGGGCGGGAACATGCCGATCATGCGGATGTAGCCGCCGAACGGGATCGCCTTGATGCCGTACTCGGTCTCGCCCTTCTTCCGGGAGAAGATCGTCGGGCCGAAGCCCACCATGTACTGCGGCACCCGGATGCCGAACAGCTTCGCGGTGGAGAGATGGCCGAGCTCGTGCCAGGCGATCGAGAACAGCAGGCCCACGACGAAGACGATTATGCCGAGGATGGTCATGAACGTCGTCATGCGCGCGCCTCCACTACGGCCCGGGCCGCCAGCTCACGGGCGCGGGTGCGCGCCCAGCCCTCGGCCTCCAGGACATCGTCCAGGGTCAGGCCGGTTCCCTCGGAGGCGCCCTGCGCCGTGCTCTCCCCGGTGTGTTCGCCGACCACAGCGGAGACCGTATCGACAATTCCCGTAAACGGCAGTCTGCCGGCGAGGAAGGCGTCGACGCACTCCTCGTTGGCGGCGTTGTAGACGGCGGGCGCGGTGCCGCCGAGCGCCCCCACGTGGCAGGCCAGCGGCACGGACGGGAACGCCTCCTCGTCCAGCGGGAAGAAGTCCCACGACATGGCCTGCGTCCAGTCGAAGACCGGCCCCGCGTCCGGCACCCGGTGCGGCCAGCCCAGGGCCAGCGCGATGGGCAGCCGCATGTCGGGCGGCCCGCACTGGGCCAGCGTCGAGCCGTCGGTGAACTCCACCATCGAGTGGATCGCCGACTGCGGGTGCACAACCACCTGGATACGGTCGAACGGGATGTCGTAGAGCAGGTGCGCCTCGATGACCTCCAGGCCCTTGTTGACCAGGGTCGCGGAGTTCACGGTGATCACCGGGCCCATGTCCCAGGTGGGGTGGGCGAGCGCGTCCTTCGGTGTCACACCGGCCAGTTGGGCCCGCGTACGGCCGCGGAACGGGCCGCCGGACGCCGTGACGAGCAGCTTGCGCACCTCAGGGCGGGTGCCGCCCATCAGCGCCTGGAACAGCGCGGAGTGCTCGGAGTCCACCGGCACGATCTGGCCCGGCGCCGCCAGCTCCCGTACCAGCGGGCCGCCGACGATCAGCGACTCCTTGTTGGCCAGTGCCAGCAGCCGGCCCGCCCTGAGCGCGGCCAGCGTGGGAGCCAGCCCGATGGAGCCGGTGATGCCGTTGAGCACCGTGTGGCACTCGGCCCCGGCCAGCTCGGTGGCGGCGTCCGGCCCGGCCAGCACCTCCGGGATCGGTTCCCCCACGCCGTACTCCGCGCGCAGCGCCTGCCGCAGCTCCACGGCCTTGTCCTCGCGGGCGACGGCGACCGTACGCACCTGCAGCCGGTGCGCCTGCCCGGCGAGCAGCCCGACTCTGCCGCCCGCCGCGGACAGGCCGATCACCCGGAACCGGCCGGGATTGCTCAGCACCACGTCAACGGCCTGTGTGCCGACGGAGCCGGTCGAGCCGAGGATGACGATGTCACGCGGCCCGGCGAGGCTGTCGGGCTCGTCGGGAGCCGCGGCGGCGCCGGCCGGGTACCGCGTGTGCGGGTCAGCGAGGGAGTCGGTCATGCCCCCATTGTGTCTGGTCCGGGGTGCCGCGGCGGACGCTGCCCTCAAGTGGAGCGGATGGCGCGGTGGGGCCACGGCAGCCGCCCCCGCGCGGGGCGTTGGCCGGTCGGTGCGGGCCCGGTCTACCGGTTCGCGGCTTCGCGAGAGGTGATCCGGCTCGTACGGCCGACCGCGCGGCCCACCGCGTTGCGCACCGCGAGGCCCGGCCGGGTGCGGGGCACCAGGAGCCGGGAGAGCAGCCCGACGCGCCGCTGCCGCGGGCCCACTTCACGGCGGAGCCGCGACTCGTAGGCGGCGAAGGCGCGGGCGTGGTCACCGGGACGGCCGGCGAGCTCCTCCGCGAGGGCGTACGCGCCCGCCATCGCCATGCTGGACCCGTCGCCGAGCAGGGCTGTCGCCGCCGCCGCGTCCCCGAGGAGCACGACCCGCCCACGGGACCACGAGGGCACCCGGACGGTGGTGAGGGGGTCGAAGAACGGAGCCGGGTGGTCGAGGAACGCCGCCACGAACTCCGGTGCCCGCCACCGCACGTCCGCGTAGGCGTCGGCCACGGTCCGCTTGTGGAGGGCGGTGTTCTTGCGGTCGTGGGGCGCCGGCGGCGCGGCCCGGAAGGTGAAGATCGCGAGCGGTGTGGTCCGCGAGGGGTGGACGACCAGCATCCGGTTCGGCGCGGTCAGCATCGTCATCTCCTCCGGGTCCTCGATGGCGTCGGGTTCCAGCGGGACGGTCGCGCCGAACAGGCCCAGGTCGCGCGCGAACTGCCGCTCGGGGCCGAACACCAGGCGCCGTACGGTGGAGTGCATCCCGTCGGCACCGACCACCAAGTCGAAGCGGCGCGGCGCGGACCGCCGGAAGGTGACGTCGACGCCGCCCGCGTCCTGGTCGAGAGCGGTGACCGTGTCGTCGAAGAGGAACTCGGCCTCGGTCCGCGCCGACCGGTGGAGCACCTCGGACAGGTCGGCCCGGGTCACCTCGACCGTCGGCGCCTCGTCCGAGGGCAGCGGGAGTCGCAGGATCCGCCTGCCGTCGGGGTCGAGCAGGGTCAGCGACCGGTTGCGGGTGGCGAGCCCGCGGAGCTGCGGAAGGATGCCCATGCGCTCGGCGACCGGGATCGCGGGCCCCTTTACGACGATCGCGCTGCCGCCGGAGCGCAGCTGCCGGGCATGTTCGACGACGGTCGGCCGGTATCCCTTCCGGGAGAGCCAGTACGCGAGTGCGGGCCCCGCGATTCCGGCGCCGACTATCAGCACTTCGGGCTTCTGCATGACATGACCTCTCGGAGTGTCCAGGACCAGGTCTCCGGGCGAGCGCCGGGCCGGTTCTCAGGCAGCGGCGGCAGGGTGCGGCGCGGCCGACCTAGGTACGATCGATTTCGTACCTCAGTGGAGCACGCGCTTCAGGTACGATGCAAGTCGTACCTGAAGGGAGTGCCGCATGGCCGGGAAGGACCTGGTCGGCCCGGAGGCCGACGCACTCGATCTGGGTGCGGTGTTCCGCGCCCTCGCCGACGAGCACCGTCGTTCGGTGATGGCGGAGTTGGCCGCCGACCGCAGCGACAGCGAACGGGGCTGCAACTCGTTCGATCTTCCGATCTCGAAGCAGACCCAGACACACCACTTCCGGGTCCTGCGCGAGGCAGGTCTCATCGACGAGATCGACTACGGCAACCGCAAGGGCATCCGGCTACGGCGCGCGGACGTCGAGCGGAGGTTTCCCGGGTTGCTCGCGCTCCTGGGAGCGGAGCCCCCGGGCGGCACCTAGCGGATCGGCCGGTGCACGTTCTCCCGGCGGGAGGGGCCCGGTGTGGCGTCGGCGATCCACGGGCCCTCGGACGAGGAGTCGATGACGCCCTCCTCCAGCCACGTGTACGAGCCGTTCAGGATGCCGCGGACGACCGACCGGTCGGGTTCGTCGGTGTTGGTCCACAGCCGGCCGAACAGCTCGTCGACGCGGATGCGGGCCTGACGGCAGAAGGCGTCCGCGAGTTGGTGGGCGGACCTGCCGCGCTCGTGGTCGCCCGTGCGGCGGATCTGCTCGGCGCGTACGCAGGCCGCGCTCATCGCGAAGAGTTCGGCGCCGATGTCGACGATGCGGCCGAGGAAGCCCTGCTTCGTCTCCATCTTCCCCTGCCAGCGGGACATCGCGTAGAACGTGGAGCGGGCCAGCTTGCGCGCGGTGCGTTCGACGTACCGCAGGTGCGGGGCGAGGCGGTCGAACTCCGCGTACGAGCCCGGCCGCTGGCCCGGACCCGCGACGAGCTTCGGCAGCCAGCGCGCGTAGAAGCCGCCCGCCGCGAAGGCCGCCTTCCGCTTGTCGGCGAGCGACGCTTCGGGGGCGATCAGGTCGCCCGCGACCGAGAGGTGCGCGTCCACGGCCTCGCGGGCGATGAGCAGGTGCATGATCTCGGTCGAGCCCTCGAAGATGCGGTTGATCCGCATGTCGCGCAGGGCCTGCTCGGCCGGTACGCCCTTCTCGCCGCGTGCCGCGAGCGACGCGGCCGTCTCGAAGCCGCGGCCACCGCGGATCTGGACCAGCTCGTCGACCATGAGCCAGCCCTTCTCGGAGCCGTAGAGTTTGGCGAGGGCGGCCTCGATACGGATGTCGTTCCGGTCCTCGTCGGCCATCTGCGAGGACAGGTCGAGGACCGCCTCCAGCGCGAAGGTGGTCGCGGCGATGAACGACATCTTGGCCCCGACGGCCTCGTGCTCTGCCACCGGCCTCCCCCACTGCACCCGTGCCTCGGTCCACTCGCGGGCCACCTTCAGGCACCACTTGCCGGCGCCGACGCAGGTGGCGGGCAGCGACAGGCGGCCGGTGTTCAGGGTGGTGAGCGCGATCTTCAGGCCGGCACCCTCGGGGCCGATACGGTTCGCCGCCGGCACCCGTACGCGGTGGAAGCGGGTGACGCCGTTCTCCAGCCCGCGCAGCCCCAGGAACTCGTTCCGGTTCTCCACCGTGATGCCGGGTGAATCTCCCTCCACGACGAACGCCGTGATCCCGCCCTTGTGGCCCTCCGACCTGGGCACCCGGGCCATCACGACGAGCAGGTCGGCGACGACGCCGTTGGTCGTCCAGAGCTTCACGCCGTCCAGTACGTAGTCGTCGCCGTCGGGTACGGCGGAGGTCGCGAGCCGCGCCGGGTCGGAGCCCACGTCGGGCTCGGTGAGCAGGAAGGCGGAGATGTCCGTACGGGCGCAGCGCGGCAGGAAGGCGTTCTTCTGCTCCTCGGTGCCGAACAGCTTCAGGGGCTGCGGCACACCGATCGACTGGTGGGCGGAGAGCAGCGCGCCGACGGCCGGGTTGGCGGAGCTGACGAGGGCGAGCGCCTTGTTGTAGTAGACCTGCGAGAGGCCGAGGCCGCCGTACTCCGTGCCGACCTTCATGCCGAGGGCGCCGAGCTCCTTGAGACCGTTGATCACCTCGTCCGGGATGCGCGCCTCGCGCTCGATGCGGGCACCGTCGATCTGCGTCTCGACGAACACCCGGAGCTTGGCGAGGAAGTCCTCGCCGCGGCGCACCGATTCCGGTTCCGGTTCGGGGTGCGGGTGGATGAGGTCGAGCCTGAAGCGGCCGAGGAACAGCTCCTTGGCGAAGCTCGGCTTGCGCCAGTCCTGCTCACGGGCGGCCTCGGCCACCTCACGGGCTTCGCGTTCTGTGACGGTCATGGTGCTCGTTCACCTCGCACTCTCGCAGGCTGCGCGCTACTGACGGGTGCTACTCATCCGTAGTACCCGATACGTGCGACCCGTACCAGCCCCCGCGCGCAGGCGCCGTACGGCGTCCGGGGCGCGTCCGTACGGTGGCCGGGGCCGCCTCCGTACGGATCACGGGTACGGTCCCTCGGACAGGTGCAGCACCTCGTACCGCTCGGCGGGCCCGTGCCCCGCACGGGCCGGGTCCGGCGGCGGCCGGTCGCGGAGCACGAAGCGGACCAGCTCCCAGCGGTACGGATCGAAGCCGAGCGCGGCCGTGTGCACGCCCTCGGCGCGCGCCGTACGCCGCAACTCCTCCGCCGCCGCCCCGAGTTGCGTGTCGAGCGGCACGTCGGCGCGGAGCGTCCGTACGGTGCGTTCCGCGTGGGTGGGCGGCTCCGCGCGCGCGGAGCCGCTTTCGCGGGTGACGCCGTGCCAGTTGCGTACGGCGGGGCGGCCGAAGTCGCCGCAGAGGGCGTCGAATCCGGGTCCGCGGAGGAAGCCGGTCAGGGCCGCCGGGTCGTCCCAGAGGTAGAACGGCGCGTACTGGTTGACGGGCGAGCCCTCCCTGCCGCGCTCCCGGATGACGTACGCCTTCAGGCCGAGCCCTGGGGCGCCGTCGAGCAGGTGGCCACGGGTCGCGACGCGGTGGCGGATGACGCCCATGTCGTAGTCGGCGGGCAGCGTGATCTCGTACTGCATGGCATGCACGGGGCGTGGCCTCCTGAGCGGGGCGCAGGTGCGGAGCGGGTCCGGTGCCGAGGGCTTCCGGTGCTGAGGGCTGAGGACCGAGGGCTGAACGGGTGCGGCTGAGGGCCGGGGCTACGGGCGAGCGCCGCCGGGAGCGGTGGAGAGCGTGCGCAGCAGCGCCAGCAGCCCCTCGACGGCCTGCCCGAACGGCGCGGGGTCGGCGGCCGAGCGGGCGAGCACGTAGCCGCCCTGCACGACGGCGACGATGGCGGCCGCGGTGCCGCGGGCGTCGAGCGCGGGGGCCAGTTCGCCGCTCGCGCGGCCCTCCTCCAGCACCTCGGCCAGCCGTCCGCGCAGCCAGTCGAACGTCTCCTCCAGCGGGCGCCGCAGCTCCGGGTCCGCGACGATGTCCGGGTCCTGCGCCAGCCCGCCGAGTCGGCAGCCGCGCAGCACGGAGCGCTCGCGCAGCAGATACGCCCGTACGCGCTCCAACGCGCCGCCCTCGCCGCCGAGATCCGCCTCCGCGGTCGCACGCATCTGCTCGGCGGACCGGCGGATCGCCGTACGGGCGAGGTCGGGCTTGCCGTCGAAGTGGTGGTACATGCTGCCCTGGCCGGCGCCGGAACGGCGCTGGATGGCCTTGGGGCTGGTGCCGACGTAGCCGCGCTCCCAGAGGAGGTCCTGGGCGGCTTCGATCAGCTTCTCGGCGGTGGTCACCCAGGGATCGTACATACTAGTAGGTACAATCGGCAACGCCCGGCGCGGATGGACTGGTCACGCGCCATCCATGCACGTAGGCGGGGAAGTTCAGCGCATCGGGCGATTGTCGGACTGATCTCTTCAGCCGGACCGCGGGCTTCAGCATTCTCTGCGTGTGACGACACGACTCCGCCGGTGGCCGGCGGTCGTCGCCGCGGGCCTGGGGGTGGTGCTCGCGGCTGGACCGGCCCCTGCGAACGCCGCACCGCAGCCCCGCCCCGGCCCCGGCCTCAGCCCCGAGGCGCGCGCAGACGTGCGAGCCGACGGCGTACGTACCGACGGCGTACGCAGCGACCCGGCCGGAGGCATCCGGATCGGCGTCGGCACGCGCCACGTGCGCGCCGGGGTGACGGTGCGGCCGGGCGCGCCGGGCGGCTGCGGCGCGGTGGTCGAGGCGGGGGTGGAGCTGCCGGGCATCCGGGTCCGTGCGGGGGTGTACGGGCCGCCCTGTCCGTGGCCGCCCACGCCCCCGACGCCCTGTCCCTTATTCCCCTCCTCACCTGCCCACGCAGACTTACGCGTCGATCGCGGTTGTCTCCGTACACGTACAACCAACCCACACAAGAAGCACGAGCCCGCAACGCCTCCCCCGAACGCGCCGACAACACCCACGGAACCACCCCACCAGAAGCAGAGACCCCAACAGCCTCCACCCCCACCACCGGCGGCTCCTCAACAATCAAATGCGCATTCGTACCGCTGACGCCGAACGAGGAGATGCCGACGCGGCGCGGGTGCCCCTTCCGCTCCCACGGGCGGGCCTCCGCGAGCAGTTCCACGGCGCCGGCGGACCAGTCGACGTGCGGCGAGGGCTCGTCCAGGTGCAGCGACCTGGGCAGCAGGTCGTGCCGGAAGGCCTCGACCATCTTGATGACACCCGCCACGCCCGAAGCGGCCTGCGTGTGCCCGATGTTGGACTTGACCGAGCCGAGCCACAGCGGCTCCTGCTCCGGGTCGCGCTCCTCGCCGTACGTGGCGAGCAGCGCCTGTGCCTCGATGGGGTCGCCCAGTGTCGTACCGGTGCCGTGTGCCTCCACGGCGTCGATGTCGCCCGGCTTCAGGCCGGCGTTCGCGAGCGCCGCGCGGATGACGCGCTGCTGCGACGGGCCGTTGGGCGCCGTAAGGCCGTTGGAGGCGCCGTCCTGGTTGATCGCGGAGCCCCGTACGACGCCGAGCACCGTGTGCCCGTTCGCCTGCGCGTCCGACAGCCGCTCCAGCACGATCATGCCCGCGCCCTCGGCCATGCCCATGCCGTCCGCCGACGCGGCGAACGCCTTGCAGCGCCCGTCGCGCGCCAGGCCGCGCTGGCGGCTGAAGCCCACCAGCCCGATCGGCTCGGCCATCACGGCCGCCGCGCCCGCCAGCGCCAGCGTGCATTCGCCGCTGCGCAGCGCCTGCACCGCGAGGTGCGTGGCGACGAGTGACGACGAGCAGCCGGTGTCCATGGTCACCGCGGGGCCCTCCAGGCCCAGGGTGTACGAGATGCGGCCGGACGCGATGCTCGTCACCGTGCCGGTGATGAGGTGGCCCTCCAGGCCCTCGGGAGGTACGGCGGTGTTGCCGTAGCCCTGGTACGCGGCGCCGACGAACACGCCGGTCGCGGTGCCGCGCAGGCTCTTCGGGTCGATGCCGGCGCGCTCCAGCGCCTCCCACGAGGTCTCCAGCAGCAGCCGCTGCTGCGGGTCCATCGCGAGCGCCTCGCGCGGGGAGATCCCGAAGAACGCCGGGTCGAAGTCGCCCGCGCCCTCCAGGAATCCGCCCTCACGCGCGTACGTGGTGCCGACGGAGTCGGGGTTCGGGTCGTAGAGCCGCTCGATGTCCCAGCCGCGGTCGGTGGGCAGCGGGGACACGACGTCCATCTCGTCCCGTACGACGCGCCACAGGTCCTCCGGGGACTGCACGCCGCCGGGGAAGCGGCAGCTCATCGAGACGATGGCGATCGGCTCGTCGTCCACCACCCCGGCGGTCCCGGTCGGCAGCGGCTGTACGGCGACGCCCGCCGCGCCTGCCGTGCCCGACGCGGCGTCGCCGATGAGCTTGACGGCCAGATGTCCGGCGAGTGCCTTGACGTTGGGGTAGTCGAAGACGACGGTCGCGGCGAGCTTGAGGCCGGTCGCGGTGTTGAGCCGGTTGCGCAGCTCGACCGCCGTCAGCGAGTCGAAGCCCAGCTCCTTGAACGCGCGGGTGGCGGAGACGTCGGCGCTGTCGGTGAAGCCGAGCGCGCCCGCGACGTGGACGCGTACGAGGTCGGCGAGGGTGCGTTCGCGCTCTCCGGCGTCCATGGCCAGGAGCTGCGTCTGGAGGGACGCGGAGGTGCTCTGGGCGCCCTCCGCCTCGGCCTCGTCGGCCGCCATCAGCTCGGCGACCTCGGGCACCTCGTGCAGCAGCGGCCGGGAGTGGGTGGCGGTGAACACCGGCACGAAGCGCGGCCAGTCGATGTCCGCGACGGCGAGGAAGGTCTCGTCGTCGTCCAGGGCCTGTTCGAGACCCATGACGGCGAGTTCGGCGTCCATGAACGGGATGCCCCGCCACTTCAGCTGCTCCTTCACCACCTCGACGGCCATGCCGCCGCCCTCCGGGCTCCAGATGCCCCACGGGATGGTGGTGCCGGCGAGTCCGCGCGCGCGGCGGTGGTCGGCGAGCGCGTCGACGTACGCGTTGGACGCGGCGTACGCACCGTGGTCGCCGCTGCCCCACACGCCGGCGACGGAGGAGTAGAGCACGAACGCGTCGAGCCCGTCCCGGTCGAAGACGGCGTCGAGGTTCTGCGCGCCGAGGAGCTTGGCACGGGCGCCCTCGTCGAAGTCGTCCATGCCGACGTCCGCGACCGGCACCAGCAGGCCGTATCCGGCGGTGTGCACCACCGTACGGAACGCGGGGCCCGCCGCCTCCACCTCCTCGACGAGGCCGCGCACCTGCGCGCGGTCGGTGACGTCGCAGGCGGCGATGGTGACGCGGGCGCCCAACGCGGTGAGCTCGTCACGGAGTTCGGCCGCACCGGGCGCGTCCATGCCGCGGCGGCTGGTGAGCACCAGGTGCTCGGCGCCTCTGCGGGCGAGGAGCCGCGCGGTGTGCGCGCCGAGCCCGCCGGTACCGCCGGTGATCAGCGCGCTGCCGCTCGTACGCCACGGCTCGAGGGGCGTACGGGGCGTGGCGCGGGGCGTGCGGATGAGGCGGCGGTCGTAGCGGCCGGAGGGGCGCAAGGCGACCTGGTCCTCGTCGCCGCCCTCGGCGAGCTTCGCCGTCAGCAGACCGGCAACGGTGTCGTCCAGCGCTGCGGGCAGGTCGATGAGACCGCCCCAGAGCGGCGGGTGTTCGAGCGCGACGACGCGCCCGAAGCCCCAGACGGCGGCCTGCATCGGGTGGCACACGGGGTCGTCGGCGAGGCCGGTGGTGTGCGACTGCGAGGTGAGCATCCAGATCGGCGCCTCGACGCCCGCGCCGAGCATGCCCTGCGTGAGCGCGAGGGAGAGGGAGAGGCCGACGGTGACGCCCTCGTAGCCCGGCTGGGGCTGCTCGTCGAGGGCGAGGAGGGAGAGGACACCGCTGGGGTTGCCGTTCTCTCCGAGG
Source organism: Streptomyces armeniacus (assembly GCF_003355155.1). NCBI lineage: Bacteria > Bacillati > Actinomycetota > Actinomycetes > Kitasatosporales > Streptomycetaceae > Streptomyces > Streptomyces armeniacus. Next base: position 7,708,013 of record NZ_CP031320.1, on the reverse strand, counting down.
GTGGCGCGCAGCTGCTCCGCCACGGCGCCGTTCTCGACGGCGGAGGTGTCCAGAGGGAGGACGCTGACGTGTCCGCCCGCGTCGGTCACCGCCTGCTGGACCTGCTGTACGAGTGCATCGTCCTGGTGCGCCGTCGGTACGGCCAGCAGCCAGGTGCCGTCCAGGGTGGCCGGTTTCGGGTTCTGCTGGGGGCGCCACACGATGCGGTAGCGCCAGCTGTCCACCGTCGCACGCTGCTGGCGGTCGCGCCGCCAGGAGGACAGCGCGGGCAGCACCTCGCCGAGCGAGCTGGGGTCGCTGATGCCGAGGGTGCCTGCGAGCGCGTCCAGGTCCTCCCGTTCGACGGTGTCCCAGAACTGTGCGTCCACCGGATCGGCGGCGGCAGTCGGCGCGTTGGGCACCTCCAGCCAGTACCGCTGACGCTGGAAGGGGTACGTCGGCAGATCCACGACGGCGGGCAGGTGCGCGGCGAACGCCGGGGCCCAGTCCACCTGTACGCCGTGCGCCCACAGGTGGCCGAGCGAGGTGTAGAAGCGGTCGAGACCGCCCTCGTCGCGGCGGAGGGTGCCGGTGACCGTGACCTCGGCGTCGACGGCCTCGGCGGTGTCCTGCACCGGCATGGTCAGGACGGGGTGAGGGCTCATCTCCGCGAAGGCGCCGTGGCCGTCTTCCACGAGGCTGCGGATGGCGGGCTCGAGCTGCACCGTGTGGCGCAGGTTGGTGTACCAGTATTCGGCATCCACACGCGTGTCGTCGTCCAGCCAGTCACCCGTGACGGTGGAGAAGAACGGCACCTCGGGCGTCCTGGGCTCCAGCGGCGCCAGAGCGGTCAGGATCGCCTCGCGGATCTCCTCCACGTGAGCGGAGTGCGAGGCGTAGTCCACCTCAATACGGCGCGCCCGGATCTCCCGCTGCTCACACGTCACCATGAGCTCGTCGAGGGCGTCCGCGTCACCGGAAACGACCACCGCGGAGGGGCCGTTGACGGCGGCGACCGAGATACGGCCCTCCCACGCGGCGATCAGCCCGTCCACATCCGTACGCGGCTGCGCGACCGACACCATCCCGCCACGGCCCGCCAGAGCGGTGATGGCCTGGCTGCGCAACGCCACCACACGGGCGCCGTCCTCCAGGGACAGTGCGCCGGAGACACAGGCGGCGGCGATCTCGCCCTGCGAGTGACCGACAACGGCGGCAGGCTGCACACCGTAGGAGCGCCACACCTCCGCGAGGGACACCATCACGGCCCACAGGACGGGCTGCACGACATCCACCCGGTCAAAACCGGGAGCACCGTCCACACCCCGCAGCACACCCGACAGCGACCAGTCCACGAACGGCGCCAGCGCCGCGTCGCACTCGGCGATGCGTGCCGCGAACACGGGTGAGGTGTCGAGGAGTTCGCGCCCCATGCCGACCCACTGCGCCCCCTGACCCGGGAACACGAACACCACGTCCGTGTCCGCTCCGGAGGTCTCGTCCACGCCGAGGGCCGCGCCCGCGGGCACCTCGCCGCGCGCCACCGCGCGCAGCCGGTCGAGGAGTTCGCCGGTGTCCGCGCCGGTCACCACCGCACGGTGCTCCAGCCCCGCACGTGCCACCGCGAGCGAGTGCCCGACGTCCGCCGCGCCCGCACCGGACTCCGCCACGTACGCGGCCAGCCGCTCCGCCTGCGCCCGCAGCGCCTCGCCCGAGCGCGCCGACAGCATCCACGGCAGCGGGCTGCCCGCCGGCGGCGCCGACGCGGCGGCCTCCTCCGCGGCGACGTCCGCCGCGGCCTTCGCCACGGCCGCGGCGACCTCGGCCTTCTCGCCGGTCAGCCCTTCCGTGGCCGCGGGCCCGTCGGCCGGAGGCGCCTGTTCCAGTACGACATGCGCGTTGGTGCCGCTGCCGCCGAAGGACGACACGCCCGCGCGGCGCGGTGCGTCGCCCGTGTCCGGCCAGGGCCGTGCCTCGGTCAGCAGCCGTACGGTGCCCTCTTCCCAGTCGACGTGCGGCGTGGGGTCGTCCGCGTACAGGGACTTGGGCAGGACGCCCTCCCTGATCGCGTGCACCATCTTCATGACGCCGGCCATGCCCGAGGCGGCCTGCGTGTGCCCGATGTTGGACTTCACGGAGCCGAGCCAGAGCGGCCGTTCGGGGTCGTGTGCCTTGCCGTACGTGGCACTGAGCGCGTCGGCCTCGATGGGGTCGCCGAGCTTGGTGCCGGTGCCGTGTGCCTCGACGACGTCCACGTCGCCCGGCTCCAGTCCGGCGTTCGCGAGGGCGGCGCGGATGACGCGCTGCTGCGACGGGCCGTTGGGCGCCGTGAGCCCGTTGGAGGCGCCGTCCTGGTTGATGGCCGAACCCTTGAGCACCGCCAGCACCTGGTGCCCGTTGCGCTGCGCGTCCGACAGCCGCTCCAGCAGCAGCACACCGACGCCCTCGCCCCAGCCCGTACCGTCCGCACCCGCCGCGAACGGCTTGCACCGGCCGTCCGGCGACAGACCCCGCTGACGGCTGAACTCCACGAAGTTGCGGGTGGACGACATGACGGTGGCGCCGCCCGCGAGCGCCATCGAGCAGTCGTCGTCACGCAGTGCCTGGATCGCGAGGTGCAGCGCCACCAGCGACGACGAGCACATCGTGTCGAGGGTGACGGCGGGGCCCTCCAGGCCGAAGTGGTAGGCGATACGCCCGGACAGGATGGCCGCCGAACCGCCGGTGAGGAGATGGCCCTCGACCTCGTCGGGCGCCATCGAACCGTCCACGGCGTAGCCCTGGTTGCTGGACCCGACGAACACGCCCGCCTTGCTGCCGCGCAGTGTCGCGGGGTCGATTCCGGCGCGCTCGAAGACCTCCCAGGCCGTCTCCAGCATCAGCCGCTGCTGCGGGTCCATGGCCAGCGCCTCGCGGGGCGAGATCTCGAAGAAGGGCGCGTCGAACTCGGCCGCGTCGTAGAGGAATCCGCCCTCCCGCACGTAGCTGGTGCCGAGCTGGTCCGGGTCCGGGTCGTACAGCCCGTCCAGGTCCCAGCCGCGGTCGGTGGGCAGCGAGCCGATGGCGTCGGTGCCTTCGGTCACCAGCCGCCACAGGTCCTCGGGGCTGCTGGCCCCGCCGGGCCAGCGGCAGGCCATCGAGACAACAGCGATGGGCTCGTGCTGCCGTGATTCGACCTCGGACAGCCGGCGGCGTGTCTGCCGCAGGTCGGTGGTGACCCGCTTGAGGTAATCGCGGAGCTTGTCCTCGTTGTTGTCCATGATGAAGCGTCAGCCCTTCAAGAATCGGGATGTCTGCACGTACTGGCTCAGGAGATCCCGAGTTCCCTGTCGATCAGATCGAACATGTCCTGGTCGGTAGCGGCCGCGACTTCGTCGTCGATGCCGTCGTCGCCGTCCTGCGGTACTTCTCCGTCCCACGCGCTCAGCAGCGCGCGCATGCCGTCGGCCATGGCCTGGCGGGCGGCGTCGTCCGGCGCCTCGCGGTAGGCGGCGTCCAGCTTCTGCAGTTCGGCGGGGAGACCGGAGTCGCCGCCGCCGTCGCCCTCCGGGAGCAGCTGTTCGCGGAGGTACGCGGCGAGCGTGGTGGGCGTGGGGTGGTCGAAGACCAGCGCGGCGGGCAGCTTGAGCCCGGTGGCGGCGCCCAGCCGGTTCCGCAGCTCCACGGCCGTCAGCGAGTCGAAGCCGAGCTCGCGGAACGCCCTGTCCGCCTTCACCTGGTCCGCCGAGCCGTGCCCGAGCACCGCCCCGGCCTCGCCCCGCACCAGGTCCACCAGCATCCGCTTCCGCTTGGGCTCCGGCAGCGCGCTCAGCTGCCGTACGAGCTCCGCGCCCGGGTCGTCGGCACCGCCCCCGGCCGCCTCGTCGCGCTCCCGCTCCCGCTGCTGCTCGGCGAGCAACTCCCGTACCTCGGGCAGCTCGTCCAGCAGCGGACGGTGGCCGCGGCTCGCGTACGCGGGCAGGAAGCGGTCCCAGCGGATGTCCGCGACCACGACGGCCGTCTCGTCCCGGTCCACGGCCTCGCCCAGTGCCCGTACGGCCAGCTCCGGTGCCATCTCCGGGACGCCGCGGCGGCGCAGCTGCTCCGCGACCTCCTCGTCGACCATGCCGCCGTCCGCCCACGCGCCCCAGGCGATGGACGTGGCCGTACGGCCTGTGGCGCGGCGGCGTTCGGCGAGCGCGTCGAGCTGGGCGTTGGCGGCGGCGTACGGGCCCTGGCCGCCGTTGCCCCACACGCCGGCGCCGGAGGAGAACAGCACGAACGCCTCCAGGTCCGCGTCCGCCAGCAGTTCGTCCAGGTGGAGCGCGCCGGCGACCTTGCCCCGTACGGTGGCCGCCGCGTCCGCCACGGATGTCTCCGCCAGCGGCCGCGCGCCGCCGACGACGCCAGCGGTGTGCATGACGGCTGTCAGCGGAAGGTCCGCGGGGATGCCGGCGAGCAGCTCCGCGAGCGCCTGCCGGTCGGCGACGTCGCAGGCGGTGACGGTGACGCGGGCGCCCAACGCGGTGAGCTCGTCACGGAGTTCGGCCGCACCCGGCGCGTCCATGCCGCGCCGGCTGACGAGCAGGAGGTGCTCGGCGCCCTCCCGGGCCAGATCGCGGGCCACGTGGCTGCCGAGCGCGCCGGTGCCGCCGGTGACGAGCACCGTCCCGTGCGGGCACCACTGCCGTACGGAGGGCGCGGCGCTGAGCGGCGCGCGCACCATACGGCGTGCGTGGACGCCGGACGGGCGGAGGGCGACGTCGTCCTCCGCGGACCCGGCGGGCGGCGCGGTGCCGTCCGCCTCCGCCTGCGCGTGCGTTCGGGCGTGGGCGAGGAGGGGCGCAAGGAAGGCCAGGGCGGCGGCCGTACGGTCCGGCTCGGTGCCGTCTGTCTGGGTTCCGTCTGTCCCGGTGCCATCCGCCTCGGGCAGGTCGATCAGGCCGCCGAAGCACTCCGGCTCGTCCAGCCCGAACACCCGGGCCAGCCCGCGTACCGCCGCCTGTGCGGGGCGGGCCGGCGGCTCGTCCGGACCGGTGGACACCGCGCCGCGCGTGACACACCACAGCGGGGCGGCGGGTACGGCACCCTGCTCGAGGGCCTGCGCGAGCGCCATCGTGGCGAGCAGGCCGCGGCTGACGCCGAAGCCGTGGGCACTGTCCGCCTCGTCCAGGGCGAGGAGGGAGAGGACACCGCTCGGGGCGTCGCTCTCCGCGAGCGCCGTACGCAACTGCTCCGCCACGGCGTCGCCTTCGACGGCGGAGGTGTCCAGAGGGAGGACGCTGACGTGTCCGCCCGCGTCGGTCACCGCCTGCTGGACCTGCTGTACGAGTGCATCGTCCTGGTGCGCCGTCGGTACGGCCAGCAGCCAGGTGCCGTCCAGGGTGGCCGGTTTCGGGTTCTGCTGGGGGCGCCAGACGATGCGGTAGCGCCAGCTGTCCACGGTGGCGCGCTGCTGGCGGTCGCGCCGCCAGGAGGACAGCGCGGGCAGCACCTCGCCGAGCGATGTGGAGTCGCTGATGCCGAGCGTCCCGGCCAGCGCCTCCAGGTCCTCCCGTTCGACGGTCTCCCAGAACTGCGCGTCCACCGGATCGGCGGCGGCAGTCGGCGCGTTGGGCACCTCCAGCCAGTACCGCTGACGCTGGAAGGGGTACGTCGGCAGATCCACGACGGCGGGCAGGTGCGCGGCGAACGCCGGGGCCCAGTCCACCTGTACGCCGTGCGCCCACAGGTGGCCGAGCGAGGTGTAGAAGCGGTCGAGACCGCCCTCGTCGCGCTCCAGCAGCTGCTCCGCCCGCGTGTACGCGGCGGACTTGTGGTGCCCGAGGAGCCGGGCCAGCAGCACGAGGTTCTCCGTGCCGGTCAGGTCCTCGTCCACCGAGGCGTACTGCCCGGTGAGGCTCCATCTGCTGCGGACGGCGTCGGCCTCGCGCGCCACCTCGTGGCCGAACCCCCGCCCCCCGCCGCCGTCCCCCCCGCGGAACACATGCCCCGACAGCCCCCCTCCCGTTCCGCCCTTCGCTGCTCCTCCAGCTGCTCCGCCAGCTGCTCCTCCAGCTCGTGCAGGATGAGCCGGGCGGGGCTGTCACCCGCGGCGGCCGCCTCACGCGTCCACTTGGCGGCCTCCTCCGTGTGGATCTCGCGCGTGACGGGGTCGGCGGCCCGTTCCGCGCGTTCGAAGGCGAGGCCCGCAAGTTCGCGGGCGCAGGGGCCGTCGCCCCGCTCCGCGCCCTGGCGCAGCCAGCGGCTGGCCTCCTGGCCGTGGCCGCGTTCCCGCAGCGAGATGCCGAGGTACTCGCAACTGCGGTCGTCCTTCAGCTTCTCGGCCGCCGTACGCCACCACCCCTCCGCGGCCTCCGTCTTGCCGAGGCCGCGCAGCCGTACGCCCGGTTCGTGCGGCGGAACGCCCGTACGCAGGGCTTCGAGCCGCCGCCACCACCTCAGAGCGTCCGTGTACCGGCCGTCGGCGGCGCACTCGACGACGACGTTGGCCGTGGCGCGGGCATCGCCCTGTTCGGCCAGTTCGTGCCAGATCGCCAGCGCCTCGTCCCGGTGGCCCTGCTCGGAGAGGGCCTGCGCGGTGTCGTTCCGCACGCTCGGCGCCGGGCCGGTGCTGTCGGCCGGAGTGTCGCGCCGGCCGGCCTGCCGCCCCCGTGCCTGCCTCTGGCTCCGCCCCTGCCCCCGTCCCCGTCTGAACCAGTTCGTCATGTCTCCCCTGCCCCGCCCCCCGCGGTGGTGACCAGGACAGCAGAAGGGCACTCCGGAGGGAAGGGGACATAACGGGTCGGAGGGGGTGAGGTGGTCGATGGGTGGTCAGATCCACGACCGGGTGGGCGCCGGAACGGCGGTCAGGCGCGCGGCTCCCCTGCGTAGACGCCGAACGACCACGAGTTGCCCTCGGGGTCCTTGGCGGAGAACTCGCGGTTGCCGTAGTCCGTGTCCTCGATCGGCCGGGGCATCTCGACGCCGGCCCCCCGCAGCCGTTCGTAGAGCTCGTCGACGCGCGCCGTCACGACGTACGCGCTGAACGATCCGGGCGCGCTGAGGCAGTCCGAGTCCTCCTTGTACGAGCCGAGCATGACGCCGCCGCCCTCGGGCCAGTCGAGCTGGGCGTGCGCCACCTTGTCGCCGTCGGCGTACACGGCTGTGCGCAGGAACCCGACGGTGCCGACCAGGAAGTCGATGAGGGCGGGTGCGTCGTGCGCCTGGAGGACCGGCCACACGGTCGGCGGGGGCGCGGTCCGAGAGGAGGTGCGGGCAGTGTCTGTCGTCGCGTTCGTGGTGGGTGTGTTCATGGGTCCCACTGTTCGTCGACATGGTGCCCGCCCGCTTGGATATTTCGGTGCTCTTCCGCGATCCACGCCGTCGGGCTCAGCCCGGTGTACTGGTGGAAGTCCCGCACCAGGTGCGAGTGGTCGTAGAAGCCGCAGTGCGCCGCGACGTCCGCGAGGTCCAGCGGCGCGCCGCGCTGAAGCGTCCGCGCGATCCGCTGCCGCGCGTGCTCGAACCGCATCAGCCGGCTCGCCTGCTTCGGGCCGATCCCCAGCTCCCGCCGGAACAGCGTGCTCAACTGCCGTGGGCTGAGCGCCACATGTGCCGCCAGCCCGTCCATCGAACCGCCCCCGCGGTGCCACGCCATCCACCGCCACGCCTCGGCCACCTCGGGCCGTACGCCCGTACGGCGCTCGTGGTCCTCCGTACGGGCGCGGAGGTAGTCGGTGAGCACCGTGAACCGCTCGTGCCAGCCGCCCAGTTCGCACAGCCGCTCCCGTACGAGCGCCGCGTGCCCGCCCAGCACGTCCGCGGCGTCCTCGGTGAGCGTGTACAGCTCGGCGGCGGGCATGCCGGTGAGGGTGCGGGCGGCGAGCGGGTGCACGGCCAGCTGGATGCCGGCCTCGTGGCGCGGCCGCCGTACGAACGCGGGCCGCTGGTGCAGACCGCCGAGGACGATGTCCGCGCTGTACGCCTCCGGGCCGCGCGCCTGCTCCGGCGTCTCGCCCGCCACGACCGGCTCGTGCAGCGAGAAGATCAGCGTCAGATACGGCGACGGCAGCCCGCGGTGGAGCCCGCCCTGCGGCTGGTCCTCCACGTGGTAACCGACGGCGGACGGGACCAGGCCGCCGAGCAGGCGCGGGGCGCGCACGAAGGCGTACGTGTCGGTGCCCGCCGTCGCGCCCCTCGCGTCAGCCGCCGCCTCAGCCCGTGCCTCCGTCCGCCCGTCCGCCCGTGCCTCAGTCCGCGCCTCCGTCCCGGCTGCCGCGCCGGGCGGCCGGTGTCGTCTCCGCCGGCTTTTCGCCACCATGCGGCCAGTATGCGACGGGCCACTGACACCGGCGCCGTGGACGGCCGCGGGCCCGGCCCCGTGCGCCCGCGGTCAGCCGCTGACCACGCGCAGCGCGCCCGGCTGGCGGCCCGTGAGCCGGTCGAGGGCGGCCGACGTGGCGTCGTCCGCCGGGAGGTGGACGATCAGGTGCTGGTCGTCTGCGTCCGGCAGCCCGAGGATCTCGTACGCGAGCCGCAGCTCGCCCGCGCCCGGGTGCGACAGCCGCTCGACGCCCGTACGGCGGGGCAGGTCGGTCACGCTCTCCAGCCGGTCGGCGAACGGCCGCCCCGCGGTGACCGTCAGCTCGTCGCACAGCTCCTGCGCGTGCGGATCGTGCAGCGTCAGCACGGTCTTGAGGCCCGCGATCTGCTCGTCGGCCATCCGCTCCCACTCGGGGTACGCGGCGCGGGCGCGCTCGTCGGTGAAGACGTACCGCGTGAGGTTGGGCGGGTCCGCGTCCAGCAGGCCGAGGGGACGGGCGAGTTGCTCGTACCCGGAGGTGTACGCGAGGAGGTCGCCGATCCGGTTGACCAGGGCGGCGGGCGACGGCTCCAGCTGGTCGAGCAGCGTCCGCACGGTCGGCCGCACCGTACGGCTCGGCGGGGGCGGCGACGACGGGCAGAGGGCCAGGGTGCTGCTGTCGTACGCCTTGACGAGGCGGCGCAGATGCTGCCGCTCCTCACCGGTCAGGCGCAGTGCCTCCGACAGCGCGCCCAGCACCTGCGCCGACGGGTTGCGGTCGCGCCCCTGCTCGAGGCGCGCCAGATACTCCACGCTGACCCCGGCCAGCGTGGCCAGTTCCGCTCTGCGCAGCCCGGGTGTACGGCGACGGGTGCCGCCGGGCAGCCCCACCTCGGCGGGTGTCACGGCCTCCCGGCGGGAGCGGAGGAACGCGCCCAGCTCGTTCTGGCTCACGCGCACAAGGTACGTCGGGGGGTGCCCGCGAGGGTAGCCCTGGCGGTGCCAGCCTCGGGGCGGCCTTCCTGTGTGCGGCGCGGGGCCGCAGCGTAGGGGCATGACTTCGGAAACCGGCACCCACACCAGTACGTCCACCAGCACGTCCACCACTACGTCCGTCAGCCCGTCCGTCAGCACGCCCGAGCCCGCCGATCTGCCGCTGGCGCCCGGCCGGTGGGCGCTCGACCCGTACCACTCCGCCGTCGGCTTCGTGATCCGCCACCTCGGGATCTCGAAGGTGCGCGGCCACTTCGCCCGGTTCGACGCCGAGTTGACGGTCGGCAGCACCGTCGACGACTGCGCGGTCACGGCCACCGTCGCCGTCGACTCGATCGACACCGGCAACGCCGACCGCGACGCGCACGTCCTGGCCCCCGACATGCTCGACGTCGCCCGCCGCCCCACGCTGGCCTTCCGCTCGACCCGTATCCGCGGTGAGGGCGCCGACTGGGTGCTGGAGGGCGAACTGACCCTGGGCGACGTCACGCGGAACGTGACGTTCGACGTCGAGTTCGGGGGCGCGGAGGACTCCCTCGCGGACGGCCGCCGGCACGCCGGGTTCGAGGCGAACGGTGAGATACGGCGCAGCGACTTCGGCCTCGACTTCGCGCCGGGCATCCTCGGGGACGTGCTGAAGATCCAGCTCGACCTGCAGTTCGTGGCACCGGAGCCGCAGGACGCTTAAGGCGGAACCGTAAGGCGGAAACCGTAGGGTGTGACCGGTCGTGCACGGCGGGCAAACAGCCCACTCCCGGACAAGGCGTACAGTCCGAAGAGGGGGGATGTCAGCCCGCGAGCACGACCGGAGGGCACCATGGCAGCAGCGCGTACCCGCTTCGCCCCGGACCGGGGGCTGACCAGCCGCATGACGGCCACCATGTTCCTGATCGGACTGCTGTACGTGGTCTTCGTCGGCGCGCTGATCGCGCTGGCGAAGGGCGCCTGGCCGCTGATCGTGCTGGTCGCGGGCGGGCTGTTCATCGCGCAGTTCTGGTTCAGCGACCGGATCGCGGCGTACAGCATGGGCGCCCGCGAGGTCACCCCCGAGCAGGCACCCGAGCTGCACGGCGCCGTGGACCGGCTGTGCGCGCTGGCGGACATGCCGAAGCCGCGCGTCGCCATCGCCGAGTCGGACATCCCCAACGCGTTCGCCACCGGCCGCAACCAGGAGAACGCCCTCGTTTGCGCCACCACGGGCCTGCTGCGGCGGCTGGAGCCGGAGGAGCTGGAAGGCGTGCTCGCGCACGAGCTGTCGCACGTGGCGCACCGCGACGTGGCGGTGATGACGATCGCGTCGTTCCTCGGCGTGCTGGCCGGCACCATCACGCGGATCGCGCTGTGGACCGGCCTCGTGGGCGGCGGCCGTAACAACAACAACCCGCTGCTCCTCCTCATACCGCTGGTCAGCGCCGTCGTATACGTGATCAGCTACCTGCTGACGCGGCTGCTCTCGCGCTACCGCGAGCTGACCGCGGACCGGGCCGCCGCGCTGCTGACCGGCCGACCGTCGGCGCTGGCCGCGGCGCTGACGAAGATCAGCGGGCAGATGGCCCGGATCCCGACGCGGGACCTGCGCAAGGCCGAGCCGTTCAACGCCTTCTACTTCGTGCCCGCCTTCTCCGGCCGCCAGAGCCTGGGTCGGCTGCTCTCCTCGCACCCGACCCTCGAGCAGCGCCTGAACCAGCTGAGCCACATCTCGGCGCAGCTGGGCCGCCCGTAAGGCGCCGTCCGTATGGAGCTGTCCGTATGGCGCCGTCCGTATGGCGCCGCGAGGGGGGCCAGCTCACCGCAACCGACCCACCCGGAGGAGCGCTCGCATGGGCTTCCTGGACACCCTCTTCGGCCGGTCCAAGCCGGTACGGCCCGACCTCGACCAGCTGTTCGGTCTCCCCTCCGCGGCGGTCACGCTGCGGGCGGCGGCCGGTTTCGCCCCGACCGGCCTCGGGTCGGTCTGCTTCGCCAGCGTCGAGGGCGGCGCCTTCGCGCAACTGCGGCAGGACGTACGGGCGCTGCTGGACGCGGACACCGAACGGGGCGGCATCCCGGTCGAGTTCAGCCAGGACACGTACGGCTACACCTGGTTGCTCTCCCGCCACCCCGCCGACGAGCCCGAGTCCACCGTCAACGACCTGCACGCCGTCAACACCCTCCTCCAGGACGGCGGCTTCGGCCCGCAGCTCCTCTGCTCCCTGATGGGCTTCGAGCGCACCGCCGACGGCCGCCCCCTCGCCCTCGTCTACCTCTACAAGCGCGGCACCTTCTACCCCTTCGCCCCGCTCCCCGGCGGCGCCGAGAAACGGGACAACGCGCTGGAACTGGAGATCCGCGCGACCGTCGCGGACGACCTCCGCGTCGAGCCGGACCTGTCCCGCTGGTTCCCGGTCTGGGGCGCGCCGGGGCTGTAGGCGGCCGGAGGGCCGGGGGCCGGCCGGCGGGCCCATCGGCCGTACGGGCTCCCGCCCTCCGTCACGTTTGCCGTCCCGTGTCCGGGAAACAGCGGCCACCAGGCAGAACGAAGGAGGAGACGACGATGGACCTCTCGAGGCTGCGCCCGGTGTACGAGCACGACGGGCCCTTCGCCACCGTCTACCTGGAGGGCCGCGCGCCCGCCGAGGACGCCGCGAAGCAGGTACGGCTGCGCTGGCAGGCGCTCCGGGAGCGGCTGGAGGCGGACGGCGCCGATCCGCGCGCCGTGGACGCCGCCGAGGCCGCGGCGCGTACGGACACCCCCGGCGAGGAGCAGGCCGACGGCCGCGTCATCGTGGCGCACCCGGAGGCCGGGGTCGTCCTCGACGAGCACTGGGACGCCGCACTCGGCGCCGGCGACGCCGCGCACTGGGGCCACCTCCCGGAGCTCGGCGCGTACGGGCGGGAGGCGGCACGCGCCGTACGCGCCCTCGTCGTGCTCGCCGACCGGGAGGGCGCGCGCGTACGGCAGGAGGTCGTCGCCGAACAGCACACGCCGGAGACCCGCGCCGACGAGGAGGTCGAGGGCGGCGCGCTGGAAGGCGTGCACAAGCCGCGCGAAGGCGGCCTCTCCCACCGCGTGATCCAGCACCGCGCCGAGAACGCCGTCAGCCGCAACGCACAGGACGTCGCCGACTACGTCGCCCGCACCGCCGACACCTTCCACCCGCGCGTGGTGATCCTCGCGGGCGAGGTGCAGGCCCGTACCGCCGTACGGGACGCCCTGCCCGCCCCGCTGCGCGACACCGTGACGGAGACGTCACGCGGCGGCGCCCACGCGGGCTCGTCGGACGAGGCGCTGACCGACGAGGTGCTGCGCATCGCCGAGCGCGAGAGCACGGCGGACGCGGAAGAGCAGGTGGACCGGCTCCGCTCCGGCCTCGGCCACGACCGCGCGGCGGAGGGCAGCCAGGCGGTCGGCGCCGCGGCGGAGATGGGCGCGGTGGACACGCTGCTCCTGGAGGACGGCGCGGCGGCCTCCCGCGAGGCGTTCCTGCTGCGGAACTGCGCGGAAAGCGCCTCCACCCTGACCGTCGCCCCGGCGGGCACGGGCCTCAAGGACGGCGTGGGCGCGCTGCTGCGCTTCCCGCTGGAGCAGTCGACACCGGGCTGACGGCGCGGCTCCCGGCTGCCTCCGCCAGGACTCCGTCCGTACGCGTGGGGCGTCGCGGTCGCGGTCCGCGTCGTCCGAGGTGCCGGACAGCGGGGGTTGCCCGTACGGCGGTTGCGCGCGGCGTCTGCGGCGTTCGGCGGGCTCCAGGGCGCAGGCCAGGAGCGCCAGCAGGGCGAGGGCGGTGAGTACGGCCGTCATGGGCGCGGGCGGGGCGGCCCGGGGCTGACCGCCTGGGCCTTGAAAAAGGTGTAGTGGAACGTGCCGTCGTCCTCCGCCGTCCGGCGCAACTCCGCCATCCCGCGCTCCCATTCGGCCCGCGTGGTCAGCGCGGCGGCCAGCGCGTCGTCGCGTACGCCCTCGACCATCGCCACGAACGTGTTCCGGGTGAAGCCCTCGACGAGCGCGGGCCGGGAGGCGTCGGCGTAGACCGTACGGGGGCGGACCACCACGTCGTCGTAGCCGGCCGCCGTCACCAGCGGGTGCAGCCGCCGCCCGATCAGCGCGTCGCCGCCCGCGGCGGCCTGCAGCCGTACGAGATGGCCGACGGCGGTGCGCGCTGCGGCACCGTCGGGGTGGAAGAACGCCGAACCGTGGTCCCCCTCGATCACCGTCAGCGTGCCGCCGGGCCGCAGCACGCGCCGTAGCACGGCCAACGCCCGTTCCGGATCCGGCAGATGCTCGAGCACGAAACACGCGAAGAGATGGTCGAACGAGGCGTCGGGGAAGGGCAGGTCGAAGAGGTCGGCGCGGGCCCACTCGACGCGCGCGCCCGGCGCGTGGGCGGTCACGCGGGCGCGGGCCCGCGCGAGGGAGTCGGCCGAGACGTCGACGGCGGTGAGGTGCGCGCCGGGGCTGCCGTCGACCAGGTGCACCGTCTGCGCGCCCACGCCACAGCCGATCTCCAGCACGCGGCTGCCCGTGGGGTACGCGGTGCCGGTGTGGAGGAGTGCGGCGAGGGTGTCGGCCTGGTCGGCGAGGCGGCGGGTCTCGTGGTCGGAGTACCCGTGGACGTAGTCGCGGGGAGCGGCGGTTGTGTTCACGGCGCTGTTCACGGGGGACTTCGCCGCGGTCTTCGCGGCTGTGTTCACGGCTGTGTACATGGCTTCAGGCTGGTGCGAGAATGGTCCGGTGAACAGGTCCAAAGGTGACCCACTTGACCGGTCCAAAAGGCCCGAGCCGCCCGGGCCGTCCGGTTCCGACTTCCTGCAGCTGGACGTCGGCGAGGCGCCGCCCGGCGGGCTCTCCGACTGGCTGGCCGGGCAGCTGCGGCACGCCGTCTCCGACGGCCGCCTCCCCGTGGGCAGCCGGCTGCCCGCCTCCCGCGTGCTCGCCGCGGAGCTGCGCGTGTCCCGCGGGGTGGTCACGGAGGCGTACCAGCGGCTGATCGAGGACGGGCACGCGGCGGGCCGTGGCCGCGCCGGAACGGTCGTCGTCGCGGCCCCGGTGGCGGTGCCGGCGCCCCCGCCGCCACCGGCCCCACCGCCCCCCGTGCCCCCCACCGCGGAACACCTGCCCCGAGACGTCAACGGCCACTGCTGGACCATGCACTCCGGATTCGCGGCGCGGGTCGCGAACATCGACGACCATCGGAAAACCCGCCTCGGCGGCCCGCCCGCCGAACGGCGGAGGCTCGACGCGCCGTCCCGGCAGGCGGTCTCGATCGAGAAACTGCGCCGGCTGGTGCCCGCCGTTTCCACGATGGGCTTCGGTCCCGGTTACCACCGCACGGTCATCGACAGGCGTTGCTGACGGGTGTCGGCCGGCTGCATGTGGATGGTCTGTCGCCGGACTGGGGTGTGCTGTTCGCGGGTGCCCGTACGGTTGCGCTGCCCACGTACGCCTTCCAGCGGCAGCGTTTCTGGCTTGAGCCGTCCGACCCCGGCGGCACCTCCGGCGGTCAGGCTCGGGCGACGGATTCCGCGTTCTGGGCCGCCGTCGAGCAGGGGGACGTCGATCAGCTCGCGCGGAGTCTCGACCTGGACCGTTCGCTGCTGGCGCCGGTCGTGCCCGCGCTCGCGGACTGGCACCGGGACCGGCAGCAGCACGCGACCACGCAGTCCTGGCGTTACCGCGAGCTGTGGAAGCCGCTCGGCGCACTGCCCGACGCGCCCGCGCCGTCCGGACGCTGGCTGGTCGTCGTACCCGAAGGGCTCGGCACGGAAGACCCGCTCCTCTGCGGCCTGTTGGAGGCCCTGGGCACCACGGAGGCGTATGCGCCCCGCACGCTGGCGCTCGGCGCGGGCCACGACCGCGAAGAGGTCGCCCGCCTGCTGCACGGCGCGCTCGGCGACGCCACAGAAGCCACCGTCGGTGTTCTGTCGCTGCTGGGCCTCACCGGCGAGGTTCCCGTACGGCTCGCCCTCACCAACCACCTCGTTCAGGCGCTGGCCGGGCGCGACGACCCGCTGCCGCTGTGGGCTGTGACCACGGGGGCGGTCTCCACGGGGCGTTCGGACCGGCTTCGTGACCCGTACCAGGCCGCCGTCTGGGGCCTCGGGCGCGGCGCCGCGCTGGAACACCCCGCCGTGTGGGCCGGTCTGATCGACCTGCCCGAGCAGCCGGACGTACGGGCGTGGGCGCGCCTCCGCGCCGTACTGTCCGACACGCCCGAGAACGAACTCGCCATCCGTACCAGCGGCGTGCTCGCCCGCCGTATCGTCCGCGCCCCCGCCGCCGAAGGCGCCGACGGCACACCCGGCACGCCGGGCCCCGCCCTCGCCCACGCCGGCACCACGCTGATCACCGGCGGCACCGGCACCATCGGCGTCCAGCTCGCCCGCAGGCTCGCCGGGGAGGGCGCGCGGCACCTGCTGCTCGTGAGCCGCCGAGGCCCCGACACGCCCGGCATCGACGCGACCGTCGCCGAACTCACCGAACTGGGCGCCCAGGTCACCGTCGCCGCCTGCGACCCCGCCGACCGCGACGCGCTCGCCGGCCTCCTGGCGGAGGTGCCCGCCGACCGGCCGCTGACCGCCGTCTACCACGCCGCCGGTGTCCTCGACGACGGCATGCTGCACACGCTGGACGAGGGGCGTTTCGCGGCTGTTCTGCGCGCGAAGCTCGACGCGGCGGTGCAGCTGGACGAGTTGACGCGGGGCGCGGACCTGACCGCGTTCGTGCTGTTCTCGTCGATCGCCGGGGCGCTCGGCTCGGTCGGGCAGGCAAACTACGCCGCCGCCAACGCCGCACTCGACGCCCTCGCCCAGCGCCGCCACGCCGAGGGGCTGCCCGCGCTCTCCGTGGCCTGGGGCCCGTGGGCGGGCGGCGGCATGGCCGAGGACCCCGCCGTCCTCGCGCGGCTGCGGCGCGGCGGACTCACCCCGATGGAGCCCGCGCCCGCACTGGCCGTTCTCGGTGCGGCGCTGCGGGAGGGCGAGACGCAGCTCGTCGTCTCCGACATCGACTGGGGCACGCTGGCCGCCGGACAACGGACGGCGGGAGAGCAGACGGCGGGGCAGCAGGGCGGCGTACGCCCGCTGTTCCGCGAACTGCCCGAAGCCGCGGCGGCCGCGACCACGGGCGACACGCCCGGGACCGACCTGCGCGGCAGGCTCCGCCCGCTGGAACCCGCCGAGCGTGAACGGGAGTTGCTGCGCCTCGTACGGGAGCGTGCCGCCGCCGTGCTCGGCTACCCCGGCCCGGAGGCCGTCGAGCCCGGACGCGCCTTCCAGGACCTGGGCATCGACTCGCTCACCGCCGTCGAACTGCGCAACGCCCTCACCGCCGAGTCCGGCCTCACGTTGTCCGCCACCCTCGTCTTCGACCACCCGACCCCGGCCGCGCTCGCCGGCCACCTGCTCGCCGAACTGCTCGGCGACGAGGGTGCGGTGGCGGGCACGCCGGCCGGAACGGGCGACACGCCCGGCGCCGTCGACGAGCCCGTCGCCATCGTCGCCATGAGCTGCCGTATGCCCGGCGACATCACCTCGCCCGAGCAGCTGTGGGACCTGGTGGCCTCCGGCGCGGACGCCATCGGCAACTTCCCCGAGGACCGGGGCTGGGACACGGACGCGCTGTACGACCCGGACTCCCGGCGCAGCGGCACCAGTTACACCTCACGCGGCGGCTTCCTGCCGGGCGCCGCCGAGTTCGACCCGGCGTTCTTCGGCATCTCGCCGCGCGAGGCGCTCGCGATGGACCCGCAGCAGCGGCTGCTGCTGGAGACATCCTGGGAGGCCGTCGAACGGGCGGGCATCGACCCGCACACGCTGCGCGGCAGCCGCAGCGGCCTGTTCGTCGGCTGCGCGTACCAGGGCTACGGCGCGGCCGCCGACGACGTACCCGAGGACGTGCACGGCCACCTGCTGACCGGCAGCGCGGGTAGCGTCGCGTCGGGCCGCATCGCGTACACGCTGGGCCTGGAGGGCCCGGCGGTGACGGTGGACACGGCGTGTTCCTCGTCGCTCGTGGCGCTCCACCTGGCCGCACAGGCGCTGCGCAGCGGCGAGTGCGATCTGGCGCTCGCGGGCGGCGTGACGGTGATGTCGACACCCGCGTCCTTCGTGGAGTTCAGCCGCCAGGGCGGACTGGCGCCCGACGGGCGGTGCAAGGCGTTCGCCGACGAGGCCGACGGCACCGTGTGGTCGGAGGGCGTCGGCATGCTCCTCGTGGAGCGCCTGTCGGACGCCCGCGCGAAGGGGCACGAGGTGCTGGCCGTCGTACGCGGCTCCGCCGTCAACCAGGACGGCGCGTCGAACGGTCTCACGGCCCCCAATGGGCCTTCGCAGCAGCGCGTGATCCGTGCGGCGCTCGCCCAGGCGGGGCTGACACCGGATGACGTGGACGCGGTGGAGGCGCACGGCACCGGAACGCCGTTGGGTGACCCGATCGAGGCGCAGGCGCTGCTTGCCACGTACGGGCGCGAGCGGGACGCGGAACGGCCGCTGTGGCTCGGCTCGGTGAAGTCCAACGTCGGGCACACGCAGGCCGCCGCCGGTGTCGCCGGAATCATCAAGATGGTGCAGGCGATGCACCACGAGCGGCTGCCGCGGACGCTGTACGCGGACGCACCCTCCTCCCACGTGGACTGGTCGGCGGGCGGCGGTGCCGTACGGCTGCTCAGCGAGCCGGTGGAGTGGCCCGTACGGGAGGGGCACGTACGGCAGGCCGGCGTGTCGTCGTTCGGGCTCAGCGGCACCAACGCGCATGTGATCATCGCGGCACCCGACGCGGAAAACGCGCACCGTACGGAGGCGCCGCAGCCCGTCGGCACCACGGGCGACGCCGAGTGGGTGCCGTGGCTGCTGTCCGCGCGGAGCGCGGACGCGCTCCGCGCACAGGCGGCACAACTGGCCGCGCGACTCGCCGGAACGGACGACGACGCGTACGACGTGGCGCGTGCGCTGGCGACGACCCGTTCGCGTTTCGAGCACCGTGCGGTGGTCGTCGGCGCGGAGCGCGACGAACTGCTCGCGGCTATTGAGGCGTTGGCGAACGGCGAGCCGCACGCGCACGCGGTGGCGGGTACGGCGCTGGGCGAGGGCAAGTCGGCGTTTGTATTTGCGGGTCAGGGTGCGCAGCGGCTGGGGATGGGGCGTGAGCTGTATGAGGCGTTCCCGGTGTTTGCGGAGGCCTTTGATGAGGTGTGTGCGCATCTGGATGGGGAGCTTGAGCGGCCGCTGCGGGATGTTGTTTTCGGTGCGGATGCTGGTGCGCTGAGTGAGACCGGGTTTACGCAGCCTGCGTTGTTCGCGTTCGAGGTGGCGCTGTTCCGGCTGGTCGAATCCTGGGGTGTGCGTCCGGACTTCCTGGTGGGTCATTCCATTGGTGAGTTGGCGGCGGCGTATGTGGCGGGTGTGTGGTCGCTTGCGGATGTGTGCCGTCTGGTTGCTGCCCGTGGGCGGTTGATGCAGGCGCTTCCCTCCGGTGGCGGAATGGTTGCCGTCGAAGCGTCCGAGGGTGAGGTGCTGCCGCTGTTGGAGGGGCGCACCGACCGGGTGTCGATCGCCGCTCTGAACGGGCCGCAGTCCACGGTGGTTTCGGGTGCCGAGGATGCGGTGGAGGAGATCGCGGGGCACTTCCGTTCGGAGGGTCGCCGTACGAGTCGTCTCTCTGTCAGCCACGCCTTCCACTCCCCGCTCATGGAGCCGATGCTGGCGGACTTCCAGCGCGTCGCGGAGTCGGTCGAGTTCCGCGAACCCGTCCTCCCCGTGGTGTCGAACCTGACGGGCGAACTCGCCACGGCGGAGGAGCTGTGCTCGCCCGAGTATTGGGTGCGGCATGTGCGTGAGGCGGTGCGCTTCGCGGACGGTGTGACCACGCTGGCCGAACATGGCGTGCAGCGTTTCGTGGAGATCGGCCCGGACGGCACGCTGACGGCGATGGCGCAGGCCTCCGTCCCGGCCGAGGCGGCACTCGTACCGTTGCTGCGGAAGGACCGCCCCGAGGCGCAGGCGCTGCTGTCCGGTCTCGCGAGTGCCTTCGTACGCGGTGAACACGTTGACTGGACGGCGCTGTTCGCCGGTCGCTTCGGCCGTACGGTCGCGCTGCCCACGTACCCCTTCCAGCGCGAGCGCTACTGGCTCGTCCAGCGGCCCTCCGCCGGAGGCGGCGCAGGGGGCGCGTCGGCGGAGTTGGACGCGCCATTCTGGGACGCCGTCGAGAAGGACGATCTCGAGTCGCTGGCCGGTGAGCTGGCCATCGACCGGTCCGCCCCCTGGGGCGAGGCGCTGCCCGCTCTGGCGTCGTGGCGGCAGCGCCGCCGCGCCCAGTCCGAGGTGGACGGCTGGCGCTACCGCGTGACCTGGCAGCCGCTCACCGGCACGCCCGGCGCCGGACAGCTCACCGGCCGCTGGCTGCTGCTGGCCCCGGAGAGCGCGGAGCTGCCCGAGGGCCTGGACGGTCTCGCGGATGCTCTCGGTACGGGCGTCGAGACGGTCTCCGTGCCTTCCGGCGCCGACCGTACGGTGCTCGCCGACCGGCTGCGAGCCGCGCTGTCGGCCGAGGGCGCGGAGCCCGTGAGCGGCGTCCTGTCGCTCCTGGCCTGTGCTGCCCCCGCAGCGGACGGCACGGGACGCGTTCCGGCGGGTCTGCGGGAGACGGTGGCGCTCGTACAGGCGCTCGGTGACGCTGAGTTGGGCGCGCCCCTGTGGACGCTGACGCACGGTGCTGTCTCCACCTCCCGTACGGAGGCCGTCGCCGACCCGGCCACCGCCGGAGTGTGGGGTCTGGGCCGTGTGGTGGCGCTGGAACACCCGGAGCGGTGGGGCGGTCTGGTGGACCTGCCCTCGCGCGCTGACGACCGTACGGTGGCGCGTCTCGCCGCCGTGCTGGAAGGCGCGTCCGGCGAGGATCAGGTGGCGCTGCGTGCGTCCGGTGCCCTCGTACGGCGCGTCGTGCGGGCGGGTGTGCCGGAGGGTTCCGTACGGGAGTGGACGCCGGGCGGCACCGTACTGATCACAGGTGGCACTGGCGCGCTGGGCGCGCAGGTGGCCCGCTGGGTGGTCGAGCGGGGTGCCGAGCACGTCGTACTGACCAGCCGCCGCGGTGCCGAAGCGCCCGGCGCGTCCGACCTCGAACGCGAACTCGCGGCGTCAGGCGCCCGCGTGTCCCTCGTCGCCTGCGACGTCACCGACCGCGACGCCGTCGCCAAGCTGCTCGCCGAGCACCCGGTGAACGCGGTGGTCCACGCGGCGGGCGCACTCGACGTCGGCACGGTCGACGAGCTGAACGAGGACGCACTGGCCGCCGTGTGGCACGGCAAGGTGCAGGGCGCCCTCCACCTCCACGAACTGCTGGGCACCCAGGAATTGGACGCGTTCGTCGTGTTCTCGTCCATCGCCGGTGTGTGGGGGAGCGGCGGCCAGGCGGCGTACGCGGCCGCAAATGCCGCTCTGGACGCGCTCGTCGAGGCGCGCCGTACGGAAGGGCTCGCCGGTACGTCCGTGGCCTGGGGCCCCTGGGCCGAGGCGGGCATGGCGGCCGACGACGACGCGCAGGAACAGCTGCGCCGCCGCGGCCTCAACCCGCTGGCCCCCGAGGGCGGGCTGCGCGCACTGCAGCGCACCCTCGACGTACAGGACGGCTGCGTGGTCGTCGCCGACGTCGACTGGACGCGCTTCGCCGCCGCCTTCACCAGCCGCCGCAGCGCACCCCTGTTCGCCGAACTCCCCGAGGCGGCGGACGCCTCCGCGCGCGCGGAGGGCGGCCCCGCCGCGGACGGCGAGGCCGGAAGCGAACTCCTGCGGCGCCTCGCCGACGCCTCCGCCGAGGAACGGGGCGAGACGGTGCTCACCGTCGTACGGTCCTGCGCCGCCCGCGCGCTCGGCTACGGCGACCCGAAGGCGGTGGAGGCACAGCGCGCCTTCAAGGATCTCGGCTTCGACTCGCTGACCGCCGTCGAGCTGCGCAACCAGCTCAGCGCGGAGACCGGAGTGGCGCTCCCCGCCACCCTCGTCTTCGACCACCCGACGCCGGCGGATCTGGCGCGGCACGTCACTGACCAGCTCTTCTCGGAGGAGACCGAGGACGGTGCGGCGGTGATCGCGGATCTGGAGAGGATCGCCACAGCGATTTCAAGATTTTCCCCAGACTACGACGCCCGGCCGGTCATCGAGGCCCGTCTACGACGCATGCTGTCGGAGCTAGGTGCCTCGACTCAGGACGAACAGAAGGCCGAGGTCTCCCAGCAGCTGGACACGGCCTCGGACGACGAGATCTTCGATTTCATCAATCAGGAACTCGGACGCTCCTGACGGGCCGTGGAGACCGTTCCATCACCACGACCATATGGGGCACGTTCCAATGGCGAATGAGGCGAAGCTCCGCGACTACCTCAAGTGGGTCACTGCCGACCTGCACACCACACGGCAGCGGCTCCAAGAGCTGGAGTCGCAGCAGCAAGAGCCTGTCGCGATCGTCGGGATGAGCTGCCGCCTGCCCGGGTCCGTGGAGTCGCCTGAGGACTTCTGGGAGCTGCTGGCGGGCGGCGTCGACGCCATCTCGCCGTGGCCCACGGACCGTGGCTGGGACGAGGACGCCCTGCCCGGCGCGGGCGCGGGCACGGACGCCCGTACGGCCACGGGCTCCGGTACGGACGCCGGTACGGGTGACGGCGCGGTCTCGCAGGAGCACGACGCCGCCGCGGAGGCGGGCTACGCGCGCGAGGGCGGCTTCGTACACGACGCCGCCGACTTCGACCCCGCCTTCTTCGGGATCTCGCCGCGCGAGGCCCTCGCCATGGACCCGCAGCAGCGGCTGCTGCTGGAGGCGTCCTGGGAGGCCGTGGAGCGGGCGGGCATCGACCCGCGTTCGCTGCGCGGCAGCCGCAGCGGCGTCTTCGTGGGCTGCAGCGAGATGGGCTACAGCAGCGGCCTCAAGGACGTGCCCGACGAGGTGCGCGGGCACCTGCTGACCGGAAACTCGACGTCCGTCGCCTCCGGCCGCATCTCGTACACCCTGGGCCTGGAGGGCCCGGCCGTCACGGTCGACACGGCCTGCTCGTCGTCCCTGGTCGCCCTGCACCTGGCCGCGCAGGCGCTGCGCGGCGGCGAGTGCGGCATGGCGCTGGTCGGCGGCGTGACGGTGATGTCGACGCCGGGCGCCTTCGTGGAGTTCGGACGCCAGGGTGGGCTGGCGCCCGACGGGCGGTGCAAGGCGTTCGCGGACGGTGCGGACGGCACCGGCTGGTCCGAGGGCGTCGGCATGCTCGTCGTCGAACGGCTCTCCGACGCACGCGCCAACGGCCACCCCGTGCTCGCCGTTCTGCGCGGCTCCGCCGTCAACCAGGACGGCGCCTCCAACGGCCTCACCGCTCCCAACGGCCCCTCCCAGCAGCGCGTCATCTGGAACGCGCTCGCCGCCGCCGGACTCGCTCCCGGCGACGTGGACGCCGTAGAGGCGCACGGCACCGGTACGTCGCTGGGCGACCCGATCGAGGCGCAGGCGCTCCTCGCGACTTACGGCGCACAGCGCGACGAGCCGCTCTGGCTCGGCTCCGCCAAGTCCAACCTCGGCCACACGCAGGCCGCCGCCGGTGTCGTCGGCGTCATCAAGACCGTCCTGTCGCTCCAGCACGCGGTGCTGCCCAGAACCCTGCACGCGGAACAGCCCTCCACGCACGTCGACTGGTCGGCGGGCAACGTACGGCTGCTGAACGAGGCCCGCGACTGGCCGCAGACCGACGCCGAACGCCCCCGCCGCGCCGCGGTGTCCGCGTTCGGCGTCAGCGGCACCAACGCGCACGCCATCCTCGAGCAGGCGCCCGCACCCGAGGACCCGGAGACGGAGTCCGCGGGCGGCGCCGAGGGGAAGCCGGACGACGCCGCCGCCGACACGGCGGAAACGGCGCCGGCGGCCGAGCCGTTGGCGCTGCCGCTCGTGCCGTGGACGCTGTCCGGCGCGGGCGAAGAGGCGCTGCGCGCACAGGCCGCCCGGCTGCTGAACCACCTCCGCGCGCACCCCCAGGACGGCGCCCGCGACGTCGCCTGGTCGCTCGCGACCACCCGCTCACGCCTCGACCACCGTGCGGTGCTGCTCGGCACGGGACGCGACGAACTGCTCGCGGGCCTGGAGGCACTGGCGAACGGCGAGCCGCAGACGGACGCGGTGGCGGGTACGGCGCGCGCCGAGGGCAAGTCGGCGTTTGTTTTTGCGGGTCAGGGTGCGCAGCGGTTGGGGATGGGGCGTGAGCTGTATGAGGCGTTCCCGGTGTTTGCGGAGGCCTTTGATGAGGTGTGTGCGCACTTTGATGGGGAGCTTGAGTGGCCGCTGCGGGATGTTGTTTTCGGGGATGACGCTGGTGCGCTGAGTGAGACCGGGTTTACGCAGCCTGCGTTGTTCGCGTTCGAAGTCGCCCTGTTCCGGCTGGTGGAGTCTTGGGGTGTGCGTCCGGACTTCCTGGTGGGTCATTCCATTGGTGAGTTGGCGGTATGCGTCGGCAGGAGCACGGTGATGAGTGTGTCGTGCTGGCCCCGGCCTCCGCGCCCAGCGTCACTACCCCAGGGCACGGGCGGCCCAACTCCCGTACGTCGGACGCGCAGGACCGCGCTTGATCCGTACGGGAGTAAGGCGCCTCGTCCCTCGGGCGCGTAACTCTGCGCGCGCTGACGGGGGCGGGGCGCGTACGGGAAGTGCGGCGGGGGGCGCTGGCTGAGGCGTCGCTCGCCTTCCGCGGTGACGTGGCACCGTGGCTCCCCCACGGCTTCTGACGCGCCGCGTCAGCCACATCAAGCCCGTCCGGCCGTTGAGGCGCCGAACACCCGCCCGTTCCCGGGCGGCACCCGCGCACGATGGGGCGACCCGTCACCGGCGGCAGCCGCTCGGCGCGGGCTGAGGGCTGTCCTCAAACGCCGGACGGGCTTGAGTTGGCTGAGGTTCGCCCTCAACCGCGGCCCGGGAACGGGCGCCGGACAGGCTGGATGTGGCTGAGGGCCGTACTCAGGCGGCCGACGGGCCGAGTGGTTGGCAGTGCGGGCACCAGAAGAGGTTGCGGGCGGCGAGAACGGCGGTGCGGATCTCGCCGCCACACACGTGGCACCCCATCGCCGCACGCCGGTAGACGTACACCTCACCCCCGTGGTCGTCCACCCGCGGCGCGCGTCCCATAGCCTCCGGCATGTGTTCCGGCCGCACCGTGTCGATGCGGTTGCTGCGCACGCCCGTACGCATCAGGGCGGCCAAGTCGGTCCACACGGCGTCCCATTCGCGGCGGCTGAGGTCGCGGCCCGCGCGGTACGGGTCGATGCCGTGCCGGAAGAGGACCTCCGCGCGGTACACGTTGCCGACGCCCGCGACGATCTTCTGGTCCAGCAGCAGCGCCGCGATCGACGTACGGCTGCGGGAGACGCGCGCCCACGCCGCGTCGGGGTCGGACGCGGCCCGCAGCGGGTCCGGGCCCAGCCGCCCGTGCACCGCCGCCTTCTCCTCCGCGGTGATCAACTGGCAGCGCGTGGGCCCCCGCAGGTCCGCGTACGCGTCCGGCGTGGCCAGCCGCAGCCGTACCTGCCCCACGGGCGCGGGCGCCGGGCCCGTACCGAAGCGGAACGTGCCGTACAGCCCCAGGTGGATGTGCGTCCAGCCGGCCGCGTCGAAGTCCAGGAACAGGTGCTTGCCGTGCGCGTCCGCGCCGCGCAGCACGCGGCCGTCGAGCAGCGCGGCGCCGTCCGAGAACTTGCCCTGCGGGCTGTACGCGCGGACCGTACGGCCGCCGAAGCGCTCGCCGAGGTCGGCGGCCAGCCGGTGGATCGTGTGGCCTTCGGGCACAGACCGGACCTCAGGCGGATTCGCCGGGCAGCGCCGGGAGTTCGCCGGTGTTCTCGTACGCGGTGAGCATGCCGACGCGCCGCGAGTGCCGGTCCTCGCCGGAGTACGGGGTGTCGAGGAAGGTCCGTACGAACGCCACGGCCTCGTCCGTGGTGTGCATGCGGGCGCCGACGCTGACGAGATTGGCGTCGTTGTGCTCCCGTCCGAGCGCGGCGGTCTCCTCGCTCCAGGCGAGGACGCAGCGGGCGCCCTTGACCTTGTTCGCGGCGATCTGCTCGCCATTGCCGGAGCCGCCGATGACGATGCCCAGGGACTCGCCGTCCGCGACCGTGCGTTCGGCGGCGCGGAGGCAGAAGGGCGGGTAGTCGTCCTGGGCGTCGTAGACGTGCGGGCCGCAGTCGACGGGCTCGTGGCCCGCCGACTTCAGCCACTCGACGAGGTGGTTCTTGAGTTCGTAGCCGGCGTGATCGGAGCCGAGGTAGACGCGCATGCGCGCAGTCTAGACACCGCCGGACACGGCGCCGGACACGGCTGCGGCTGCGGCCGCGGCTGTGACCACAATCGCCGCCTACGACTTGTCGCCGACGAGCTTCCAGGCCGCGGGCAGGGCCCCCATCGCCAGCGCCGCCTTGAGCGCGTCGCCCACCAGGAACGGCACGAGCCCGTCCGCGATCGCCTCGCCGGCCGTCAGGTCGGCGGCCACCGCGAGGTACGGCACGCCCACCGCGTACGTGACGGCCATCCCCGCCGCCATCGTGCCGGCCGTACGGAGCATGCCGCGGTCGCCGCCGCGCCGCGCCAGGGCGCCGACGACGGTGGCCGCGAGGAGCATGCCGAGGATGTAGCCGAACGACGGCATCGCGGCGCCGGACGCGCCCTCCGAGAACCACGGCATCCCGGCGACGCCCGCCACCGCGTACAGCGCCATCGACAGCAGGCCGCGGCGCGCGCCCAGCGAGGCGCCGACCAGCAGCGCGGCGAAGGTCTGCCCGGTCACGGGCACCGGTGAGCCCGGCACGGGTACGGCGATCTGCGCGGCGACGCCGGTCAGCGCGGCGCCGCCGAGCACCAGGACGGTGTCGCGGACGCGCGCGCGGCCGGCGCTGGAGGCGGGGAGTACGTCGGCGAGAACGGCGCCGGGGCGGACGGTGGAGGCGGAAAAACTCATCGGAACTCCGGTACGCGGGGACGGGACTTGGACGGACCTTCCGACGCTAGCCGAACGCGATGGCGATCTCCGCGTGAGTTTCGCGACAGTGTCCCCGGGCATACGGCGCCGCGGGCCGGGAAACGGCCGGCGCTCGGGACGGGTGGCAGGTGGGACGGGGTGGCGTCGCTCACACCGTGTTGCCGTATCCGGCCGCTCCCCTGACACTGGCCGCTGCTGGAATGATCCATTCCGTCGCTCCCCCCACCTGCCATGCCCCCCCACTCTCCACGGAACGGCACCTCCATGACGGATACGGAACGGCGGTCCGCCGAACAGGCGGTCGCGCCCGACGCCCTGACGCACGGCCTCAAGCAGCGCCACCTGTCCATGATCGCGCTCGGCGGTGTCATCGGCGCCGGGCTGTTCGTGGGCTCCGGCGCGGGCATCGCCGCCGCGGGGCCGTCGATCGTCCTCGCGTACGCGGCCTCCGGCCTGCTGGTCATGCTCGTGATGCGGATGCTCGGCGAGATGTCCGCGGCCAACCCGGCCTCCGGCTCGTTCTCCGTGCACGCGGAGCGGGCCATCGGCCCGTGGGCGGGCTTCACCGTCGGCTGGATCTTCTGGGGCCTGCTCTGCGTGGCCGTCGCCGTCGAGGCGATCGGTGCCGCCGACATCATGACGAGCTGGTTCCCCGGCACGGAGTCGTGGCTGTGGGTCGCCCTGTTCATGCTGATGTTCTGCGGCACGAACCTGACCGCGGTGCGGAACTACGGCGAGTACGAGTTCTGGTTCGCCCTCATCAAGATCGTCGCCATCGCGGCGTTCCTGACCCTCGGCGTCCTCGCCATCGCCGGCCTCCTGCCCGGCACCGACTCCCCCGGCACCTCCCATCTCACCGGCGACGGCGGCTTCTTCCCGAACGGCACCGACGGGCTGATCGTCGGCCTGCTCGCGTCGGTCTTCGCGTACGGCGGTCTGGAGACGGTGACGATCGCCGCGGCCGAGTCGGAGAACCCGGTGCGCGGGGTGGCCAAGGCGGTGCGTACGGCGATGTGGCGCATCGCCCTCTTCTACGTCGGCTCGATGCTGGTGATCGTCACGCTGGTGCCGTGGCACGACAAGGCGGTCGCGGGCGGCCCGTACGCCGCCGCGCTGGACACCCTCGGGGTCGCGGGCGCGGGCGACGTGATGGACGTGGTGGTGCTGCTGGCCCTGCTGTCCGCCATGAACGCGAACATCTACGGCGCGTCCCGCATGTCGTACTCCCTGGTGGCCCGCGGCGAGGGCCCGGCGCTGTTCGCGAAGGTGACCGGCGGCGTGCCGCGCCGTACGGTCCTCGCCTCCTCCTTCTTCGGCTTCTGCGCCGTGCTGCTCAGCTACTGGTGGCCCGACACCGTCTTCAGCTGGCTGCTGAACATGGTGGGCGCCGCCGTCCTCGTCGTCTGGGGCTTCATCGCGGTGGCGCAGCTGCGGACACGGCGCAGGCTGGAGCGGGAGTCGCCGGAGCGGCTGGTCGTACGGATGTGGGCGTTCCCGGTGCTGACCTGGGTGGCGCTCGCCGGCATGGCGGCGGTGCTGCTGCTGATGCTGCGCGAGGACGACACGCGCACGCAGCTGTTCTCGACGGCGGGGCTCGCGGTGGCTCTTTCGGTCGTCGGCATCGTCCGGCAGCGGCTGCCCGGCCGCCGTTCGTAACCTTCTCACCAGGCTCTTCACGGGTCTCGCGGCAGCACTGCCGACCAGGCGGGGCGGCCCCTCGACGGAGGGGCCGCCCCGCTTTCACATGCCCTCTTGCTGGTAGCGTCCTCTTGCAAGTAACTTGCAATAAGGCCCGGAGGGAAACAAGCATGGCGACCTACTCACTGCCGGAGCTCCCGTACGACTACGCGTCCCTGGAGCCGGTCATCAGCGGCGAGATCATCGAGCTGCACCATGACAAGCACCACGCGGCGTACGTGAAGGGCGCGAACGACACCCTCGAGCAGCTCGAGGAGGCGCGCGAGACGGACCAGTGGGGCTCCATCAACGGCCTCGAGAAGAGCCTGGCCTTCCATCTGTCCGGCCACATCCTGCACACCATCTACTGGCGCAACATGTCCGGCGACGGCGGCGGCGAGCCGCTGGAGCAGGACGGCACCGGCGAACTGGCCGACGCGATCGCCGAGTCGTTCGGCGGCTTCGCCCGCTTCAAGGCCCAGATGTCCAAGGCGGCCGCCACCACGCAGGGTTCGGGCTGGGGCGTGCTGGCGTACGAGCCGGTCAGCGAACGGCTCGTGGTGGAGCAGGTCTACGACCACCAGGGGAACGTCGGCCAGGGCTCCGTGCCGATCCTCGTCTTCGACGCGTGGGAGCACGCGTTCTATCTCCAGTACCGCAACCAGAAGGTCGACTTCGTCGAGGCCATGTGGCGGGTCGTGGACTGGCAGGACGTCAACAGGCGCTACCTCGCCGCGAAGCAGCGGGCGAACAACCTGCTGCTGGCGCCGTAACGGCGTACGGGCGGCCTCCTGCCGCGTGCGCGTCTGCCTCGTGACCGTCTTCTCACCGTTCACCCGGCAGGCGGGGAAAGGGGACGGCCCCTGTGTGGACGTGACACACAGGGGCCGTTCCACGCCCGTTCAATCAATCGAACTGCGGCTCCGCGTCCCGCGTGCGCTTCAGCTCGTAGAACCCCGGCGTCCCCGCCACCAGCAGCGTGCCGTCCCACAGCCGCGCCGCCGCCTCGCCCTTCGGCGCGGGGGTGACCACGGGGCCGAAGAACGCGATCTGCCGCCCGTCCGCGCCGGGCACGGCGATGACCGGGGTGCCGACCTCCTGCCCGACCAGGTCGATGCCCGCCTTGTGCGAGGCACGCAGCTCCTTGTCGTACGCGTCGGAGTCCGCCGCGTCCAGCAGCTCCGCGGGGAGCCCGGCGTCCGCCAGGGCGGCGGCGATCAGGTCGCGGGAGCGCTCCTCGCGACGGTTGTGCAGGCGGGTGCCGAGCGCGGTGTAGAGCGGGCCGAGGACCTCGCTGCCGTGCTGCTGCTCGGCCGCGATGCAGACCCGTACGGGACCCCACGCGGTCTTCATCAGCTCGCGGTACTGCTCGGGCATCTCGTCCAGCCGGTCCTCGTTGAGCACCGCGAGGCTCATCACGTGCCACCGGACCTCGACGTCCCGCACCTTCTCCACTTCCAGCATCCAGCGGGAGGTGAGCCAGGCCCACGGGCAGACGGGATCGAACCAGAAGTCGACGGGGGTCTTCTCGGACATGTCCTCGGATCTCCTCACACATTCGGTCGGCACAGCGGTCGGCATGGCCGGCGGCACCGCGTACGACGGGGGAACGTGCCCGCGCACCGGACCATTCCCCAGTGTGCCCGGCCGTCCTGACATGCGATGCTGACCCGACGGCGTTCGCTATCCGAGACGAGGAGTCCGTTGTGCCCGGTGAGAATCTGACCCGCGACGAGGCCCGCCGGCGGGCGGAGCTGCTGTCCGTCGACGGGTACGACGTGGCGCTGGACCTGCGGTCCGCGCTGGCACCGGTACCCGACGGCGCGGAGCGCACCTTCCGGTCCACCACGACCATCCGGTTCCGCTGCGCGGAGCCCGGCGCGTCCAGCTTCGTCGACCTGGTGGCGCCCTCCGTGCACTCGGTGACCCTCAACGGCCGCGGCCTGAACGCCGACACCGCCTTCGACGGCACCCGTATCGCCCTCGACGGCCTCGCCGCCGAGAACGAGCTGACCGTCGACGCGCGCTGCGCCTACAGCCGTACGGGCGAGGGCCTGCACCACTTCGTGGACCCGGAGGACGGCGAGGTCTACCTCTACACGCAGTACGAGCCCGCCGACGCGCGCCGCGTCTTCGCGAACTTCGAACAGCCCGACCTCAAGGCCCCGTTCACCTTCACCGTGACCGCGCCCGCGCACTGGACGGTGCTCGGCAACGGCGCCCAGGAGGGCGCACCCGCGCCCGCCGACGGAGACGCCGCGGTGTGGCGCTTCGCCCGCACCCAGCCCATCTCCACGTACATCACGGCGGTCGTCGCAGGCCCGTACCACTACGTCACCGACCGCTACTCGCGCACCCTCGACGACGGCACCTCACTGGACATCCCACTCGGCGCCCTGTGCCGCAAGGGCCTCGCGCGGCACTTCGACCACGAGGACATCTTCCGCATCACCAAGCAGGGCCTGGACTTCTTCCACGACCACTTCGACTACCCGTACCCGTTCGGGAAGTACGACCAGGCGTTCGTGCCCGAGTACAACATCGGCGCGATGGAGAACCCCGGGTGCGTCACGTTCCGCGAGGAGTTCGTCTTCCGCGGCCGGGTCACCGAGGCGTCGTACGAGGGCCGCGCGAACGTCATCCTGCACGAGATGGCGCACATGTGGTTCGGCGACCTGGTGACCATGGAGTGGTGGGACGACCTGTGGCTCAAGGAGTCCTTCGCGGACTTCATGGGAGCGCTGTCGCTGGTCGAGGCCACCCGCTTCCGGGACGGCTGGATCACCTTCGCCAACCGCCGTAAGTCCTGGGCGTACCGCGCCGACCAGCTGCCCTCCACCCACCCCATCACCGCCGACATCCACGACCTCGAGGACGCCAAGCTCAACTTCGACGGCATCACGTACGCCAAGGGCGCCTCCGTACTCAAGCAACTCGTCGCCTACGTCGGCCGCGACGCCTTCCTGGAGGGCGCCCGCCGCTACTTCAAGCAGCACGCCTGGGGCAACACGCGCCTCGGCCACCTGCTGTCCGTCCTGGAGGAGACCTCCGGGCGCGACATGGGCGAGTGGTCCAAGGCGTGGCTCCAGACCGCCGGCGTCAACGCCCTCACCCCGCACGCCACTTACGACGCCGAGGGCCGCGTCACGGAGCTCGCCGTCCTCCAGGAGGCCCCGGACGCACACCCGGTGCTGCGCCCGCACCGGATCGCCGTCGGCCTCTACCGCCGGGAGTCGGCGGGCGGCGCGCTGGAGCGCTACGCGCGCGCGGAGGTGGACGTCACCGGGCCGCGTACGGCCGTACCGGAGCTGGCAGGAGCGGAACGGCCCGAGCTGATCCTGCTCAACGACGAGGACCTCACGTACTGCAAGATCCGCTTCGACGAGCTCTCGCTGGCCACCCTCCGCGAGCACCTCGGCGAGCTCACCGACCCCCTGGCCCGCGCCCTGTGCTGGTCGGCGCTGTGGAACCTGACCCGCGACGGGCTGATGCCCGCCCGCGACTTCCTCGCGCTCGTCCTGCGCTTCGCGGGCGACGAGACGGACATCGGCGTACTGCAGATGCTGCACGCGTGGGCCCGTACGGCGCAGGTGCACTACACCGCCCCCGCGGCGCGCGAGCAGACCGCCCGCGAACTGGCCGAGGGCGCGCTGAGCGGACTGCGGCTGGCCGCGCCCGGCAGCGGGCACCAGCTGGCGTGGGCCCGGTTCTTCGCGACGGTCGCGCACAGCGCACACGACCTGCAACTCCTGCGCGGGCTGCTCGCGGGCACCGCGCGCATCGACGGGCTGGACGTCGACCAGGAGCTGCGGTGGACCTTCCTGCTGCCGCTGGCGGCGCAGGGGGAGGCCGACGAGGCCGTACTGGACGAGGAGCTGCGGCGCGACGACACGGCCTCCGGGCGGCGGCACCAGACCCGCTGCCTCGCCGCACGGCCGTCCGCCGCCGTCAAGGCGGAGGCGTGGGACGCGGTGGTCGGCTCCGACCGGCTGTCCAACGCGCTGGTGGAGGCGACGATTTCGGGCTTCGGGCAGCCGGGCGAGCGTCAGCGGGAGCTGATCGCGCCGTACGCGCCGCGGTACTTCGAGGCGCTGGAGGAGGTGTGGCGGACCCGCTCCATCGAGATCGCGATGGCGGTCGTCCGCGGGCTGTACCCGTCGCTGCAGGGGGACCAGGCGACGCTGGACGCGACGGACCGGTGGCTGGCGTCCCACCAGGACGCGGCGCCGGCGCTGCGCCGCCTGGTCCTGGAGTCGCGCGACGACCTGTCGCGCGCGCTGTCGGCGCAGCGCTGCGACGCCTTGGCGTCGCCGTAAGCCACGCCCCCACGCCTGCCCTCCAGCCCGTCCGGCGCTTGAGGCGGCCCGCGCGGCGCGGTGAACCCGCACCACATCCAGCCCGTACGGCGCTTGAGGACGGCCCCCGGCCACGGAACACCGACGCGTCGGCCACGCAGCTGACCAGCCACCGGCCGCGGCCACCCCAGTCTGTCCTCAAACGCCGGACGGGCTTGATGTGGCGACCGCAAGTGACCCAGGGGCGGGAATCGAACTGCCGTACTTTAGGGCAGAGTTGTCCTCGTTTTTCGACGGCCCTGTAACAACGGGTAGCACACGCCCCACAATTGGGCATCGACCGGGGCATGACGTACGACACCCCGCTCTCTCCCCGTCCCCTGAGCCATCTCAACGACGCGCCGCTCCGCGTCCTCAACAGCCGTGCGCTGCGCGAGCACGGCGTGTCGCCCGCCGAGGCCGATGCGCGGTGCAGGCCCGGTGGGCCGTGGCAGATGCCGTTGCCCGGCATCTACCTGCTGCACCCCGGCCCGCCGACCACCGCGGACCGGCTGCACGCCTGCCTGCTGTACGCGGACCGCCCGCCGCGCCCCGTCCCCACGCAGGCGGGCCCGCACCGCCGGCTCGCCGCCGCGCCCGGCGTACCAGCCGCGCCCGGCGCGCAGGCCCCGCCCGCCGCACCCACCGCACACCAGGGGTGGCGCTTTGTTTTTTTTTGTTACAGCGACGGGGGCACCCGCGTATCTCTCTGTAGGCTTCGGTGGCAAGCGTCAGGTGGGTATAGGCGCCAGGCCCGTGCCCGTTGCGGCGGCTTGGCCGGCGCCCGCCCCTGGCTGCGCTTCCGTACCGGCGGCCGTGCCCGCGCCCCTGCCCCTGCCCGTGCCCGGGTACGGGGACGGCAGCGGCAGTCCGCCCGCCTCCCTCAGCTCGCGGGCGCTGTCCAGCTCGATCTCCCAGCTGTTGATGAGCGCCTGGTGCGTCCGTACGTGCTCCGCGCGGCCCTGTGCCGCGTGCCGTTCGGCGTACGCGGACAGCCGGTCGAAGAGATCGCGGCTCAGCTCCCAGCGCAGCTGCGCGACGGCCTCGGGCGCGACGGCGTGCTCGTAGCAGGTCGCGCGGGCCCGCCGCCAGCGCGTCCAGTGGCCGTCGTCGGTGAGGAGGGTCGCCCAGTACGCGATGGCACGCTCCCACGCCTGTTCGGCGTGTTCCCAGGCGCCGGAGTCCTCGAGCTCCTGCGCCTCCCAGAACCGCGCGACGGCGAGGGCCTGCACGGTGTCCATGTCGCCGGGCGCGGCACGCAGCCGCTCCTCCCACACCTCGACGGCCTCCTCGCGGCCGCGCGCCAGGAGGACGAGCAGCGGCGCGTCTTCGGGCAGTTCGCGGCAGAGCCGGTCGAGGAGCGCGGCGCCGTCCGCGCCGTGGTCATGGCCGTGGTCATGGTCGTGGCCGTGGCCGTCCGGGCCCGTACCGTCGGGGGCGCCTTCCGGTGCGGCGAGACGCGCCAGGGCGCGGGCGAGCGCCTGCGGGTCGTACAACGGGTACAGGAGCGCGTCCAGTTGCAGCCTGCGCGCCGGAAGCCGGAGCTGGTCCAGCGCCATGCGCTCCTGGCGGCCCATGCCGCCGTTCTCCATGAGCGCGAACGGCGCGTTCTTCACCGTGTCCGCCGACGAGCCCGGCGCGATGCCCGCGTCGCGCAGCGCCAGATACGGGAAGGTCGGATCGCGCAGCGCGGACGGGTCGGCCACCAGGACGGCGGTCGCCAGCCCGTCGGCCCACGGCAGCTGCTCCCGCAGCGCGCACAGCCGCTCCCGCCGCGTGCGCGCGCTGTCCCTCACACCGCGTGCGGCGCCGTCCGGGGCGGTGCGCGCGGCACCGTCCTGTGCGCCGCTCGCGTCACCGTCGGGTGCGGCCTCGGACTCGGACCCGGGCTCTGACTCAACCCCGGCCTCGGCCTCGTCGTCAGGCTCCGTGAGCGCCGTGCCATACGCGTCGATCGCCGCGCTCCACTTGCCCTGCGCCTCCAGCACACGGGCGCGCGCGTACGCGCAGCGTGCGGCGGCGTCCTGGCGCTGGAGGCACGCGCTGTACGCCTGTGCCGCCGCCTCCCACTGTTGTGCGCTCTCCGCCAGCCTGCCGCGCGCGTACGCGCACAGCCCCGCGGCGTCCCTGTGGTCGCCCAGCGCCCCGCCGGCCTTCAGCGCGGCCGTCCAGTCCCCCGCCTCCTCCGCCTGCCGGGCCCGCGCGTATCGCGCTCTGTACGGCACGTCCTCGAGGTCCGCGGGCAGCTTCTCGTACGCCTCCCCCGCGCGCCGCCAGCCCGCCTCGTCGGCCGCCGCCTCTTCGGTCAGCCGGGCGCGCGCGTAGGCGCGGCGCGGTACGACGTCGGTGTGCCCGTCGGGGAGTTCGCGGTACGCCTCCAGCGCCCCCGTCCAGTCGCCGCCCAACTCGTGCTCGCGGGCGCGCGCGTAGTGGAACAGCCGCGAGAGCTCCGGTTCGGACGGTGCGGCCGGTCCGTAGTGCTCGCGGGCCGCCGTCCAGTCGCCCGCCTCCTCGGCCCAGCGGCCCGCCGCCTTGCGGCGCAGTACGCCGACCGCACCGCCGCGCTCGCCGTCCTCGACGTCCGCGAGCAGGCCCAGGACCGAGCCCCAGTCGCCCCGTTCCTCGGCCAGCCGCGCGCGTGCGAAGAGGCGCCGCGCGCCGACCTCGCCGCCGTCGAACGTGTCGGGCAGCCTGCCGAAACCGTCGATGACCCCGTGCCAGTCGGCCCGTTCGTCGGCGTCGCGGCCCGCCACGTACAGCAGCCGGTCGGCGACATCGAGCATCCGGGAGGGCAGTTCGGCGAAGTGGGCGCGCGCCTGCTGCCACTCGCGCGTCTCCTCGCAGCGGCGGCCGAGCGCGTAGGCGAGGCGAGCGGGGGCGTCGGCGTGCGTGTTGCCGTCGTACGCCGCGACAGCGCGCCGCCAGTCGGCGGTCTCCTCCGCTACGCGGCCCTCCGCGTAGCGGGCGGCTCCGGAGGCCTCGTCCGTGCTGCCCGCGCCGTCGGCCGGTGCGGGCAGTGCCGCGTACAGTGCCGCCGCCCGCGCCCAGTGGCCGCTGCCCGCGGCGGCCACGGCCTGCGCGTGCACTTCCGTACGGGCGCGCTCGAGCCACGTACGGACGTCGGCCTCGCGGTCGCCGTCCGCGTCGCCGTCCGCGTCCCCGTCCGCGTCCCCGTCCGCGTCCCCGTCCGTGTCCACGTCCGTCTCGTCCGGGCGGCCGACAGCTCCGTCCGCACCGGAGCCGTCCGCCGCCAGCGCCTGGAGGTCGGTGAGGGCCGCCGGCCAGTCGGCGGCGTCCGCCGCGGCGCGGGCCCGCGCGTACCGGAGGCGTTCCGGCGCGTCCCCGGTGCCGTCGGCCGCCGCGTACGCCGTCGTCGCCGCCGGCCAGTCGGTGGCCCCCTCGGCGACGCGCCCCTCCGCGTAGTGGGACCAGCCGTCCTCCGGGATGCCCCGTTCGTGTGCGGCGGCGAAGGCGTCGCGCGCGGCGGGCCAGTCACCGCGTTCGGCCGCCGCACAGGCGCTCGCGTACGCGTACCGCGCCGCCGCGTCCGCGAGGTCCGCGCCCCCGCCTGCCCCGGCGCTGTCCGCCGTACGCGCGCCCTCGGCTTCGCTGTCCGCCGTACCCGCGTCGCCCGCAACGCCGCGCGCATCGCCCGCCACCCCCGGGCAGCGCCCGTACGCCGCCACCGCACACGCCCAGTCGCCCTCCGCCTCCGCCGCGCGCCCCTCCGCGTACGCGGCCAGTTCAGCAGCGTCCCGGTACCCGGACGGGCGGCTCGCGGCGGCCGATGCGTAGCCGCTCGCCGCCTCGCGCCAATCGCCCTCCGTACGGTGCCGTTCGGCCGCCGCGTACACCTCGGCCAGCCGGCGTTCCTCGCACACGGCGGCGCGCCGTGCGGCCACGTCGTGGAAGCCGTGCGGCCGTACGGCGAGGATCTCGTCGTAGTGCCGGAGCGCGCCGTCCCAGTCCCCGTCGTCCTCCGCGCGCGCGGCGCGCGATGCCGTCTCGGAGAGGCGCCGCAGCTGCCGTACCTCTCCCTCCAGGCACTCCGTGACCCCGGCTTCGGGCAGCTTCCGGCGCAGCGCTTCGAGGAGCCTGTCCGCGGCGTCCGGATCGCCGTCCGACGCGAGCGCGCGGCACAGCGACTCGACGTGCGGCCAGGCGAGTTCGGCCCGGGCCTCGTCGCTCAGCCAGTCACATTCGTCGGCGTACTGCGGAATGCCGTGTTCGGTCATCCGCAGCACCCGCTCCCACGCGCCGCCGAGCCGCAGGTGCCGTACGGCGGCCAGCATCCCGGCGGGCGACACGTGGTGCGACTGGCCCTCGTAGTCGCGCAGCGCCTCCGCGCCGACCCGCAGCGGATCGTCGTACTCGCCGGGGTCGCGGATCTCGCGTGCCTTGAACAGCCAGCCGTGCCGGTACTCGCCGTGCAGGAACAGCGCCGGCGTCGCCCACTCGATCTCGGTGTGGCCGGGCACGTTGGCGATGTTCCGGCGGGCCTGTGCGACCGACTCGTCGACGGTCATGTTCGCCGCGACGCCCCGCAGCAGCGCCGGGCTGAAGCGCGCGGACGCCTTCTCGCTGATCCTCCCCTGCATGGCCACCACCGCGGGCATGCCCTGCCCGACGAGCGCCTGGGCCAGGCCGGAGAACGGTTCCGACTCCGTACTCTCGGCCCCCGAGCACAGGTTGAGCACGACGAGCCGCAACTGCCGCGCCTGGAGCAGCATTCCGCTCAGCAGCCGGCCCGTGATCCGGTCGCAGGAGTGGTCCTCGGTCTCCAGATAGACGACGCCCTCGCTTGCGGTGTCGTCGTACTCGCCGCGCGCCATCAGCAGCAGAATCGTGGGCTGGTCGGCGCACGCCAGCAGCTCCCTCTGCAGGTCCCCGCGCGTCGCGCGGTGCAGTGGCTTCAGCTCGAACGCGGGCCCGGACGCCAGCCGTTCCAGCTCGGCGAACTCCGGCCCGCTCTGTACGGGCCGCAGTCCGCAGCCGGACGGCGAGGCGTCGGCCACCAGGAGCCGGATCTGCTCCGGTTCGGCGGCGGCGTCCGGAAGGCGGGCGCCGGGCGAGTCTCCGTCGAGCGAACGGACGACGGACAGGTTGTGGTGGAGCGCCAGCGCCTGCTGCGGATGGGACGCCGGCGTCGTCACCGTCTCGACAGGCAGGTCGCTCAGCGTGCGCGGCAGGCTGAAACTCAGCCGGAGCAGCCGCTGCGGCCGCTGCCGCTGCGCCCGGTCCTGTGCCTCCAGGACGCAGTCGAACAGCGGCCGGGTGAGCAGCATTTCGAAGACCGCACGCCCGAGGTTCAGCAACCGGGTGGCGACGGGGATGTCACCGGTGGGAGCCTCCGCCAGCTCGATCCGGATGAGGCTCTCGTACGCCGCCCGCAGTTCCGCAGCGGCCGCCGTACCGCCCTTCAGCTCGATGACGTCCGCGGCCGACGACGGGCCGTTCGCCGCCACCAGGTAGCGGCCGCCGCCGAGTTCGCGTACGCGGACGCGCAGTTCCTCGTACTCCGCCACTGTCGTCACCTCCTGTCCGGTCCGGTGGGGCCGGTCCTGCTCTACGGGTCGGTCTGCTTCGGGGTCGGTCCGCTGTGGGGCGGTGGCTCCACTGCGAGCCGGTCGGTCTGCTCCGGGTCAGAGGAAGCCGCGCATGTCGGCCAGGGTCTCCTCCAGGAGCCGTTCCACCTCCTCGTTGCCGGGGCTGCGCCGGAGCGTCTGGTTGAGCCGGTCGATCGCCTCCTGGAGGAGGGCCAGCGCGTCCGCGAGGCGTCTGTCGCGCATCCGGTAACTGCCCAGCACCCGCAGCACGATGCCGAGGTTCAGCTGCGCGCGGAGCAGATGCGGATTGAGGTCGGCCGCGCGGCGCAGGTCCTCGGCAGGCTGCTCGAGCCGCTGCGGGTCGTTGTTGGCGGCGATGATCCCCCGGTCCGTGAGAGCGGCGGCCAACTGACCCTGTACCCGGCCCTTCTCGTCTCCGTCCAGCAGGTCGTGTGCCGTCTCCAGCACGGCGACGGCCGCGTCCAGGCTCTCCGCCCTGTGCAGCGTCTCCGCCCGGCCGAGAGCCATCTCCGCGATCACGCCCTGCGTCTCCCGTACGGAGCCCAGTTCCTGCGCGCGGCCCATCGCCTCGCGCCAGCAGGAGGCGACTTCCGCGAAGTCGGGCTCGCTGTCGGTGAGATGGTTCAGGCCGAGGGTGAGCAGGGTGTCCAGGGCGAGCGCGACGGCGTCGTCCGACAGCTTCCGGAACTTGTCCGGGAGCGCGGCGTACGCCGGGTTGAACTCGTCGAAGCGCCCGCAGCCCTCCCTGCACGCCATCGGGCGGGCCCGCAGCTTCCACACCGCCACCCGCCCGGCGCCCGGCCGCGTACGGCCGCGTGAGCGCACCCCGCGGCAGCTCGGGCAGCGCAGGTCCGTCAGCGCCTCCAGGGCCTCCCTCGGGCGTCCGGCGACGAGTTGCGCGTGTGCGACGCCGAGCTGCGAGAACCACGTGCGCAGCCGCGCCCTGGTGCTCTCCGCGCCCTGCTCCGCCACGAACTCGCCGAACCTCTCCTGCAGCCCCAGCTCGGCGATCCGCAGCGGCCCGCACACCAGCGGCGGCCCGCCGGCCGCCCGGGGCAGCGGGAAGCCGCCGCTCTCTGCCAGCGCCTCCGCCGCCTCCGTCTCGCGGTGCAGCAGCAGCCGCGGGTGCGCGCCGGGCGCGCCTTCCGGGAGCCAGGTTTCCAGGTAGCCGCGGAAGGAGTTGCGGAGCGACTCGTCGGCCGAACGCGGCAGCGACTCCTCGTAGCGCCGTACGGCATGGGTACGCAGGTCGCGCCAGAACGCGTCCGTGTGCAGCACGCTGGTCCAGGTGGCTATGCAGCGTTCCCAGGTGGCCTCCGAGGTGGGGCCCTTGGCCGCGTTCAGGGTGTTGAGGAGGGTGACGGCCAGCGGGTGGGTGAGGCGGTGGTCGGTCGGCGCGTGGCGGGCGGCCTCGCCGAGGACCTCCAGGGCGTCGTCGCGGCGGCCTCCGCGCAGCAGCACGGCCGCGTGCAGGACGGACGAGCCGCCCAGGCCCGGGGTGAGTTGGCGACCGGCGTGCAGCAGCGCGGACGCCGCGCCCCACAGCTTGTCCGCCTCGTCGCCGGGCGCCGCCACGGCGCGTGCCGTACGGTTCAGCGCCGCCTGCCGGAGGAGCAGCCCCGTCTCGCGCACAGGACGGGCGCCGGCGGCCGTAGCCGGTGCGGTGGTCGGGAGAGGCGCGTCCGTACGGGGTGCGTCCGTACGGGGTGCGTTCGTACGGGGTGTGTCCGTACGGGGTGCGTTCGTGCGGTGCGGCGCCTCCGTACGGTGCTGCTGCCCGTCGGCTCCGTACGGTGAGTCGGCCCCGTACGGTGCTTCCGCGCCTGGCGGAACGGACGCGCCGTTGCCCAGGTGCCGCAGCGCCTTGCGGGCGGCGTCGGCGCGCCCGGCACGGCAGTGAGCGGCGGCACGCCACACCCCCGTACGGTCGTCACCGCCGTCCCGGCCGGACCGGTAGGCGGACTCGGCCAGCAGCGCGTCGCGTACGTCTCCGGGCGGGAGAGGCTCCAGTACGGCGGCGGCTTCGCCCCAGCGCCCCGCCCGGATGTGCAGCGCCGCCAGGGCCTGCGCGGACGGCACATCGGGAGCGGCATCGGCATCCGTACGGGGCGCCGCGGCCAACGCCCGTACCGCCAGCTCCTCTTGCCCCGTGTGCGCCCGGCACAGTGCCAGCCCGTGCCGGGCGCGCGCGTCCTCGGGCCGCAGCCGCAAGGCGCGCGCCCACAGGGCCGCCGCCTGCCGGTGCGACCCGGTGTGGCACTCCAGCGCGGCGAGGGCGCGGAGCGCGCGTACGTCGTCGGGGCGGCGCCATACGGCGTCGCCGAGATGCCGGCGGGCGCGCTCGCGGCCGCCTTCTTCGCGCTGTGCGGCCGCGTCCCAGGCCGCGTACAGGTGGAGTTCGACGAGGGCGGCGTCGAGCCGTTCGAGCGCCTCCCGCGCTCCGGCCGCATCGGACGCACCGGCCGCGCTGGCCGCACCCTCTGCTCCGGAGGCACCGTTCTGCGGGGGGTGCGCCTGGCCTGTGAGCTCCGGTTCGGAGCGTACGAGCAGTTCGGCGGCCGACTCGAAGTCCTTCCGCCGGAGCGGCTCCGCGGCGGACGCGTAAGTGGCCTGCGCGGTCAGTGTCCTCAGCCGGGCACGTTCCGGGTGCCGCCCGCTCAGCTCGGTCCAGGAGCGGAGGCTGTCGCCGTAGCGGCTCAGCCGGTACGCGACGAGCCCGTGTCGGAGCAGCACCCGGTCGTCGCGGTGGCCGTCCGCCAGCACCCGCTCGTACGCGGACAGCGCCGCCGGCAGCTCCCCCTGCCGCTCCAGTGCGAACGCGAGCAGCGCGAGCGCCTGCGGCGCCCGTTCGGCCGGGCCCTGGTCCAGCAGCCTGCGCAACGCGGACGCCGCGGCCCGCCATTCGCCGGACCGCAGCGCCAGCAGGGCGGCCAGCCACTGGTCGTCCGTGTCCAGCGGGCTGATGCGCCCGGCGGCGCGCAGGTCCTGGAGCGCCTGTTCGGGACGGTCCAGCCGTACGCGCACGTACGCGCGCTGCACGAGCGTGCGCGCCCGTCCGGGCTCGCGTCGCGCCGCCTCGGTGAGGTGGTCTTCGGCCGCGTCGTGGTCGCCGCTGTGGGCGGCGGCGCAGCCGGACCAGTACCAGGCGTCCGCGCTGTCCGGCCGCGCCTGCCGGGCGGCGCGTAAGTGCGGGACGGCGCGCCCGGGTTCGGCGGCGGCGAGCGCGGCACGGCCCAGCCCGACGCGGGCGGCGGCGAGGAGGGCGGCGGCTTCGGGGTCGGCCTCGGGCCTGGCCTCGGGGCCCGTGCCAGGTCCGGTGTCGGGTCCGGCGGCGGGTGCGTCCGAGAGGTCCGAGGGCGGCGACTCGGGCAGTGCCGCGAGTGCCTCCCAGAAGCTGCGTTCGGCCCCCGCGATGTCGCCCCGCTCCAACCGCTGTTCACCCTCGGCGACCGACCGCCGGGCGTGCCGCAGGGAGGTGTCCCGCACCATGCTCGCGTCCCCTTCCGTGGCGCCCGGTGTCGATTCGTTGCCCGTGTGCGGCCGGCTGCGGTGGTGTCAGCCCGCGGCCTCGTCCAGTTCCGACCGCCAGCGCCCCAGCGCCCGGTCGTAGTGCAGCGGCCCCGTACGGAACGCCGTCAGGTCGAGCTCCATCAGCTGCTCGTACGCCTCGCTCGGCAGGCCCTGTTCCAGCACGATCCGCAGCTCGCTGCGCGAGTCCTGGAGGACCAGCACACCGGGTGGCTCCCGGCCCGGCTCCGGGCCCGTGCCGCGCCCGTCCCGCCCGCTCCCGTCGCCGTTCCGCGCGCCGTTCCGCGGGAAGCGGTCCACGAGGCGCTTCAGCCCGCGGTAGGCGTCGGCGACGGCCTCCGTGCCGAGCCCGCTGAGGAACGCCTGCAGCGGCAGCGCGGCCAGCACCACCCAGCCGAGGTCCTCCGGGCCGCGGTGGTCGAGCGCCCGCCGGGCGCGTACGGGGAAGCCCCGCGCCTCGAAGTGTGCGATCAGCTCCGCCGACTGGCTCTCGGTGACGTCCTGGCGCAGCAGCAGTTCCGCACGCGGTGCGGGGTCGACCATGCTGGTGTCCCTTCTGGCGGCGGACTTCCCTGTGTGCACGGTGCGTTCGGTACGCACGGTGCGTTCGGTACGCGGAGCGCGCGGTACGTGCCGGGTGTGCCCAC
This sequence comes from Streptomyces armeniacus, assembly GCF_003355155.1. NCBI lineage: Bacteria > Bacillati > Actinomycetota > Actinomycetes > Kitasatosporales > Streptomycetaceae > Streptomyces > Streptomyces armeniacus. The sequence continues at coordinate 7,666,052 of NZ_CP031320.1, read as the reverse complement.
GGGTGCGGTCACTTTGCGTCCGCAGGCGCCGGCACACCGAATTATGTCGCTCCGTCGCTTTCCCGCACGCCGCTCCGCGGTTTTCCCCGCTGCGCTCCGTACGCAACCCCCGACCTGCCCCTTATACACATCTCCCCCCTGCCCCTTCTACCTACGTATGGGCCTCGGTAGCGGCCGCAGCCAGAAATCGAACAATAGTGCCAATCTATGCTGGCGACTCCTACTCGATGCTTACAGTCGCACCACCTCCCTGATGACCGGCACCTCCTACCGCCGCTCCGCCGAACTCGCGGCCGCGGTGGGCCCGTACGAGGGCTACGCACGCACCGCCGAGGCGCACCAGCGCGTCATGCGGCAGCACGCGGACGCCCACGACGATGCCAAGCGCTCCGACGACCTGGACACCCCGGTGTGGGCCGCGCCGACCGAGGCGTGGCAGGCCGTCGTCCGGCTGGGCAAGACGCACGGCCACCGCAACGCCCAGGCTTCCGTGCTCGCCCCCCCCCGCCCCAGCGGCATGCTGTGGGCCGGCGCCACCCCCGCCGTCCGCTCCGCCGGCCCCGGTGCTGTCTCCGCTGTGCATGCGACCCCCTGTGAACTACTTGGCGCCAGCAACAATAGACGGTCAGTCAGAAGTGCACAGGGGGCGAATTTCCCTCGTCGCAGGTCCGGGAGGCGGTCGCTCCGGACGGTGCCGTCACGCGTCGACGACCAGATCGCCCCGCGGCTTCGCACAGCACAGCAGGATCTTGTTGTCGGCGATTTCGCGGGGCCTGATGCCGCCGCCATGCCGCATGTCGACGGAGCCCTCCAGCAGGGTGGTCTTGCACGTGCCGCAGATGCCCTGCGCGCACGAGGCGGGAAGGGTGATTCCCGCGCGGGCGGCGGCGGCCAGGACGGGTGTCTCCGCGTCGCACTCTATGGTGCGTCCGCTGCGGGCCAGTTCGACCTTGAAGCCGGTGCCGGTGCCGGTGCCGGGCTCCGTTTCGGGTTCCGCTTCGGCGTCGGTTTCGGCGTCGGCGTCGGGTACGGGCCCGGCGGCGGGCAGTTGGCCGAAGTCGAAGCTCTCCTCGTGGTAGCGGGACATGTCGCAGCCCTCGGCCGTGAGCATCCGCCGTACGGCCGCCATGTACCCCGCAGGCCCGCACGTGAAGACCTCGCGATCGGCGAAGTCGGGGGCGGCCTCGCGCAGCGTACGAGCGTCCAGCTGTTCCCCGCGGTCGTCGAGGACGTGCCTCACGCGGATGTGTGACGCCGTCGCCGCGATGAAGTCCAGCTCCTGGCGGAAGATGACGTCGTCGAAGCTCCGGGCGCTGTGGACGAACACGACGTCCACGGGGTGCGCCAGGTCGTACAGCGTCCGTGTCATCGACATCAGCGGCGTGACGCCGCTGCCCGCCGACAGGAACAGATACGCGGGCGCCGGATGCCAGGTGAACGAGAACCGGCCGAGCGGCCCCGTCGCCCACACCGTGCCGCCCGGTGCCAGACGGTCGTGGAGCCAGTTGGAGACCAGGCCGCCCGGTACGCGCTTCACCGTGATCGTGATGAGGTCGGGGCGGGTCGGCGCGGACGAGATGGTGTAGCAGCGCTCGACGCGCAGGCCGCCGATGTCGAGGGCGAGGGTGAGGAACTGGCCGGGGTCGTGCCGGAAGAGCCGGGGTTCGGCGGGCTCGAACACGAAGGTCTTCACGTCGGCGGTGACGTCGTGGATCCGCCTGCACACCAGCGTCCCGTCGCCCCAGGCGGCCGGGGAGCCGGCGGCCGTCATGGTCGCTGTCGTCATCGTTCCTCCAGTTCTGCCGTCCGGTCTGCCTTCCGCTCTGCCTTCCGCTCCGCCGTCACGTCTGTCTCCAGGTGTGCCTTCAGCCGGCTGACGTACCAGTTGACGAAGTCCTCGACCTGGGACTCGGTCGGGCTGTACGGGCCGGGCACGTAGGCGGGGCTGCCGATGCCGCGTTGCGCCCGGGCGACGAAGACCGCGTCCTGTTCGTTGGTGGTGGCCCAGACGCCGGTCAGGGTGTCCAGGTCGTAGTCGGTGCCTTCCTCCGCGTCGGCGTGGACGAGCCAGGTGGTGCGTACGAGGGTGCGGTCGGCCGCGAGGGGGACGACGGAGAAGAGGACCGCGTGGTCCGCGGCGACGTGGAACCAGGCGTTGGGCTGCAGATGGAGGCCGAGGTGGCCGAGCCGTGCCGTGGGGAAGTCGGCGAGCAGGCGCTTCACGGCGGCCGTGCCGTCGTACGTGAAGGACTCCCCGGCCATGTCGAGCGGTTCGCGCTCGATGCGGAAGCCGGTGGGCCGGGTGTCCAGCTCCTCGACGGCCGCGTACGGCAGGCCCAGGGACTCGTACGTGGCGCGGGCCTCCGCGTCGGCCCGCCGGAAGCGCGCGAAGGTCGTACGCAGCGCCGGGGGCACCTCGTCCTCGGTGAAGTTGTAGAGGGGGAAGTAGCAGCGCTGGAGCTCGGGATGGCCGGCGCAGTGGTAGCACTCCCGGTTGTTCTCCATCGTGAGCTTCCAGTTGGCGTGCTCCACGAGGTCGGTCTGCGCGGCGACCTTGGCGCGCGGCAGGTTGTGCGGCGCGAGGTAGGGCTCGACGGTGGAGGCGAACTCGTCGAAGTCGGCGGGCGGTTCCGGGGCGAGGCAGAGGAAGACGAGCCCGGCGACGGTGCGCGCGTGTACGGCCCTCAGCCCGAAGCAGGACGGGTCGAAGCCGGGGGCCTGCGACTCGGCGTGCAGCAGCGTGCCGTCGACGCCGTACGTCCAGTGGTGGTAGCCGCAGACGATGTTGCCCACGGAGCCGCGCTCGTCGTTGAGGATGCGGGCGCCGCGGTGCCGGCACACGTTGTGGAAGGCCCGTACGTTCTCGTCGTCGTCGCGTACGGCGATGACGGAGTACGGGCCAATGTCCACCGTGATGTAGTCGCCGGGTTCGGGGAGTTCGGCCTCGGCGGCGGCGAAGATCCAGCTGCGGGCGAAGACGGCCTCGATGTCGAGGCGGAAGAACTCGTCGCTGACGTAGAAGGGCGCTTCGAGGCTGTGGCCGGCCACGCGGCGGGACACGAGGTCGGCGGGGGCTGCGGCAGGGGCCGGGGCTGGGAGTGGAGCGTTCATGGCGTCTCTCCGATGGCTCGTCCGATGGCTCGTCAGACCGGGAGGCACAGCCGCAGGGCGTCGTACACCGCGGCGTGGATGTTGCGGCTGGTGACGGCGTCACCGATGCGGAACAGCTGGTAGCCGCCCGCCTCGTGGCGTACGACCCGCTGCTCCTCGTACGCGAGCAGGGCGCGGTGGTCGACCTCGCCGAGGTTGCGGGACCCGGGGAGCAGGGCGGTGTACAGCTCGTCGTTGGGGAGCGTGCCGTGCTCGACCACGACGTGGTCGACGGCGCGTTCGCTCTCGGTCCCGGCGTACTCGCTGTACAGGGTCGCGGTGAGCCGGCCGGCCCCGTCGCGCCGTACCGAGCGCAGGCGCCGCGCGAGGGTGACGGTCACGCCGTGCTCGGTGAACGCCCGCAGATAGGCCGGGGAGTTCATGCTGCCGACATCGGGCGCCAGGGTGCGTTCCGGCGTCACGTACTCCAGCCGGGCGCCGTACGGGGCGAGGACCTCGGCGGCGTCCATCGCGGGGTGGCCGCCGTGGTCGTCGTAGACGAGTACGTCGCTGCCGCCGCGCGGGCGCAGCTCGCCGGACATCACGTCCCAGGTGTCGGCGACCAGGTCCTCTCCTTCCGTGAGGAACGAGCGGTTGGGCATGCCTCCGGTGGCGACGATGACGAGGTCGGGATGTTCGTCGAGTACGTCACCGGCCTCGGCGTACGCCCCCAGGCGCAGGTCGGTGCCGAGGTGCTTGCACTCCGCGACCCGCCAGTCGACGATGCCGAGCAAATCGTGGCGGCGGGGGTTGCGTGCGGCGAGCCGGATCTGCCCGCCGGGCCGGTCGCCCGCCTCGAACAGCACGACGTCGTGGCCGCGTTCACCCAGCACGCGTGCGGCCTCCAGGCCTGCGGGGCCCCCGCCGACGACGACGGCCTTCCTGCGGCGGCCGCCGGTACGGGGGATGGTGTGCGGGATCCGCAGCTCGCGGCCGGTCGCCGGGTTGTGGATGCACTTGGTGTCCCCGGAGTCGTAGATCGCGTCCAGGCAGTAACTCGCCCCGACGCAGGGCCGGATGCGCTCCTCGTCACCCGCCGCGATCTTGGCGACCAGGTGCGGCTCGGCGATCTGTGCCCGGGTCATGCCGACCAGGTCCAGCAGCCCCTCGCGCAGGGCGTGCCGCGCGGTGGCCGGGTCGGCGACGCGTGCCGCGTGCATGACGGGGATGTCGAGCCGGCGCCGTACCTCTCCGGTGAACTCCAGGAACGGGCCGAGCGGAGTGCCGATGGACGGGATCGTCCGCGACAGCGCCGCGTCGCTCTCGATCGACCCGCGTATCGCGCTGATGAAGTCGATGCCGTCCGCGCTGAACTGCTCGGCCGCGGCCATCGCCTCGTCGAAGACGAGCCCACCCGGCTGTGCCTCGTCGAGCGCCATGCGGATGCCGACGACGAAGTCCGGGCCGACGGCCTCGCGTACGGCGCGGATCACCCGGCGGGGGAACGCCATACGGTGCCGGAGGTCGCCGCCGAACTCGTCGTCGCGGTGGTTCGTCGCCGGGGACAGGAAGCTGTCGAGGAAGTGGCCGTACGACTGCAGTTCGATGCCGTCCAGGCCGCCGTCCCGGCAGCGTACGGCCGCGGCCGCGTAGTCGGCGGTGATCCGGTCCAGGTCCCACGCCTCCGCCGCCTTGGGGAACGCGCGGTGCGCGGGCTCGCGCAGCGGGGACGCGGCGACCAGCGGCAGCCAGTCGCCGGAGTGGTTGCTCGTACGCCGCCCCAGGTGGGTGACCTGGCACATGACGGCCGCACCGGCGCCGTGTACGTCGTCGGCGAGCCTGCGGAGCCACGGCACGATCTCGTCCCGGTACAGCAGCAGATTGCCGAACGAGGGCGGGCTGTCGGGGGAGACGACCGCGGAGCCCCCGATCATCGTGAGGCCGACGCCGCCGCGGGCCTTCTCCAAGTGGTAGGCGCGGTAACGGTCCTTGGGCAGTCCGTCCTCCCCGAAAGCGGGCTCGTGGGACGTGCTGACCACGCGGTTGCGCAGGGTGAGGTGCTTCAGCCGGAACGGCTGGAGGAGGGGATCGGAGTTCGTTGCCGGTGCTCGCACATTCGCTCCTAGGGGGCTCTGTGACCGGGCGGCGACGGCGACTTGACCGGAAGGCGCTGACCGCCGAGCGCCGATCGCGTCGCGTTTCTGGCGTTTCGCAAAGCGAAACAACAGCGCTATGCGAAACAAATGTGCGGCGCGCGTCGCCCCGTCGTCAACCCTTACCGGGAGGTAGTCAGCCGCGCCGGACGTAGCCCTTGCGCCACGAGATCCGGTCGCCCGCCGCCTTGAGCTGCTCGCCGAGTCCGGGGATCGTCCCGTCGTTGATGCGGAAGGTCGGCCCGGAGACCGTCACGGTGGCGATGACCTGGCCGTTCAGGGACCGTACGGGTGCGGAGAGGGCGGCCAGCCCGATCTCGTGCTCCTCGCTGACGGCGCCGTAACCCCGCTCGCGTACGGCCTGCAGCTCCTCCTTGAGGAGTGCCGGGTCCGTGACGGTGTGTGGAGTGAACTGCTCGAGAGGCCGCGCGAGGAACTCGGCGGCCTCGTCCTGGGGCATGTGGGCCAGGAAGACCTTGCCCGCCGAAGTGGCGTGCAGGGGCGTGCGCTTGCCGACCCAGTCGATGCTGGTGATGGCCGCGTTCCCGATCACCTGGTCGATGCTGATGACCGACTCCCCGTCGTGGACGGCGACGTTCACCGTCTCGCCGACGGCCTCGGCGAGCTCCTCGCAGATCGGCCGGCTCAGGAGCGACAGGTCGTTCCCCTTGGTCGCCCCGCCCGCCAGCTCCACCACGGTGTAGCCGATGCGGTACCGCCCGCGCTCACCGCCCTGCTCGACGAGACCGCGCGCCTCCAGGGTCGCGAGCAGCCGGAACACGGTCGACTTGTGGACGTCCAGTGCCTCGGCGATCTCGGTCACACCGGACGGCCCCTGCACGGCCAGCACCTGCAGAATCGACACGGCCCGGTCCACCGACTGCACCGACGTGTCCCGCGCCCGACCCTTGCCGCTCATACGGGAAGCGTATCGGAGCCGTCCGGGGCGCCCCGTGCGTGCGAGGTGCTCAGGTACGGCGGTCGCTGCGGCGGTCGGCGGCGGCCCCCACGAGGCGGTCGAGGCGGGCGAGTGTGGCGGTGAGCTGGTCGATCTCACGTCTGATGCGGGTGCGTTCCGCGTTGAGCATGGCCCACTGGTGGTCGGTGGTGGTGCCGCTGTCGATGCAGGGGAGCAGTTCGGCGATGCGGCGGCTGGACAGACCCGCGGCGTAGAACTGCCGGAAGATGCGGACCCGGCCGACGGCGTCCTCGGTGTACTCGCGCTGGCCGCCGGGGCTGCGGCCGGGGGTGAGCAGCCCCTGTTCCTCGTAGTAGCGCAGGGCCCGGACGCTGACTCCGGAGCGCCGGGCGAGCTCTCCGATGCGCATGCGTTCCCCTTCCCCGGGCCCTGGCGGGACTTGACCCTCACGTCGGCGGCAGGTTTTAGCGTACCCGGCATGACCACAACCAAGACGGAACGCATCGAGGGCGCGGTCGCGCTCGTGACCGGAGCCAACCGGGGGCTGGGCCGCCACTTCGCCCGGCAGCTCCTGGAGCGCGGCGCGGCGCGCGTGTACGCGGCCGCCAGGCGTCCGGATACCGTCGGCCTGCCCGGCACCGTGCCGCTGCGGCTGGACATCACGGACGACGACGAGGTCCGGGCGACGGCCGCCGCGGCGGGCGACGTGACACTTCTGGTGAACAACGCCGGGATCAGCCGCTTCACGAACCTCGTCACCTCCGAACTGGCCGACGTACGCGCGGAGATGGACACCAACTACTGGGGCACGCTGGCCGTCGTCCGCGCGTTCGCCCCGGTCCTCGCGGCGAACGGGGGCGGGGCGATCCTCAACGTGCTGTCCGCGCAGTCCTGGCACCCCTACCCGGGCACGAACGGCTACCACGCCGCCAAGGCGGCCCAGTGGGCGCTGACCAACGGCGTACGGACAGAGCTGGCCGCGCAGGGCACGCTCGTGACCGGCCTGCACCTGGGAGCCGTCGACACCGACTTCAGCGCCGCCTACGACGGCCCCAAGGGCGACCCGGCCGACACCGTCCGCGCCGGCCTGGACGGGATCGAGGCGGGAGCGGCCGAGGTGCTCGCCGACGAGTGGAGCGCGCGCGTCAAGAGGTCACTGGCCGAGGACCCCACCCGCCTGTACGAGGAGATCCGCGCAGGCGCCGTCTGACCGGACCGGCGCCGGTCAGTGGATGCCGGAGCCGGGATCTCCGCCATCGCCGCCGGATTCCTGTCCCGCACCGGTGGCGACCTGCGTCAACTCCTGGGCCGCGCGCCCGCGTCCCCGCTCGCGGCGGCGCGCGTAGCCGTACGGAACGGCCGGGGCCGTCGCGGGCGCGCGTCAGCCGTGGGCCGCACGCAGGAGTTGGCGGCGCAGCGGGGCGATCCGCGTCAGGCTGTCGTCGAGGCCGCCGGGCCGCGAGCGCAGCAGCCAGCACGCGCGCTGTTCGGTGAGCAGCGGGTCCAGGCGGCGCAGCAGCCGGCGGGCCGTGGCGGCGGGGATCGCGTCGGCGTCCGCGCCGGGCCCGGCCGCCGTACGGGCGCGCAGGACGTCCACGGCGAACTCCGCGAGGGCGGTCGCGTGCAGGAGTTCGCGTACGACGATGTCGCCGTCCTGCGCGGCCGGTTCGGTGGCGGACAGGTCGCGGCGGCTCTCGGCGAGGGCGGCCGCGGCCGCGTCCAGGGCGGCGGGCGTGGGCAGGTCCGGCAGGGGCAGCGAGGGGTCGGGGAACAGTGCCCGTGCGACGGGCGACCCGTTCAGGAGGGGGACTCCGAGCAGCCGGTACACCCCGCCCAGGCGCACCAGCGTACGTCCGGCGAGACCGGCCGCGTCGAGCAGCACGTGGTCGTCGAGGACGGCGCCGAGGTCGAGGTCGCGGTTCGTGTCCAGGCACCAGCTCGCCGCGCCGCCGAACACGGCGGGGCCGAAGGCCACGGACGGCGCGTCCCACATGCCGTTGTCGCCCCAGGAGGTGAGGAGGTAGCCGGAGGCCCCGTGGGCGAGGCCCGCCTCGGCGGCGTCCGCCATGTTCTCCACGGCGTTGTCGAGGCGGCCGAGGACGCCGTTCCAGTTGCCGGCGCCGGGGGCCACCCAGTACGGGAGTCCGGCGTCGCCGAGGAGCCTGCCGTGGGCGGCGAAGCCGTCGCGCAGGCGCTCCAGTTCGGTGCCGCGCTGCCGCCAGGCGGCGGCCTCCGCGCCGTCGGCGTCCATGACCTCGACGGCGTGCCGCGGCGCGTCGTACTGCCAGACGACGGGCACCGCCCCGTGCGGCACCCGGTCCAGCAGCTCGGGGTGGTGCGCGAACACGTCGGCCCAGAACTGCACGGTGTACCCGGCGTCCAGCCAGGGCCGCAGCACGGCGGTGACGTAGTCGAAATAGACGGTGCCCAGGCCGTCGCGGCGCGCCCGGTCCCGGGACCGGCCGGTGCCCAGCTCGAACGGCTCGTCGGCGCCGATGTTCAGGCGCTTGGCGCGTACGTGTGCGGTGAGCTCCGTGAGCAGGCCGTGGGTGAACGCGGCGTTGTCGGCCGTGGGCGCGAGGGTGCTCGGCGGACGGTGGGCGCCGCCGCGCTCGAAGCCGTCGGGGTTCTCGGCGCGGTGCGCGTACGGGGGATGGGCGAGGAAGCGTTCCATGTGCCCGAACGTGTTCTGGTTGACGACCAGATCGATGCCGGCCGCGGTGCAGCGCGCGTCGAGCCAGCGCAGGTCGTCGGCGGTGAGCGGGGACGCGTCCTGCCAGACCTGCCGGTGGTCGCGGAAGGCGTAGGTGTGCTCGGTGTACAGCTCGAACTGGTTGAAGCGGGCCAGGGCGAGGATCTCCACCCAGCGGGCCAGGGTGCGGCGGGTGGGCACGCGGTCCCGGCTGATGTCGAGCAGGAAGCCGCGGCGCTCGAAGTCGGGGTGGTCCGCGATGTCGTAGCCCGTCCCGCCGAAGTCGGGGGAGGCGCGCAGCTGGTCGAGGGTGTGCAGGGCGTAGCGGAGCCCGGCCGGGTCGCGGTGGCGGATGCTCACCCCGTCCGGGCCGGTGCGCAGGCGGTAGCCCTGGGCGGGCAGCGCGGGGTCGACGGCGGTGGTCACCGGGGCGTCGGCGGGGGCGGGGCGGGAGTCGGCGGGGGCTGCGGCGGAGGACGGGGGGAGTGGTCCAGACCTGTGCCATTCCACCACGGCCTCGTCGCGCGCGGCCACCGGGATGCGCCCCCAGCGCGGTTCGCGCGCCGCCTCGGCCAGGGAGAAGCCGACGCGGAGGCCGCCGGGCAGCAGGCGCGGTCCGGGCCGTACGGGCAGGGCGTCGAGCGCGGCGCGGACCAGCAGCCGTTCGGAACGGCCGTCCGAGGTGTCCATCAGGAAGCAGCCGTTGGCGATGATCTGCAGCAGTTCGCCCCAAGCGCTGTCCAGTAGGCGCAGCCACACTCAGTGTCTTGTCTGGCGGACGTGCATAGTGGTTATTACTTTTTTTTTTAGATTGTATAAGAGACAGCTTTCCACATGGACTCACAGATCGTCACTGCCGACGCCGCCGGCAGCTGGACGCTTGGTGACCGCACCGTCCACCGCATGGGGTTCGGCGCGATGCGTCTGACCGGCAGCGGGGCGTTCCACGACGGCACCCCCAGCGACCGCGAGCGGTCGCTCACCGTGCTGCGGCGGGCGGTCGAGCTCGGCGTCAACCACATCGACACCGCCGCGTTCTACTTCTCCTCCCTCCGCTCCGCCAACGAGTTGATCAACCGCGCGCTCGCCCCGTACCCGGACGACCTCGTCATCTCCACCAAGGTCTGGCCCGGCCGCGACCCGTCGGGCGGCTGGTGGTGGGCGGAGCCGGAGCAGTTGCGTGGGCAGGTCGAGGAGAATCTGCGCCAGCTCGGACGCGATCACCTGGACGTGGTCAACCTCCGCGTCCCGCCCAGCCGCAGGCGCGCGAGCGCGGCCGCGACCGCAGCCGCGAGCCCGGGCGCGAACAGCGCCGCGAGCCAAGAGGGCGCCCCCGACGGCTCCATCGCCGAACACTTCGGCGCGCTGGCCGCCCTGCGCGACGCCGGACTCGTACGCCACCTCGGCATCTCCAACGCCACCCCCGCGCACCTCGCCGAGGCCCAGGCCATCGCGCCGGTCGTCTGCGTGCAGAACCCGTACGGGATCGGCACCGCGCCGGCCGAGGAGCGCGCGTTCCTGCGGGCGTGCGGGGAACGGGGCGTCGCCTACGTGCCGTTCTTCGCCATCGCCGGCACCCGTCGCGAGGCGGGCGTGAGCTCCACCGACGCTGACACCGCCGCCGACGACGACACCGTGCACGACCCCGACCCCGTGCACGACGTGGCACGCGGGCACGGTGCGACGCCCGCGCAGGTACGGCTGGCGTGGACGCTCCAGCAGGGTCCGCACGTGCTGGCCATTCCCGGTACGGGCAACCCCGACCACCTCACGGCCAACGTGGCCGCCGGCGCCCTGCGCCTGTCGGCCGACGAGCTCGACCGCCTCGACCCCGCGTGACTACGGCTTCTTCGCGGCCGCCTTCGCCGCCTGCTTCATCTCACGCTTGTGCGCGCGTACGCGGTCCAGGGAGTCCGGACCGGTGATGTCCGCGACGGAACGGTACGAGCCCTCCTCGCCGTACGCGCCCGCCGCCTCCCGCCAGCCCTCCGGGCGTACGCCGTACTGCTTGCCGAGCAGCGCCACGAAGATCTGGGACTTCTGCTTGCCGTAGCCCGGCAGGGCGTTGAGGCGGTTCAGCAGCTCGCGGCCGGTCGCCGCATCGCGCCAGAGGGTGCGCGGGTCGCCGCCGTACTCGTCGACCAGGTGCCGGCACAGCTGCTGGACGCGCTTGGCCATCGACCCCGGGTAACGGTGGACGGCGGGCTTCGCGGAGAGCAGCGCCGCGAACTCCTCGGGCGCGTACGACGCGATCTCCCCCGCGTCGAGCGTCTCGCGGCCCATGCGCTGCGCGATGGTGTACGGGCCGGTGAACGCCCATTCCATCGGCACCTGCTGGTCCAGCAGCATGCCGATCAGGGCGGCGAGCGGGTCACGGCTGAGCAGTTCGTCGGCCTCCGGCTGCTGGGCAAGCCGTACGGTGGTGTTCATGCCCCGATGATCGCGCCCGTACGGCCCCGACGCATCCCGAACCGGCGGGACGCGCCGGAGCACCGACGAGCCGGAGGCGTCACGCCGAGGCGGCACCGCCCCGGCGGCGCCGTACGACGAGCACCGTTCCCGCACCGGCCACCACGGCCAGGGCACCGGCCGCGGCGACGGCCGTCGTCGCGGAGGAGGAACCCGTCTCGGCGAGCTTCTCGCCGCTCTCGCCGCTCCCGCCGTCCGCGGGCTTCGAAGCGCCGCCCTGCGGCTTGGTGCCGTCCGGCGCGGCACCGGGCTCGGTCGCCGGTGACGTCTCGGAACCGCCGCCGCCCTCCTGGCCGGGGGCCAGCACGTCGAAGTTGGCGGACGGGGTGGTGGTGCCGTCGGTGCAGCCCTCCTCCGGGTCCACGTACGTGGCACCGCCGCCCGCGTAACTCGGGCCGGGCGTGGCCCCGGCGTCGACCCGCAGCCGGAACTTCAGCGTGGCCGATTCCTTCGCGTCCAGGTCGGTGAAGCCGAAGATGATGCCGGTGTCGCGGACGTCGTTCCGGCCCTGGTCCTCCAGGCTCATCCACTTGCCCTCACCGGCGTCCCAGAACTCCAGCCAGGCGTGCTCGAACAGGTCGCCGTTCTCGCTGGGGGAACCGTTGTTGGCGGTGACGGACGCTTCGACCGCGCCGAGCGCGGTGCCGGTCTTGTTGGCCACGTCCAGGGTGAACGTGTGCCAGCCGCCACCCGCCTTGATCTCGTCGGGCAGCCCCTTGAGGCTGACACTCACCATGGTGGAAGGCCCGTTGTTGCAGGGCGCGGGCGGCTCGGTGGCCGACGGGGCGGGCGACGCCGACGGCGCGGAAGGGGACGGGGACGGCGAGGGGCCGTCGTCCGTGGCGTGGGCAGCGGTCGCGCCCAGGAGAGTTAACGGGGCGACCGCGGCGGTCAGGGCGGTGGCCGACAGTATGCGACGAAGCTTCATGTACCTGGTCCTTGACGTGAGCAGGGAAATGCGTTGGTACATGTGTGACGGCGGTGGCCCTGACAACGTTGTAGGCGGTTCGGAGTGTTCGGATTTCATTCAACGCGTGTTCAGACAGCCCAAGCCCGGTGCGGTGCCTGCCACGCACTCAAGCCGTCCGGCGATTGAGGACGGCCCCCGGCCACGACGGACCTGCCGGTGGCCACGCCGCCACACGACCACCCGCCCACCGGTGGCCGCCCCGGTCCGTCCTCAAACGCCGGACGGGCTTGAGGTGGCGCGCGCGTCAGCCCGACGCAGGGGCCGCCGGAAAGTAGTGGTCGAGGGGCGCGTTCCGGAACGTGCCACCCGGGTCGCACCGCGCCAGCAGCGCCGCGAAGTCGTCCCATCGCGCGTACGAGCGGCGCAGCGCCTCCGGGGCCGTCGTGGAGAGCTTCCCCCAGTGGGGGCGCGCGTCGAACGGCGCGAGCGCCTCTTCGAGGCGTACGAGCACGGGCTCGACGGCCGCCGCGTCCGCGACCCACGTGAAGTGGAACGCGACGCTGGCCCGCCCGTGGCTCGGGCTGAGCCACTGCCCGTCGGCCGCCACGCTGCGGATCTCGGACACCTGGAGTACGGGCGCGAGCCACGGCCGCAGGGTGCGGAGCGCCTGTACGGCCGCGGCGGCGTCCGTGCGCGGCACCAGGTACTCGGACTGCAGCTCGTCGCCCGCGCTCGGCAGGAAACCGGAACGGAAGTGCGGCAGCCGCTCGTCCCACGGCCCGGCGACGCCCAGTTGCTCGGTGGCGTTGGCCGTCGGCATCCCGTCGATGGGGTGGTGCGGGCGGGTCGCGGGGCGGGCGCCGGTCCAGGCGAGGTCCGGCAGAGGGTCGCCGACGCGGCGCTTCAGCCACAGCCGTACGGAGTCGCCGCCCCAGTCGGTGAAGGCGCTGACGCTGTACGCGGTGGCCGGCAGCGCGTCGATGTGTTCGGTGAACGCGCCCCACGGCAGGCCCTCGTACACGTGCTGCTCGACCTCGAAGGCGGGGCACAGGTCGAGCGTGACGGCGGTGGCGATGCCGAGCGCGCCGAGAGAGGTCACGGCACCCCCGAAGTCACCGCCGAAGTCGCCATCGAAGTCCCCGCCGACGCCCCCGTCTTCAGCAGAGGACAGCGTGCTGACCTTGCCGTCCGCCGTGACCAGTTCGACGGCCCGTACGGCGGTGGCGAGCGTCCCGTGCGCGTCACCCGAACCGTGCGTTCCGGTGGCGTACGCGCCCGCGAGCGTGAAGTGCGGTGTGGACGGCAGGTTGGGCAGCGCGAGGCCGTACGGGCGGAGTGCGGCGCACAGTTGGGCGAAGGTCATGCCCGCGCCGGCGCGTACGGTGCGCGCGCCGGTGTCCACCTCCGCGAGCCGGGGCATACGGCTCAGGCTGACGAGGGTGCCCGTCGTGTCGGCGGCGCGGTTGAACGAGTGCCCGGCGCCCAGCGCCCGTACGCGCCCGCCCTCGGCCACGAGCGCGCACAGCTCGTCGAGCGAGGCCGGGGTACGGAGGCCGCCGGCCGCCTGGAACTCGACGTTCCGGGCCCAGTTCGTCAGGTTTCCCGCCATGGGCTGGACCTCTCTCGGTCGACGGCTCGCACCCCGCGGCAGCGGGCGCCCCTACGGGGGGAGGGGCTACGAGTCTGCCAGGCGGCGGGCGGTCCGTGACCTGCCCCCCGCAGGCCACGGACCGCCCGGCACACCCCGAAACGCCCCTACTCCTCCTCGTCGTACGCTCCGCCGTCCGGCAGCGCCGCCAGCCGCGGCAGCAGTTGCGCCGTGACCAGCGTGGACAGCGCCGAGGTGTCGCCACCGCCGCCCCCGTCCGTACGTACCACCAGCGGCTGTGGCGCGCTGCCCGCCAGCGTCGCGCCGACCTCCAGGCGGCGGCGGGCCAGTTCGTACTGGAGCACCGCGCGGTTGTCCCGGTACGCCTGCGCCAGCCGGCGCTGCGCACGTGCCTCGTTCTCGGCTGAGATGAGTCCGCTGCGGCCGCGCGTCTCGATCTCGAAGCGCACCTTCTGCGCCTCCGTCTCGCGCTCCTCGAGCAGCTGCGCGACGTCCTCGCGGGCCTTGTTGAGCGCCGCCCGCACCTCGACGATGCGCGCGTCCCGCACCTTCTTCGCCCGCTCGATGTCCATCTGCAGGCTGTCCGTACGGCGCTTCCGGGTCAGGCCCCACTCCTGCTCGTACGCGGTGCGCTCCTTGGCGACGCGTTCACGGGTGGCCAGGTGCTGCTGGTACTGCACGGGCAGCTGCACGTCCGGGATGTTGCTGCCGGTGATGCGGACGCCGTAGCGGGACAGCTGCCGGTTGAGGAGTTCCTGCATGTCGGCGACGTCCGAGCCGCGCAGGTCGTACGCGTGCTCCGTGCGCACCTGGCGGCCGCGCTGCCGGATGGCGTCCTGTACGGCGTTGGACAGCACGAGGTCGAAGTTGCCCGCCCCGATGGTCCGTACGAACAGCACGGCGTCCGTGATGCGGAACTTCAGGAAGAACTCGATGGACCGCAGGGGCACGTTCTCCCGCGTCGGGCAGGCGACGACCGGCGCCGAGTACGGGATCTCCGTGGCGGTGTCCACCACGAACTCCACCCGCGACCACGGGTGCCACAGGAAGTGCCGTCCGGGGTCCAGCGTGCGGGCGATCGCGCCGTAGCGGGTGAGGATGCCGGTGGTGCCCTGCTCGATCTTCACGATCGACGAGCGCCACCACCACAGGCCGCCGCCCACCAGCAGCAGTACGCCGCCGACGTAGGCGAGCGTGGCGAGGGCGCCGTACGCGAGGTCGGACGCGGCGTCGGCGCCGGACCCTTCGACGTTCAGCATGATGCCGGTGAGCAGGGCGAGGACGCCGAGCCACATCGGGACCATCCACCACACCCGCTGGCGGTTGCGCGGGATGATCACCGGGGTGATCTTGCCGGCCTCGCCGCCGCGCAGCAGTTGCGGGATGTCGCCCCAGGGAGCGACCTCTTCCGAGATCACCGACCGGCGGCCGGCGCGTGCGATGCTCATTCGGCGGTCTCCTCGTCCTGCTCGGCGTGCGCGGTGTGCTCGGTGTGCTCGGCGTGCGCCGTGTGCTCGTCACGGTCGTCGTCCCCGGCGGTGGTTCCACCGGCTGTCGTGTCCGGTACGGTCGGCCGGTCCGCCGCCTCCAGCAGGCTGGCGATCTCCGCCTCCCGGCCCGCGATCCGGTCGGACACCTCCGGCAGCCGGTCCCGTACGGCGGCCATGTCGCCCGCCGAGAACAGCTCCGCGCCGTGCTCGCCGACGAGTTCGCGGGCGAGCGCGAGGAAGTCCACCCCGGCCGCACCGGCACCCGTACCAGCGGCACCCGTACCGGCAACGGCGGCGTTCCCGTCGCCGGCTCCGCCGATGCGTACGACGCGCGGCAGGTGCCCGGCCATCTCCTCCAGCGTGTCCAGCACCTGCTGCTGGTAGCGGTACTCGAGGATCTCCGGCGCCTCGGCCGCCGTCACCGCGCGGATGTCCAGCGCCTGGGCCTCCAGCAGCGCCGCGTTGGCCTTCGCCTCGGACTCGGCCTGTACGTAGCGCTGGCGGGCGAGCGCCTGTGCGCGGTTGGTCTCGCGCTCCACGGCGGTGTCCATGCGCGCCTGGTGCTGGGCGATGTCCGCCTGGATCGACGACAGGGTCTCCTGCCGGGTGGCCAGCTCCTTGCTGAGGTCGCCCTCGTCCTGCTCCTTGCGCAGCTGGAGCGCGTACTCGTGGGTGTACGCCTCCTTGGCGAGCCGCACCATCTCCGGGGCGGCCAGGTCCATGCGGTAGTTGCGGTCGGCGGGCTCGGCGTGCGTGATGTTGGCGTTGGTCAGCTCGACGGCGGGCCGGAACTGCTGGTTCAGCTGCTCCAGCAGCCGTCCGGTGTCCTCGCCCACCATGTCGTAGATCGTCGCGGCCTCCTGCTCGTAGATGAGGCTGCGGATCGTCTCGCTGACGGCGTTGCTGAGCTTCTCCTGGAAGCCGCGCACGGCGCCCAGCGTGTAGACGAACTCGACCGGGTCGCTGATCCGGAACTGGATGAACAGATCGATCGACGCCTTCACGCCGCCCTTCGTCGGGGCCTCCCGTACGGGCGCGTTGAAGGGGTACTCGCGCGTGGTGTTGATGATGTACGACACCCGCTTCCACGGGTTCAGCAGGATCACCCGGCCCGGGCCCACCACCTGCTCCAGCTTCCCGAAGCGGGTGATCAGCGCGTGGCAGCCGTCGGGGACCATCACCATGCCCTGCCGCCACCACACGAAGCCGACCGCGAGCAGCGACATCAGCCAGTAGTGCCAGCCGAACAGCGGGTTGGTGAAGGCGCTGCCGGACGAGACGGCCGCGACCGACGCCGTACCGATGACGCCGACCACGAGCAGCAGCGACACCGGCAGCATGCTTAGGAACGAGCGTCCGCGCGGGATCACCATCGGGCAGATGGCGTGCACCTTCTGGCCGTCCTCGCGGCGCTGTTCGCTGCGGTTGAGCGTTTCGCCCGCCTCGTCCAGCGGGACGGTCTGCTCCGACATCACCGTGTCGATGTCGCCGCCCTGCTCCTTGGCGGCCGGGAAGTCGGACGGGTCCATGCCGTCCTCCTGGGGCTCCCGTTGCTGGCCGCCGTCGCCGGCGGAACCACCCCTGTCTGATCCGCCCGATCCGCCCGATCCGCTGCCTGCCGCTCCGACGCCCGTACGGCGGCGGATTTCCTCCTCGGCCACCTTCCGCGGGTCGGCTCCTCCGGCCACCGCGCGGGCGGCTCGCCTTACGTCCTGGGTACGTGCCACACGATCCCCCTGTTGCCGCTGTTCTGCCGTACGTGCGTGCCTGCCGTGACCGGCGTACGCACCGTACGTGCCGTCGTTCTCTGCGTGCGGTACGCGGAACGGGCGCGCGTCGGCTGCGACTCCGCCCCCGCCCTCCGTACGGCTTCCTGCCGCACGCGGCGTCGTACCGCATGGGCACCACAGGGGCTTACGGAGGGCGCCCGGCCGAGCCGCTCTCCCACGGCTTCCGGCCCGGTGCCCGCTGCCTGCTCAGGGGTGCCCGGCAGGAGTCATCGTGTCAGCGGCGTGACGCGGGGCACAGTGCCCGAACCTGGCAGACATGTGCATGACGGGGCTGCCGGATCGTACGCACGTCGTACGCGCGGGGCGAGGCGGTTTCCGGCCTCGTTCCGGGCCCTCTTCCGGCCCCGGACGGGCCTGTCCGGGCCTGTCCGGGCCCACGGCGGCGCGGCTCAGCGGCGGTTCAGCTGCGGCTCCCGCGCGGCTCAGCGGCGGTTCAGGCGCGTCTCAGCGGCAGCGCAGGCGCGGCTCCCGTGCGGTTCAGGCGCCGGAGCGGCGCGCGCGGGGGCCGCGGCCGAGCCGCCCGAACGGGCGCGCGCCCCCCGCGCGCAGCGGCTCCGGGCCGCAGGCGGCCCACGCCGCGGCGGCCAGGACCAGCAGCGCGGCCCACAACGCGTGGGCGCGGTCCCAGCGTTCGTCGCCGAGCGGCACGAACAGCGCGACGCCGTCCGGCAGCAGCGTGAGGCCCGCCACCGCGGCCGCCAGTACGGCGCCCACGACGGCGGGGCCCGGAGCGGTCACCCCCGTGAACCGCACCACCCCCGCCGCCAGTCCGAGCGCGAGCGCGGACAGCGCGGCGCCCTCCAGCGTCACGTCCGCCAGCGGTACGCCCGTACTGCCGCCGGCCATGCCGCCCGCCCGCGCCAGGCCGAGCACGGCCAGCCACCACGCGGCGGCCGGCGGCAGCAGCAGGCACAGCCGCAGCTGCTGCCGCAGCGGGCGCGGCACCGGCAGCACACCCGTGGTGTGCCGGGCCGGGTCGTCCAGCGCGAACGAGACGGCCATCGCGCCGCACAACGCCGCCACCCGCAGCAGGTTGACGCCCACGCCCGGCCCGGCGTCCAGCGAGAACACCAGCGGTACGGACACGAGCAGCAGCCCGAGGACGGCGCCCGTCGCCATAGGCCCCCAGGGCAGCGCACGCGCCTCCGGCCGCAGCAGGCCGCGGACCACGATCCGCCTCCGTACGATCCGCCTCCCTACGGAGCCGCCTCTCGCCACTTCCGCCTCCGCGCGCGCGGGCGCCGTCACGCGCAGTTCCACTCGCGGTCGGCGGCGGTCTCCGCCGGGGCCTTGACGCCGAGCAGTCCTGCGGCGCGTTCCGTGGAGGTGCCGGGGCGTACGAGCTCCGCCCAGGAGTCCTTGACCCGCTGCGCCACGTCCTCCCGCGGCCTGTCCAACAGCGCCCGCAGGACGCCGTGTTCACGGTCCCGCATCTTGACCGCGTTGACCGGGGACAGGATGGTCGCGCCGCCGCCGGACACGTTCGACTGCGTGGTCTCGAACGCGTCCTCGCCGTCCGGTGTCCCGTTGACCGCCAGCCACATGATGAGGACCGACCGCGCGTCGCAGTACACCGCGCGCTCCGACTCGTCGTCCGCCACCAGCCCGCGTGCGTAGCTCGCCGCGAACTCCAGGGAGCGTTCGCCGCCCCACGTCGTGTCCGCCGTCACCTCGCCCGGCGGTCCCGGCAGGAGTTCGCGGCCCGGACCGCTCTCGTCCAGCGCGTACACCCGCTGCCGTACGGTCACGTGCCGCTCCGCGGCCTCGCCGCCCGCCAGCGCCCGTACGCCGTCCGCCACCTTCCGCCACTCGCCGGTCCAGGACGTGAACTCGGGGAACGCGCAGTACGTCGTCACCCCGTGCCGTACGCACTCCTGCTGCGCCGCCGCCGGATCGCGCGTCGCCCGCTCGCGTTCCGCCGTCAACTCGTCCGAGGGGCCCACGCCCTGCCCGACCGCGCCCACCACCGTGAGCACCAGCGCACCGGCGGTGGCCCGTACGACCGCCGTACGGCCGCCGCTCAGCAGCAGCGCGCCGGCCGCGGCGAGCAGCGTCAGGCCCAGCAGATACAGCACGTGCCAGTCCGCCGGGCGGCCCAGCAGATCGGACGGGAGCGGGCCCGCCTCGCGCTCGTCCGCGGTGAGCGGCGTCAGCCACCGCGCGGCACCCGACGTCGGCATGATCACGAACGTCAGCGAGATGACCACCATCGCCGCCATCGGCGCCGCGTACGCCGAACGCACCAGCTTCCCCAGCAGCACCCCGAGCGCGCCGAAGCACAGCACCAGCACCGGCCCGGTGGCCAGTTCGAAGAACGAACCGTTCCCCACCGCGTGCGGACGCGCCGCCTCCCGTGCGTACTGGCCCGCCACCACCACCGCGACCAGCAGCGCCAGCGGCACGACGGACAGCGCGTGCGCCGCCGTACGCCGCCACTCCGCCAGGACGAGCACCCCGAAGTGCGCCTCCGTGCCGTGCCGGCGGGCGCGCAGGACCGCGTAGTTGGCCGCGAGCAGACCGGCGAGGCCGATCAGCAGCGCGCCGAGCTGCGTCTCCTGGTCGGCCTGCTGCAGCACCGGGTAGTCGTCCTCCGGGCCGCCGCCCGGCCACACCAGGAACGCGAGGTAGCCGAGCAGCGCGAGGAGCACCAGCGGGTGCAGCAGGAGACGGCGCGCCTCGACGCGCGCCAGCTGTCTCTTATACTCATATTACCCTGCCCACTTATGCCGAGGGGTAGACAGCGCGGGTAGCCCCCCGGGGACACCCCCTAGCGGCCCCTCGCCCCTCAAGGAGAAGAACGCGATCATGGTGAGCGAAGCGCCCATCGGCCAAACTCCGGATCTGTCCTGGCTGCTGACCGGACTCGTCCAGCGCGTACCGCACTCGCGGAGCGCGCTCCTACTGTCGTCCGACGGCCTGGTGAAGGCCGCGCACGGACTGGAGCCGGACACCGCTGACCACATGGCGGCCCTCGCTTCCGGTCTCTACTCGCTGGCCCGCAGCGCCGGAGTCCGCTTCGGTGACGGCGGCGAAGTACGGCAGGTGGTGGTCGAACTGGACACCTCGCTGCTCTTCGTCTCCACCGCCGGCCAGGGCGCGTGCCTCGCGGTGCTCGCCGGAAGCGAGGCGGACGCCGCCGTCCTCGGCTACGAGATGGCGATGCTCGTCAAGAGCGTCCGCCCGTATCTGGCCACCCCCGCGCGGCAGCCGGCAGGGCACTAAGGGATGACAGAACCCGTGGAGGGCCCGTGGCTCGACGGTGACGCGGGACGACTGGTGCGCCCGTACACGGTGAGCGACGGGCGCACCAAACCCTCGGCACACTTCGACTTACTCACCCTGGTGATGGCGACCGGCAACCGGCCGCACAGCTACCTGGGCCCGGATCACACCCATGTGCTCGGACTGTGCGGCGGCCCGCTCTCAGTGGCCGAGATCGCCGCACACATACGTCAGCCCGCGGTGGTGACCAAGGTGCTGCTGTCCGACCTCGTGGACTGCGGTGCCATCACCGCACGGGCGCCCGAACGCGCACCGCTGGGGCAACACGCGACCGACCGAGACCTGCTGGAGGCGGTGCTGGATGGGCTCCGTAAACGACTCTGATCCTTTTCCGACCGCGCTGAAGATCCTGATCGCCGGAGGCTTCGGCGTCGGGAAGACCACCCTGGTCGGCGCGGTCAGCGAGATCGAGCCGCTGAGTACCGAGGAGCTGCTGACGCAGGTAAGCGCGGGCACGGACAGCCTCGAGGGGGTGGAGGACAAGACCACCACCACCGTCGCCATGGACTTCGGCCGCATCTCGCTGAGCGCCGCCCATGTGCTCTACCTCTTCGGCACGCCGGGGCAGGAGCGCTTCTGGTTCATGTGGGACGAGCTCTCGGCGGGCGCGCTGGGAGCCGTGGTCCTGGCCGACACGCGCCGCCTCGAGGACTGCTTCGCGGCGGTGGACTTCTTCGAGCGGCGCGGCATCGGATTCATCGTGGCCGTCAACGAGTTCGACGGTTCGTTCCACTACGACCCGGAGGAGGTGCGCGCCGCCATAGACCTCAAGCCAGAGGTGCCGGTGGTGCTCTGTGACGCCCGGCAGGCCAGTTCCAGCACCCAGGTCCTGGTCGCTCTTGTACAGCATCTGATCGACTCGAGGAGTCAGCATGTCACCGATGTCATATGACCCAACCTCCCACCTGCTCCTGACTCCTGAGGACGGAGACGCGCCGAACCGCGTGGTCAGGCTGCGCGAGCTGGGGATCGGGGATGCGCCTGTCCCCGAGTTCGACGACTTCGCGCGGAAGCTCGCGAACGTGACGGGCGCGCCGTACGCGATGGTGAACTTCATCGACGAGGACCGCCAGTACTTCGCGGGCCTCTACGCGCCGGGCGCCGACCACGCCGTCGAACTCGGCACCTCGGGAAACCAGTCCAGCGGTGTGGGCCGGGTGATGGCACGCGACCACGGCTACTGCCCGCACGTCGTCGTACGGCGCAAGGCGCTGGTGCTGGAGGACGTGTGCGACTATCCGCGGTTCGCCGGCAATCCCGTCGTGGACGAGATCGGCATCCGCTCGTATCTGGGCGCCCCGCTCATCGACCGTACGGGCATGGCGCTGGGCACCGTCTGCGTGGTGGACCAGGAGCCTCGGCCGTGGGGACGCCAGGGTCTGGAGACGATCAAAACCCTGGCCGCCGAGCTCGTGGACCAGATCCACCGCCGGGAGCACGAGCGCTCCTGACGCTCCCGAACGCGTACTGAACACTTCCAGGTGCCGTGGCGGGCGTCCGTGGGCGCTGCCGCGGCGGCACGTACGCCTCGCGCCCGAGGCCGTACGTTCCGGGCACGTGCGCGGGGGCACGTGCGTGCCGGGAGCCGTACCTCGAGGGTGGCCGCGTGCCGCGGCCGGCGAGACGCTCAGCCGGTGGCGCGGTCGCGCTCAGCCGGTGGGGTCGGCCGAACGCGCCCTCAGACCGCGGGGGTCGGCTCCATCTGCACCAGATCGGAGAGCTTGTGCGACCACGAGCCCTTCGCGCTGCCCATCGCCACCTCGCCGAGCCGCAGGCGCTGGATGTCGGAGGTGCCGGCGGGCGCGAAGATGTGGTGGGCGTCCCGCAGGTAGCGCTCCACGGGACGGTCGGTGAAGAGTCCGGCCGCCGCGTGGATCTCCATGGCGGTACGGGCGGAGTCCAGCGCGTACTCGACGTTGACGAGCTTGGCGTTCATCAGCTCCGCGTCGCACGGCAGGCCCCGGTCGAGGAGGTGCACGGCGTGGTACGCCGCCAGCCGGGCGGTCATCAGCCGTGACTGCATCTGGCCGAGTTTCAGCTTGACAGCGCCCAGATCGGCCAACGGCGCGCCGTAGCGGTGCCGTTCGGCGCAGAACGCGGTGGTCTCGTCGAGCACCGCCTGGTGTATGCCGAGGGAGACGGCGGTGAGGTTGGCGCGGCCGTAGAGCACGCTCGAGGAGTACGCGACGGACAGCCCGTCGCCCTCGGCGCCGAGCAGATTTGACGCCGGCACACGGCAGTTGTCGAACCGCAGCTCGCCGAAGCTGAAGCCGTGCAGCCCCATCGAGGGCTTCTGCTCGCCCAGGCTGAAGCCGGGCCGGTCGGACTCGACGAGGAACGCGGAGAGCCCCTTGGAGCCGGGGCCCGTACGGACCACGACGCCGTGCAGGTCGCCGACGTGGCTGTTGCCGACGAAGACCTTGCTGCCGTTGAGGATGTAGTCGTCCCCGTCGCGGACCGCGGTGCTCGTCATGCCGAGGACATGACCGCCGGACTCGGGCTCGGTCACGGCGATGGTGGGGAGGCAGTCACCGGAGGCAATTGCCGGCAACCAGGCCTTCTTCTGCTCCTCGTTGCCGAAGTGAACGATTTTGGCGACGCCCAGCTGGGACGCCTGCACCATGGCGCCCATGGCGCCGCTCTCGCGGGACAGTTCCTCGATGATCACGGTCTTGGCGAGGTGACCTGCGCCCATGCCGCCGTACGCGCGCGGGACGGTCACTCCGATCCAGCCTTGACGGGCTATCAGACGGGACAGCGCGTGGGAGACGGTGCGAGCCGACTCCATCTGCGGTATCCGTGGCCTGACCTCCCGTTCTGCGAACTCTCGCACTTCGAGACGCAGCTGCTTGTGCCGCTGGTCCGTGAAGTAGCGATCCATGACGAGCCCTCCTCCGCGGGGTCCTCCGCTCGCGCACCGAGCGGGGGTCGTGCTTCGGCAGCGGTCCCGTCCCCACCGTGCCCGACGAGAATATCGTCTACGGTCATACAAATAGTTCAAGATCGTTCCGCTAGGTTGACTCAAATTCTCTCGTTGCAATCTCGTCCGGGCTGTGCGGGGCGGGTGCTGGCACTGTGCGAGTCAGGGGTGAACGGGCGTACCCCCTCAGCATTACCCAATGGCATAGACGCACTACCTTCCGGAGTCGTCAAGTATCGGTGCACTTTGGGCAGTTGATGTGAGGGTCGAGATTCGGACACCAGTCCGCCCGGCGCGCGCGCCGTGCGAAAGGTTGCGCCCGAAGCGAACGCGCTCGCTCTTGCCTCCTTCACGCCGCCTGTGCGTGCCTATACGGTTACCGGCTGCGGACGCCTGATCCACGAGGCGGAAGCCTGATCCACGAGGGAACGGCACGGGAACGACGAGAGGCGGACAAGTGGGCCTGCGCAAGGACTTCACCACGGGTGCGGCCGGCACGCCGGTGGCCACCTGCACCTGGCTGCCGGGCGATGACACGGGCGGGGAGGCGCCGGGGGAGCGGGCCGCGGAACCGAGAGCGCTGGTCCAGATCGCGCACGGCGCGGCCGAACACGCCCAGCGCTACGACCGGTTCGCCCGCACCCTCACCGCCCGCGGCTACGCCGTCCTCGCCTCCGACAACCGCGGCCACGGCGGCACCGCGCAGCACACCGGCGGCTACGGCGCCGTCGGCGCGGGCGACGGCTGGCGGGCGACCGTGGCGGATCTGAAGGCCGTGGGCGACCGCGTACGGGCCGAACTGCCCGCCGGGACACCGCACTTCCTCCTCGGCCACAGCATGGGCTCGCAGCTCGCCCGCGACTGCGCGCAGGAGTACGGCGCGGAGCTGTCCGGGCTGATCCTCTCCGGCACCTTCCGCTCGCTGCCCGGCTGCGAGCCGGAGACCGCCGTACGGCAGCTGGAGACGGAGATCGAGAAGGGCGGCCGGGACGCGCTGTCGGACTTCGTGCCGGACCTGTTCGGCGCGTTCAACAACCCGTACCCGCACCGTACGGGCTTCGAGTGGCTGTCCCGCGACGAGACCGAGGTGGACCTCTACGTCGCCGACGAGCGCTGCGGGTTCCCGTTCAGCGCGGGGCTCTCGCTGGACTGGGTGCGGGGCGTACGGAAGATCAACGACCCGGCGCAGCTGGACCGCATCCCGCGCGGGCTGCCGGTCCACGTCGCCGTCGGCGACCAGGACCCGTGTCACAGCGGGATGTCGCTGGTGTACGAACTCCTGGAGGACTTCCGGTACCTGGGCATCCGGGACCTGACCTGGCGGGCGTACGAAGACGCGCGGCACGAGATCCTCAACGAGACCAACCGCGACGAGGTCGAGGCCGACCTGGTGGCCTGGCTGGACGAACGGGTACGGGCGGCACCGCCCGTACCCTGACGCGGGGCCAGCGCCTGACGCGGGCTCACCGGGTGCTGCCGGCTCACCGGGTGAAGGCCGCGATCCGCTCCCGCAGCGACGCCGCGTCCAGCCCGTGTGCCTTCAGGTGCTCGTCCCGAGTGCCGTAGCGGCGCAGCTCCGCGCGCCCCGTGCCGAGGGCCAGCACCCGGTGCGGTACGTCGGCCAGCGCCTCGTTGGCCGCCGCCGACGACGTGCCCGCCAGATACGGCTCGACCAGCACCACGTCCGTGGCGCCTGTCGCGCGCAGCCCCGCCGCGTCGAACGGGCGCGGCGTCGTCGCGTACAGCACGGTCACGTCGAGCCCCTCCGTGGCGGCCAGTACGGCGTCCAGCATCGGCCCGACGGCGACTACGGCCGGTGCGCCGGGCCCGCCCTGCCGTACGGTGCCGAAGCTCCGCCCGTCGACCGGCTGCGGCGCCCTGTTGGACTGCTCCGACAGCCGTACGTACACGCGGTCGTCGTCCGCTGCCGCCGCGTGCCGCAGCAGCGTCTCGGCCTCGTCCGGGTGGCCCGGCACGTGCACGGTCCAGCCGTCCAGGGTGTCCAGCAGGGCGACGTCGCCCGGTGACATGTGGGTGAAGCCGCCCGCGGGCCAGTCGTACGAGCCGTACGCGCTGACCAGCACGCCGCCGACGTCCTGGTGCCCGAAGTCCAGCTTCACCTGCTCGAAAGGGCGTTCCACGAGGAAGCTGGCGAAGGTGTGCACGATCGGCCGCAGGCCGGTGAGGGCGAGCCCGGCGCCCGTACCGACCAGCAACTGCTCCCGGATTCCGACGTTCACCACCCTGTCCGGGTGTTGTGTACGGGCTTCCTCGAAGCCCGCCGCGCCGATCTCGGCCAGTACGACGGCGAGTCGCGGGTCCTCGTCCAGCAGGCGGGTGGTGACGCCGGTGAAGCGCTCGCGCATGGTGTCCATGACGGTGTCCTTCCGGTGCTCTTGTGGCTGTGGTGTGGGTGTGCTGCGGCTGTGTTGTGGCAGCGTTCGGCAGTGCCGCGGCTGTCAGTTCTTCGGTTCGACGCGGGCGACGACCGCGTGCGGGCGCCCGGGGTGCGGCCGCGTGTACGCCGCGTGGAGCGCGTCGTGGTCCCGGCCGTCGACGGTGACGGTGGACCAGCCCGCGGCCTTGAAGCGGGCGGCGATGCCGCCCGGAAGCCCGTACGTGGACGAGGAGTTGTCGATCACGAGGGTGTGCAGCCGCTCCAGCCCGTACGAGCCCGCGAAGGCGATCGCCTCGTGGTTGCTGCCCTCGTCGAGCTCGGCGTCGCCGACGAGCACCCACACGGCGGGATCCGTCAGCCCCTGCGCCCGCAGTCCCAGCGCGCTGCCGACGGCGAGCGGCAGCCCGTGCCCGAGCGAGCCGCTGCCGATCTCCACGCCGGGCACGAGGGTGCGGTCGGGGTGGTGACCGAGCGGCGAGTCGTACGAGCCGAAGCCGACGAGGGTCGCGGGGTCGAGGAAGCCCTTCGCGGCGAGGATGGCGTAGTAGGCCATCGGGCCGTGGCCCTTGGAGAGCAGGAAGCGGTCGCGGTCGGGGGAGTCGGCCGTCCCGGGGCTGACGCGCAGCACCCGGTCGTAGAGCACCCACAGCGCGTCGAGCGTGGAGGTGGCGGCGGGGCCGTGCTTCTCGGCGCCGGTCATGCGGGCCATGAGGGCGGGGAGCTCGGTGTAGCCGTACGTCTGTGTCTCTGTCTGTGTCTGCGTCATGCCGACAGCGTGCAACTTGAAGCGAGCTTCAAGTCAAGCCCGGTTTCCCGGCCCCGGCCGCGTCCGTCCCGAGCTGCGCACAGTCCAGCCCGTCCGGCGCTTGGGGGAGACCTCAGGCAAATCAGCCCGTCCGGCAATTGAGGACGGCCCTCAGCCACGGCCGTGGGGGCAGCCGCCGGTGGCGGGTCACTGCTTCGTACGCAGGCGCGGGCCCGGGAACGGGCGGGGGTCCGTCCTCAATCGCCGGACGGGCTTGATGTGGTGCGGGCTTGCTTCCAGGCGCGCCGGACAGCCCTGATGTGGTGCGGGCCCGTCCCCAGCGACAGCTGGTCGCGGGCCGAGGCGCCGGACGGGCTTGATGTGGTGGCTCAGGCCGAGTCCGCCCAGCAGGCCGGGATGTCCTTCGGGGCCGCGGGCCGCGCGTAGTACCAGCCCTGTGCCGTGTCGCAGTCCAGCTGCCGCAACTGGTGCGCCTGCGCCTCAGTCTCCACGCCCTCGACCGTCACGCGCAGCCCGAGCGCGTGCGCCAGCGAGATGATCCCGCCGACGAACGTCACGTCCACCGGGTCGGCCGGGTGCCGTTGCAGCCCCTGGGTGAAGGAACGGTCCAGCTTGAGCGTCGTGGCGGGCAGCCGGCGGAGGTTGGCCAGGTTCGAGTAGCCGGTGCCGAAGTCGTCCAGCGCGATGTCCACGCCCAGCTCGGCGAGCTGCCGCAGCGGCTTGAGCTCGTCCTCGTCGGCTCCTATGAGGGCGCTCTCCGTCACTTCCAGGCACAGCGAGTCGGGCGAGACGCCCGCGGCCTCCAGGACGGCGACCGTGTCCGGTACGAGGTCGGGGTGGTGCAGCTGGCGCGGGGACAGGTTGACGTTCACCCGCAGCGGTTCCTTGAGGGACCGCTCGATGCCCGCCTCCTTGAGCTCCCGCTGCCAGCGCCGCGCCTGCTCCACGGCCTGCTCCAGCACCCAGCGGCCGAGCGGCACTATCAGCCCGGTGTGCTCGGCGAGCGGGATGAAGCGGTCCGGGCCGAGCCGCCCGTGTACCGGGTGCCGCCACCGGACCAGCGCCTCGGCGCCGTCCACGCGGCCGTCGCTCATCCGGATCAGCGGCTGGTACTCGAGGAAGAACTCGTCCCGCTCCAGCGCGCCCGGCAGGTGGTTGGTGAGGCTGTGCCGGTCTATGGCGCGGGCGTCGGAGTCCGGGTCGGCCAGCTCGTAGCGGTTGCCGCCGCCGTCCTTCGCCCGGTACATGGTGATGTCCGCGCTGCGCATCACCTCCGCCGGGCCCAGCTCGCCGCTGGGGCCCTCGACGATGCCGATGCTCGCCCGTACGGACAGCTCGCGGCCGTCGATCGTGATGGGCGTCGCCAGCGCGGCGAGCGCCTGCCGGGCCAGCTCGGTGACCTCGTCACGGCCCGACGGGTCGGTGATCAGCGCCACGAACTCGTCGCCGCCTATGCGCGCCACGAGATGGTCGGGGGAGGTGGCGCAGGACTGGAGCCGTTCGGCCACCGAGATCAGCAACTGGTCGCCGACGGCGTGCCCGAGACTGTCGTTGACGGCCTTGAAGCCGTCGATGTCGAGGTAGCAGAGGCCGAACCGGCCGCTGCCCTCGCCCGCCGCCAGCACCCGCTCCAGGCGCTCGGCGAACAGGGTGCGGTTGGGCAGTCCGGTGAGTTCGTCGTGGGTGGCCTCGTAGCGCAGCCGCAGATGCAGCAGCCGGCGCTCGGTGATGTCCTCCATCAGAGCCAGCTGGTAACGCGGTTCGCCCTCCGCGCCACGCAGCAGCGACACCGTGAGGTTCGTCCACAGGACGGTGCCGTCGGGGCGCGGGTACGGCTTCTCCACCCGGAAGTGGTCGCGTTCGCCGCGGACCAGCTCGCGGTGCATGCGCCACACCTCCGGCGCGTCGCCCGGGTGCACCCAGTCGTTGACGCTGCGCCGCCGCAGCTCGTCCTCGGAGCGGCCGAACATCCGCGCCAGCGCGCCGTTCACGTCCCGTATCCGGCCGTCCATGTCGGCGATGCCTATGCCGATGGTGGCGTCCTTGAACACGGCGCGGAACCGCGTCTCG
The DNA here is from genome assembly GCF_003355155.1 of Streptomyces armeniacus. Taxonomy (NCBI): domain Bacteria; kingdom Bacillati; phylum Actinomycetota; class Actinomycetes; order Kitasatosporales; family Streptomycetaceae; genus Streptomyces; species Streptomyces armeniacus. Next base: position 7,637,494 of record NZ_CP031320.1, on the reverse strand, counting down.
CTCGTGTGCAGCGCCTCCTCCACGGCGGTCTGCGCGGCCAGCGCGGCGCGCGACAGCGCCTCCTGCTCGGACCGCGTACGCTCGCGCAGCGCGCGCGAGAAGCCCGCCGCGATCGCGTGCTGGAGGCGTGAGCAGCGGGCGCGGCCCTCGTCGACCGGCAGCGGGTCGGACTCCGTGCTGTACAGCACGAGATACGACTCCACGACCCCGAGGATCTGCGGCAGCGCCTCCGGGTCGGTGCAGTGCGCGGCCACCAGCGCCTCGCCGACCTCGCGTCCGGCCGCGGGCGAGAAGGGGTGCGAGTGCAGGGCGTCGCCGAGGAGTTCGGCCAGCGGGTGGAGGTGGTCCTCGAACTCCGCGCGGGTCATGGACGTCGCGGTCACCGGATAGACCGCGCGACTCCAGATCGTCGCGAAGCGCCGGAGCCCGTCTCTTGCGGCTCCCTTCAGGTCCTGCGCGGCGGAGTTCACCCGGTGAGTCCCGACTTGCGGCCCACACCTGCGTACCCGTGGAACGTCACCGGCTCCTCCTGCTCGGGCGGACTGTCGGGGCGCCAGCGGGGCATCGAGACCAGGCCGGGCTCGACCAGTTCGCAGCCGTCGAAGAACCGCAGCACCTCGTCGCGCGAGCGCAGCAGCAGCGGGGAGCCGATGTTGCGGTAGACGTTCACGGTCTCCTCCGCGCCCGCGGGCTTGCGGGTCTCGCCCTCACCGGCGTGCGTCAGCACGACGAGACTGCCCGGGGCAAGTGCGTCGACGAACTCGCCGACCGTCTTCCACGGGTCGTCCTTGTCCTCGATGAAGTGCAGCAGCGCGACCAGCATCAGGGCGACCGGCTTCTCGAGGTCCAGCAGCCGTTCGACCTCAACGCTCAGCAGCACGTCCTGCGGGGAGCGGAAGTCCGCGGAGACGACGTCCGCCTGCTCGCAGTCCTGCAGGACGGCCTGGCTGTGGGCGACGGCGACCGGGTCGTTGTCGACGTAGACGACGCGGGCGTCCGGGGTGGCGGCGAGCGCGACCTCGTGTACGTTGCCGAACGTCGGTATGCCGGAGCCGATGTCGAGGAACTGGGTGACGCCCTCACCCACCGCGTAGTCGATGGCGCGCCGCATGAAGGCACGGTTCGCCTGCATGATCTTGGGGAGTCCCGGCCAGCCCTCGATCGCCTTCCGTCCGGCCTCGCGGTCGACCTCGAAGTTGTGCGACCCGCCGAGGTAGTAGTCGTAGATGCGCGACACACTCGGAACGGTCAGATCTATGCCCTGTGGGGCCCAGGCGGGACGTTCCATCAAGGTCTCCAGCTTTTCATCGGCTTGCCGGTCGGGTCCGAGGTTACTGACCCCGGGGCGGCAGGGGTGAGGAAACAGCGACTCAACGGCTGGATCTTGTCACGAAGTCAGGGCCTTCGAACCCGTGTGGGGGGAAACTCCTTGCGACGCTTGTCCCTTGTCTTCCGTTTTTCCCTCCTGAAGCCCCACGCACTCGTACAGGACGGATAACCGAGTCGTCCGATTGTGGCCCATTGTGGAACACCGGGCGGCAACAGGCGGCGAACGAGGCCGAGTTCCGGCCCTCGGATGGTCAAGTGCTGGTCAAGCAGGGGTCATACGAGCGTACGCCGTGCCCGCACGGTCGTCGCACGCGGCGTGCCGGGCGGCGCACGCGCCGCGCGCCGGACCCGGTGGACGGGGCCCGGCGGGCGGGCCCGCGGGCGAGGGCCGGGGGCTGTCGCTGCTCCCTAGCTCCAGCGCACGCCGAAGGCCGGGGTGCAAGTCCCGTCGGGCAGGGTGGGCGTGCGGCGCGGGGGCACCGGTGGCGGCGGGTGCGCGTACGGGGTCGGCGTGCGCCGGGTCGGCATGGGCCGGGTGGGCGTGCGCCGGGTGCGTGTGCGTCGGGTCGGCGTGGACCGGGTGCGCGTGCGCCGGGTCGGCGTGGGCGGCGGTCACCAGGCGGCACAGCTCCGCCCACCCGGCGGCGCCGTCCCGCGCCAGGAAGACGGCGCGCTGTGCCGACTCGTCGACAAACGCACCGCCCCTCACGGGCGTACGGCGGCGCCGTACGGCGCTCCGCGCCTCCGCCCGCTCCCCCACGGCCAACTCCACTCCGTACAGAGGGCGCACACCGGCCCGCGCGGTCGCCTTCGCGAACCGCACCGCTCCGGCGAGGGTGTCCCGGTCGGTCAGCGCGACCGCGTCCATCCCGCGCTCGGCCGCCCGCTGCGCCAGCAGATCAGGGGGCGAAGCGCCGTAGCGCATCGAAAACCCGGAGGTGACGTGCAGATGTGTAAAGCCACCCATCCGCTGCTCCTCGCCACTCGGCCACCCCCTGACCGTTCCGGTCCGTCCGTCTTCCTCCTCTCACCATAGACCAGAACTCGAATATCCGTTCGATCAGCAGAGCACTCCCGACGCCCCGGCACACGGTCACGGAACGTGACGGAAAAGGGTCGGGGCGGGCCCTGCACCGGCGGATCGCGGAGCTCGCCCAGGAGTACGCGGGCACCGAGCCGCGGAACGTGTTCGTCACCCTGACGCCGCCGTGCGCACGGCACTGGATCGGCAGACCGCGGAGCGATGAGTCCTGCGGCGTCCGGCAGTCGTACTGTCGAACCCGTCACCGAGGAGCCGAGGAGGACTTCTCATGCGCAGCGTGACCTATTCGATGAACGTCTCACTGGACGGCTACATCGTCGGACCGGACGGCAGCTTCGACTGGTCGGCACCCGACGAGGACGTCTTCCGCTTCTGGATCGAGGACACCCGGCAGCTCGGCGTCCACCTGCTGGGCCGACGGCTGTACGAGACGATGCTGTACTGGGAGACCGCCGACCAGGACCCCTCGCTCGGCGACGCGGAGCTCGAGTTCGCCGCGCTCTGGAATCCGCTTCCCAAGGTGGTGTTCTCCACCACGCTGTCGGAGGTGCAGGGCAACGCCCGCCTGGCCGCCGGGAGCCTGGCCGAGGAGATCGAACGGCTGCGAGCCGAGCCGGGCGACGGCGAAATCGCGATCGGCGGCGCGACGCTCGCCGCCGAGGCGGCCGCGTCGGGACTGATCGACGAGTACCGGGCCATGGTCTACCCGGTGCTGGTCGGCGGCGGCATTCCGTTCTTCCCCCGACACGAGCGCCGGGTGGACCTCGAACTCGTCGAGACCCGCACCTTCAGCTCGAGGTTCGTCTACCTCCGCCACCGCGTGGCGCGCTAGACGTACGGCACGCACCAGCCGAGCCGTGGCCGAGGTGCGCGTTGACGGGCGGCCGTGCGTCCCGTACCGCCGCAGCGGTCTCCGGCCCCCAGCAGGCGGTCGTACGACTGCGCGAACAGCGCCAGTTCGGCCGCGGGCGCCCGACCGAGGCTCACCCCGGGGCGGCTGGCGTCGCAGCGATCCGGGTACGCGCGCCCGTCAGCGCAGCGCGTTCTATACACCCCCTGTATACACGCCGTGTATAGTGACGCCGCATGACCGAGACGTATCTGCTGTCGATGCGTACGGCGGCGGTCCTCTTCCCGGTGCTCGCGCTGCTGACCTTCGTACCGACGGCAATCGCCCTCTACCGGCGGCACGGCATCATGACCCGCTGGCGGGTGCTGTCGCTGTACGGCGGCGCGTACTACGCGCTGTCCGCCTTCTGCATGACGGTCGTGCCGCTGCCGTCCCGCGCCGTGGACGTGTGCGCGAAGTACCCGACGTTCGCCGAGCCGCAGTTGACGCCGGGTGTGGCCGTCGCCGACGTCTGGAAGGAGGCCGGTCACCGCGTCACCCTCGACGCGCTCGTGCTGCACAACTCCGCCGTGTGGCAGACCGCGTTCAACCTCGTCCTGCTGCTGCCGCTCGGTGTCTTCGTACGGTTCTACTTCCGCCGGAGCCTGCCCGCCGCCGTCGCGGCCGGGGCCGCGTGCTCCCTCTTCTTCGAGCTGACCCAGTACACCGGGCTGTGGGGCCTGTACACGTGCCCGTACCGCCTCTTCGCCGTGGACGACCTCCTCGTCAACACGGCGGGCGCCGCCCTCGGCTGGGCCGCCGCGGGGCCGTTGGCGCGGGCGCTGCCCGATCTGGAGACACTCGACGACCGCGCGCTCGTACCCGGCAAGGTCCCCTTCGGGCGGCGGCTGATCGCGCTGCTGCTGGACATGACGGGGGTGGCGCTGCTGACCGCCGTGCTCGCGGTCATGGCTCCCTTCGTGCTCGGCACGGAGGGGGTGGTGTGGGCTCCGCCGGCGGCGTTCGCGTTCTGGTACGTGCTCGTGCCCTGGCGTACGGGGGCGACCCCGGGCAAGCACGCCCTGCTGCTCCGCCTGGTCACGACGGCGGACGGCGGACGGCCGCGCCTCGCCGGGCTCACGCTGCGGGCGGCCGTGCTCGGACTGCCGCAGCTGGTCATCTGGTTCGCGGCCGTGCTGTTCCTGACGTTCTTCCCCGAGGGGGCGGCGGGCGCGGTAGAGGTCGCCGTCGAGGGCGACACGGGCCAGGCGGTCGAGGGCGCGAGCCGCATCGGCTACGAGGGCCTCACCTACACCCTGGCGGACGACCCGGTCGGCGGCCTCCTGCTGCTCCTCGCCCTGGCCGCCGGTCCCGCGCTCGTGGCGGCGTACGCGTGGGCCGTACACCGGCACTCGCAGGGGCTTGCCCTGCACGACATCCTGTCGGGCGTACGGAACGTGGCCCTGCCGCACACGCGTGCCCGCGGCGGCACGCCGACCCCTCGCGGGCCGGGGACCCCTCGCGGGCCGGAGGCCGCTCGCAGGCCGGAGACCGCTCGCAGGCCGGAGGCCGCTCACGGGCCGGAGACCGCCGCCCCGGAGCGGCCACGCACCGACCCCGGACCGCACGCGGCGGCGGGCTCCGTCAGGACTGAAGTCCGGCGGACCTGGTGAGAGTCCAGCTCGCGAGGAGATCGAGGGCGCGCTTCGAGGCGGAGTCGGGCTCGGCTGTGTAGACGTACAGGGTCGTGCCGGGGTCTCCGGGGAGCGTCAGGGTCTCGTACTCGACGGTGAGTTCACCGACGAGTGGGTGGCGGAGGCGCTTGGAGCCGTGGGTGCGCTGATGGACGCGATGCTGCTCCCACCATTCGTCGAACGCGTGACTGTGTTCCCGCAGGTCGGCGATGAGGGCGGCGGTGGCCTGGTCGTCCGGGTCGCGGCCGGCGTCGAGGCGCAGGCTCTCGACGGCGGCGCGTGCCTGGTCCTCCCAGTCCCTGAACAGCGCGCGGGCGTCGTCGTCGAGGAACATCCAGCGCGCGTAATTGCGCTCGCGGGGCGGCAGCTGCTCGAAGTCGGCGAACAGGGCGCGCGCCATACGGTTGGCGGCGAGGATCTCGGTACGGCGGCCGAGGACGAGGGCGGGCTCGCCGTCGAGGGCGTCGAGCAACTGGTAGAGGCCGGGGCGTACGCGCTGGACGCTGCCGGGGTGCCTGCGGGCCGGGGCAGCGGTCACGCCGATGAGGTCGCGCAGGTGGGCCCTGCCCGCCTCGTCCAGTGCCAGGGCACGGCCGACCGCCTCGATCACGGCGGGCGAGGGCATGATGTTCCTGCCCTGTTCGAGGCGGGTGTAGTAGTCGGTCGACACTCCGGCCAGGCGTGCCACCTCTTCTCGGCGCAGGCCCGGAACGCGGCGTACACGGCCGTCTGACGGCAGGCCGGACCTGGCCGGGTCGCCCTGCCCGCGCGCCCGTTTCAGGAAATCGGCGAGTTCGTGATTCTTGTCGGCCACACCTCCAGTGTCACGGACGGCGACGGATTACGGCTGGCCCTGTGCGTCCCAGGTTCGCCGGTCCGCGGTTCCACAGGGCGTGATATGCGCCCCCACCGGCGCTGATCGCGGCCCAAGGTGGATGCATGCCGCCGACCGCCGGCTCACTCGCCGTGCACGGCAACGCCGATGCCACCACACCGGCCGCGCCGCCCGCCGCGGGCTGACCCCGGCCATCGGCCCCGCCATCGAGAGGAACCGCATCCCCATGAGCAAGATCCTGATCGTCATGTCCGCCGCCGGCATCTGGGAGCGCACTGACGGCTCGGCCTACCCGACCGGCTACTGGGCCGAGGAACTGGCCGCCCCGCACGAGAAGTTCGTCGAGGCCGGCCACACGGTCGACTTCGCCTCCCCCGGCGGCGTACTGCAGCCGCTCGACCAGCACAGCGCCGACCCGGAGGTCGCCGGTGCGGACTGCGCCCGCCACGTAGCACACGCGGAGAAGGCGCTACGGGAGTTCGGCCCCCTGCTGAAGCTGAGCGAGGTCGACATCGACGGCTACGCCGCGGTCGTGCTCCCGGGTGGCCACGGTCCGGTCGTGGACCTCCACCAGGACGCCGATCTCGGCCGGCTGCTGACCGCCGCGGACGCGGCCGGGAAGCTCATCGGAGCCGTCTGCCACGGCCCGGCCGCCCTGCTCAGCGCCGTGGACGCGGAAGGCAAGTGGCTGTTCGCCGACCGTGAGATGGCCGCGTTCACCGATGAGGAGGAGGAGCTGTTCGGTACGGCGGAGGGCGCACCGTGGCTGCTCGCCGCCCGGCTCCGGGAGATGGGCGCCGTACACAGGGGCGGGCCGGCCTACCAGCAGTTCAACGTGCGTGACCGCAACCTGTTCACCGGGCAGAACCCGGCCTCCAGCGCCCGCATGGCCGAGGACATGGTCACCGCCCTCGACTGAGCGGCCCCGCCGGTCACGCGGGCCGCGTGCCGTACGCCGCGAGCCGCATGCCGTGCGCCGTACGCCGCGAGCCGCGAGCCGCATGCCATGTGCCGTACGCCGCGAGCCGCGTGCCGCGCGCCGTCACACCCCGGTGCGCTGCCGTCCCCGGATCTCGCGCAAGGCGCTCCGGGGACGGCGGCATCCCGCCCCTCGCTCCTCCCCCACCACGATCGTGATCGCCGCAGGAAGAAGGAAGAGTTCTCATGGACACGACCATGCCCAGGCTGGACGTCATCGCTCGGGTGGAGAAGGGGGTGCTGACGGGCGGCCAGTGGCGGCCGGCCGAGGGGGGCGCGACCTTCCCGGTGGAGGACCCGGCCTCCGGCCGGGCGCTGTGCGAGGTGGCCGACGCCACGGCGGCGGACGCTCGGGCCGCCCTTGACACCGCCGGCGCGGCGCAAGCCGGGTGGGCCGCTGTCCCGCCGGTGCGGCGCGCGAGGATCCTGCGCCGGGCGCACGACCTGCTGATCGAACGCACAGCGGAGTTCGCGGCACTCATCACGCTGGAGATGGGCAAGTCGCTGACCGAGTCCCGGGCTGAGGTTCTCTACGGCGCGAACTACCTGCGCTGGTTCGGCGAGGAGGCCGTCCGTATCGACGGCACCTGGAAGGTCAGTGAGGACGGCACCGCCCGCGTCCTGGTCACCCACCAGCCGGTCGGCCCCTGCCTGCTGATCACACCGTGGAACGCCCCGCTGGCCATGCCCGCGCGCAAGATCGGGCCGGCCGTGGCCGCCGGCTGCACCATGATCGTCAAACCCGCGCCGCAGACCCCGCTGACCACCGCCGCCCTCGCCGCGCTGCTGTCCGAGGCCGGGCTGCCCGACGGCGTACTCAACGTCATTCCGACCACTCAGGCCGCGGCCGTCACCGAGCCGCTCCTACGGGACGGCAGGCTGCGCAAGCTGTCCTTCACCGGTTCCACCCCCGTCGGACGGCTGCTGCTCTCGCAGGCCGCCGGCGGCGTCCTGCGGACCTCCATGGAACTCGGCGGCAACGCCCCGTTCATCGTGTTCGAGGACGCCGACCTCGACGCCGCGGTCGACGGTGCGATGACCGCCAAGCTCCGCAACATCGGCGAGGCGTGCATCGCCGCCAACCGTTTCCACGTCCACGCCGGTGTCGTCGACGCGTTCACCGACAAGCTGGTCACCCGTATGAGCAGCGTCGCCCTCGGCGCGGGCACCGACCCCACGGCCGCCCTCGGTCCGCTGATCGACGAACGCCAGCGGCGCCGGGTGGCCGGCCTCGTCGACGAAGCGGTCGCAGCCGGCGCCACGATCCGCGCGGGCGGCCGACTGCCCGACGGCCCCGGGTACTTCTATCCCCCGACCGTCCTCACCGGCATCCCCGCGGGCGCGCGGATCACCCGCGAGGAGATCTTCGGCCCGGTCGCCGCGATCCAGACGTTCACCACCGAAGACGAAGCCCTGCACGCCGCCAACGACACCGAGTTCGGCCTCGTCGGCTACGTCTACACCCGGGACCTGAACCGGGCGCTGCGCGTGAGCGAGCGGCTGGAGACCGGCATGGTCGGCCTCAACCGCGGGTACGTCTCCGACCCCAGCGCTCCCTTCGGCGGTATGAAGCAGTCCGGTGTCGGCCGCGAAGGCGGCAACACCGGCATCGACGAATACCTGGAGCAGAAGTACCTCGCCATCGACATGGCGGCCCCCGCCCGTGACAGCGCCGCAGCGCGCCCCGGGACGCCGGAGAGCGGCCGATGAGCAGCACGGTCTTCGACTCGGCGCTGTTCCGCAACATGTACGGAACGCCCCACATGCGGGCCGTCTTCAGCGACGACACCTACCTGGAGACGATCGTCCGCGTCGAAACAGCACTGGCACGGGCCCAGGCAGGCGTCGGCATCATCCCGCAGGACGCCGCCGCGGCGATCGCCGCCCGGTGCGACCCCGCACGACTCGACCGGGAACGGCTGCGCCGTGACACCGACAACGTCGGATATCCCGTTCTCCCCGTCGTCACCCAGCTCGCCGAGCAGTGCGGCGACGCGGGCGGCTACCTGCACTGGGGCGCCACCACCCAGGACATCATGGACACCACGACGGTCCTGCAGTGCGCCCACGGCCTGGACCTGATCACGTACGGCCTCGACCGGCTGCGCGAACGCCTGCGGCACTTGGCGGCCGAGCACACCGACACGGTCACCGCCGGCCGCACCCACCTCCAGCACGCTCTGCCCATCACCTTCGGATACCGCGTCGCGGTCTGGCTCTCCGCGCTGGACCGCCACGCCGAACGGCTCCACGAAGTACGGCGACGGGACCTGATGGTCCAGTTCGGCGGAGCCGCCGGCACCCTGGCCTCCCTGGGGCCCGGCCCCGAGGCCCTGAAGGTACGCGCCGGACTCGCCGCGGAACTCGGCCTGCGGGACCCGGAGATCACCTGGCACGTGGCACGGGACGGCCTCACCGCGATCGTCCAGCTCCTCGCCGCCGTCGGAGCCTCCCTCGGCAAGATCGGCACCGACCTCGCCCTGATGTGCTCCACCGAATTCGGGGAACTCGCCGAGCCCTACGCCGAGGGCCGCGGCGCAAGCTCCACCATGCCGCAGAAACGCAACCCGATCTCCAGCGAACTCGTGATCGCGTGCGCGAAACTCCTCAGGGACAAGGCCTCGGCCATGCTGGATGCCTCGGTACAGGACTTCGAGCGCGCCACCGGACCGTGGCACGTCGAATGGGCCGTCATCCCGGAGACCTTCCTCCTCCTGTCCTCCTCCCTCGGCCAGGCGACCCACACGCTGGCGAACCTCCGGATCGACACCACCCGCATGCGCGACAACCTCGGCCTGACAGGCGGACTGGTCCTCGCCGAAGCCGTCATGATGGCCCTCGCGCCCCGAACCGGCCGCCAGCGAGCCCACCACCTCGTCTACGCCGCGTGCACCCGTGCCATCGAAACGGGCACCGATCTGACCGCCCAGCTGCTCAAGACCCCGGACATCACCGCGAGCCTCGGCGAACACCGAATCCGGGAACTGAGCGACCCCTCCGCCTACCTCGGCAGCGCCCGGACCATGACACAGTCCGTCGTCACGAACCGGCCTGCCTGCCGATCCGCGTAGGACGGTGAAACACCGGGCTGGGTACGTTCGGCACGGCGGCCCGGCTCTCGGGAACTCAGGGAGCGGCCAGGCGCGCGATCGTTCCGATCTCCAGCGCGGTCCACATGGCACCGTCCGGGCCCAAGGCGATGCCGTGGGGCTCCGAGTCGGGGCTGGGCAGGCCGTGTTCGTCGATACGGCCGTCGGCCGTGATCCGTCCGATGCGGTTGGCGCCCCACTCGGTGAACCAGCAGGCCCCTCCCGCATCGGAGCCGTCGGCGGCGATGGCGTGCGGGCGCGCCGCGCGGTCGGGCAGGGGGAACTCGTCGATCCCGCCGTCCGGCGTGATCCGCCCGACCTGACCGGCGCCGATCTCGACGAACCACATGGCGCCGTCGGCGCCGCGTGCGATGCCGACAGGCGCGCCGTCGGGCGTCGGCAGCGGGTACACGGTCACGTCGCCCGCGTGCCCGATCGCGCCGATGGCGTTCGCCTGGTTCATCGTGAACCACATCCGGTCGTCCGGACCGGCGGCGATGGCCGACGGGAAGGCGCCCGGGAGCGGCAGCGGGAACTCGGTGACCTGCCCCTCAGTCGTGATCCGTCCGATCCGCCCGGCGCTGGCCTCGGTGAACCACAGCGCCCCGTCGGGCCCGGCCGCGATCCCGAACGGCCCGGCCTCCGCCGTCGGCAGCGCGTACGAGGCGATCTCACCGCCCGTACTGATGCGGCCGATCCGATGCCCGCGGAACTCGGTGAACCACAACGCGCCGTCGGGCCCCGCCGTGATGACCGTCGGCCCGCCGGAGTCCGACGCCAGCACGTACGAGGTGCTGTCGCCGCCGGTCGTAATCCGTCCGATCCGCCCGTGGTGAACCATCGTGAACCAGAGGGCGCCGTCCGGCCCGGCGGTGATCCCGTACGGCCCGGCCTCGGGGCCGGAGACGGCGAACTCCGCGACGGAGACGGTCTGATGATGCGGCATGGGCCGGGTTCCTCGCCTGGTGGGACGGTGCGGAGCGGCTGCCGATGCTATACGGGGCCGTCGCGCGCACGCTCCGGGATTTCCGTGCGCCACGGCCACGGCGGCCACCGCGGCGCACGGGCCCCGTACGCCCCCGCAGGCCCGTACGGTCGCCTACGCGTCCGCGTTCGCCTCCGCCGCCGAAGCGGGCCGCCGTCCGCGGGAGTCGGCGCCCTCTCCCGCTGCGCCCGCCGCCTCCGCCGCCGCCCGTTCCACCGCCCGCAGCCCCCGGGCCAGCGTCAGGGTCACCACGACCGAGGCCGCCGCCATCAGGGTCATCGCCGTGGCCGGGGACGTGAGCTGGGCAGCCGTGCCCGCGAGGGCCGCGCCCGCGCCCTGCATCGTGAGCATGCCCGACGAGTGCAAGCCGAGCGCGTGGCCGCTCAGTTCGTCCGGGGTCAGCTCCATCAGCCGCTCCTGGAGCAGCAGGCTCGCCGCGAAGCCGACCGCCGCGACCGTGACGGCCGCCAGCGCCAGGGGCAGCGGCGGGTGCAGCGTGAAGATCAGGAAGGGTACGGCGAGCAGCAGCCGCAGCGGTGCGCCCAGCCGCAGCCGCCAGCGCCTCGGTACGAAGCGGCCCGTCAGCGTGTCCCCCGCGAGCATCCCCAGCGCCGTGGCGGCGAAGAGCAGGCCGGCGTGCTCCGGCGCGTACGAGACGTAGAGGGATTCGCAGCCGACGATCAGGCCGTTGGGCACCCAGAGGGCGAGGTAGACGTGGCGGCGGGGTACGGAGGACCACAGCAGCGCATTGTTCCGCCACGTCTCGCGGACCGACGGGCGCCCCGTGGCGCGCGGTGACCGGTGGCTGAGGCCGGTCCGGGCAGCCGCGGCCCCCAGCGCGTACAGGGCGGCGCCCGCCAGGAGCGCGCCGCGGGCCGAGAGTGTGGCGACGAGGACGCCGCCGAGCGCGTAGCCGCAGATCTGCATGGTGCCCGCGGACATGTTCAGTACGGAGCGGCCCAGCAGGTAACCGTCCTTCGTGAGGATCTCGTTGAGCAGCCCGTAGCGCACTCCTCCGGCGAGCGCGGAGACGAAGCCGAAGACGAGCAGGAGCGCGAACGCGGCCCACACGGGCAGCCCCGGTACGGCCTGTACGGCGGTGCACAGCGCGAAGAACAGCGCGGCCCCGGTCAGCGCGGCGCGTGGCGGCAGCCGGTCGGCGGCCGAGAGCAGCGTCGTCGCACCGAGCACCTGCGCGAGGGACGGGCCGAAGACGGCGAGGGCGGACAGCAGCGGCGAGTCGGTCGACTCGTACACGAGCGTGCCCAGGGCCAGGCCGCTCACGGTCTGGCCCGCGACGTGCCCGGCGGAGGCGAGGAAGAGCGGGGTGAACTCCGGGGTGCGGAAGAGTTCGCGGTAGGTACGCATGGCGAGGAGTCTCAGCGGCGGGCGCGGCGGGCGTTACTGTTTCGCGCGGGGGCGAAACCACGTACGGCGGGCGGGAGCGGCGTCTCGGGGATGCCGAGCGTCTTGAACACGTCCGACGCCGTCAACTCCGCGATCTGCTGCAACGTCGCACCCACATCCGCGGTCTGCGTCGTCGTCATCGACTGCACGGACACCGGCGCGTCACCACCCACGGCCACCGGCCCCACCTGGATCTTCCGGCTCACGCGGCGGCGGGCGGTGGGAGGGCCTGCGGGCGTGCCGAGGTTGATGGTCGTCATCGGGCGCTCCCCGGGGTCGAAGGCGTGTGGGCCGGCGCGGTCTGCCGGGCCGCGGTGAGGGACGAGGGGGTGCCGCCGAGCGAGTAGCCGGCGCGGGCGCGCAGTACGGACTGCACGAGCCCGTCGGTGTCCAGCCCGGCGGAGCGCAGGAGTTCGGCGCGTGTGCCGTGCGGTACGAACGCGTGCGGCAGCCCGCACACCGCGACCGGGGTGTCCACCCCGGCGTCGCGGCAGGCCTGGGCGACAGCCGTACCGGCGCCGCCCGTACGGGTGTTGTCCTCCACCGTCACCACGAGCCGGTACTTCGCGGCGAGCCGTACGAGGTCCGGCGGCACCGGCAGTGCCCAGCGCGGATCCACCACGGTGGTGGGGACGCCCTGCCCGGTGAGCCGGCCGGCCGCCGCCACCGCGGAACGCGCGAACGGGCCCGCGGAGACGATCAGCACGTCCCGTACGGGCGCGCTGGTCAGCACGTCGAGCGTGCCGAACCGTTCGGCGGCGGGCGTATCGGCCGCCACGGTGCCCTTGGGGAAACGTACGGCGGTGGGGCCGTCGCTGTGCTCCACCGCCTCGCGGAGCTGCGCGCGCAGCGTCTGCGCGTCGCGCGGTACGGCGACGCGCAGGCAGGGCACCGTCGCCAGCACGGACAGGTCCCACATGCCGTGGTGGCTGGGCCCGTCGGGCCCGGTGATGCCGGCCCGGTCCAGTACGAAGGTGACCGGCAGCCCGTGCAGGGCCACGTCCATCAGCACCTGGTCGAAGGCGCGGTTGAGGAACGTGGCGTACACCGCGACCACCGGATGGCAGCCGCCCATGGCCAGTCCGGCGGCGGAGGCGACCGCGTGCTGCTCGGCGATGCCCACGTCGAAGCAGCGGCCGGGGTCGTCGGCGGCGAGCCGGGCGAGGCCGGTGGGGCCCGGCATGGCGGCGGTGATGGCCACCAGGTCGGGGCGTTCGCGGGCGAGCGTGCGCAGTTCGGCGCTGAACACCTCGGTCCAGCCGGGGCGGTCCGGCGTGTGCGCGGAGGCGCGGTCGGGCGTACGGGAAGGCGCGGGCGTACGGGCAGGAGCGGGAGTACGGGAAGGCGCGGGCGTACGGGAAGGCGCGGGCGTACGGGAAGGCGCGGCGGCGGGCCCCACCGTGTGCATGCGGTCGTCCGGTTCGGTCTCCGCGGGCTCGTACCCCTTCCCCTTCACCGTGACGGCGTGCACCACGACGGGGCGCCCGGCGTCCCGCGCGCGCCGCAGGGCGGCCTCGAGCGCCGGCAGGTCGTGGCCGTCGACAGGGCCGAGGTAGAAGAAGCCGAGCGCCTCGAAGACGTTCCCGTGCGTGTGGCCGCCGCGCGTGTCCGCGCCGCGCGTGTCCCCGCCGGGCGGCGCCCCGTCGCCGACGACAGCGACGACGCGGCGGTCGGTCTCGCCGTGCAGGGCGCGGGCCTTGGCCAGCCCGTCGGCGTACGCGAGGGCGGCGGAGGCGTGCGAGTTCTCGATGTGGTCGTGCGCGGACTCGGCGCGACTGGCGTATCCGGACAGCCCGCCGCGCGTCCGTAATCCGCGGAATCCGTTCTGGCGGCCGGTGAGGATCTTGTGTACGTAGGTCTGGTGCCCCGTGTCGAAAAGGAGGGAGTCGCGCGGCGAGTCGAATACCCGGTGCAGCGCGAGAGTGAGTTCGACCATTCCGAGATTCGGGCCGAGATGGCCGCCCGTCCGCGTCACCCGCTCGATGAGGAATGTCCGGATCTCCTCGGCCAGCCGCGCGGTCTCGGCACTGCTGCGGTCACGGAGCCGGCGGCTGGGCGGGAATTCGGGGGTGACGGTGGTAACGGATGTGACAGCCATGTCGGACGCGCTTCCCCTCGGGAACATTTCCCATCCATTCAACGGGCGCGGGCAGTTGGCCGTGAAGTACCGCCAACGGTGCCGTTGAACGGGTTGCGCACCGCCGCGGCTATTTCCGGCGTCTCTCCCGCTGCCAGAGCGCGAGCGCGCCGAGCGCCAGTACGGCCTCCGCACCGCGCAGCCGCCGCGTACGGCCGGAGGGCGCGCCCTGTCCGTTCACCGCGACGCGGAAGGCGAGTTCGCGGTGCGCCAGGTCCCGCGCGGTGCCGCGGAGCTGCTGCGACAGGACGGCGCCGCCCGCGATGACCTCCAGCGCGGTGCGTACGGCCTGCTCCTTGGAGCAGGCCTCCCGTACGAGGTCGGTGACGATCGCGGACAGCTCCCCGGAGAACACCTCGACGAGGGAGAGTTCGGGGCACAGATGCCGGATGGAGCCCTCGATATTGGCGAACGACTTTCCCAGCACCGAGACCATCGGACTGGTCCTGATGCCGCGCCGGGTCGAATACTGCAGCACCGCGGTCAGGGTGACGCCGAAATTGAGTTCCTCCAGCGAGGCGGTGGCCACCTGCGGCACGAGTGAGGCCATGTCGCCGGCGAATGCCGGGACTTCCGACCACTCCGTGGTGCTGCCCATGTCGATCCAGGCGCGCGCCGCGCCCGCGCCGTCGTTCATCGCCAGATTGAGGAGCAGCAGCAGAATGCTGTTGCTCATGGGCCTGTCGATTCTGCCGACCATCCCCCAGTCGATGAGCGTGGCCTTTCTGCCGGGGGCCACGAACACGTTTCCCGGATGCGGATCGGCGTGGAAAGTCCGGTCCAGGAAATAGCCGCGGTACATGAACGCCAGCAGGTCGCGCCCGATCGCCTCGCGCTCCCGTACGGTGAACGCGTCCCGGTCCGCCTCGCGGATCGAGCGCCCCGGCGCCAGGCTCTGTACGAGCACCCGCGGGGTCGCGAGGATCACCCGCGGCACGGTCAGGTGCTCGAACTCCCGGGCCGCTTTCCGTGCCTGTCTCATGTTGCGCGCCTCCAGTACGAAGTCGAGCTCGGGGCGCATCGCGTCGAAGATGACCCCGAGCATCGCCTCCACATCCACCACCTGGTTGAAGCGGGGCGCGCGCCGGGCGCCGAACCGCGCCGCCCTCCGCAGCAGCCGCATGTCCTCCGCCACGTCGGCCCGGATGCCGGGGCGCTGGATCTTGACCGCGACCTGCCGCCCGTCGTACAGCTCCGCGCGGTAGACCTGCGCCAGCGAGGCGGTGCCCAGCGGCCGTTCGGTGTCGATCTCGCGGAACCGGTGCCGCCAGTCCCGGCCCAGGTCCTCCGCCAGCACCGGTTCGAGCGCGCCGAACGGGAGGGTGGACGCCTGGTCGTGCAACTTCTCCAGCTCGTCGATCATCACCTGCGGCACGAAGTCCGGGCGGGTGGCGAGGATCTGCCCGATCTTGATGTAGAACGGGCCGAGCCGCTCCAGCGCCTCCCGTACGTGCCGGGCGCGCCGTTCCTCGGCCCGGTCCCGTCCGTCGCCCGCGCGGCGGCCGTGCAGGCGGGCGACGTCCGCCGCCTCGGTCCGCAGCAGGCCGCCGAACGTACGGGCCACCAGGCGGGCTCTGCCGTTGGCCATGCGCCGCCCCTACCGGGAGGCGGTCAGCCGGGCGACCTTGTCGGCCAGTTCCTCCAGTTCGGCCCGCAGCTCCTCCAGTTCACGCGGCCGCGGCTCGGCCGCGGCGGCGCGCTTGCGCGTGGCCGGCGCCGCGTCGCCGCGCCGGCCACTCCCCCGTCCGCTCCCCCGAGCGGTGCCGCCGCCCGCGCCGTCGGCCTTGGCGCCGGGGCGGCGGTCACGGCCGTCCTCGTCGTCGTCTCCGTCCGGGTCGTCCACGTCCAGGGCGTCACTGAGGGTCTGGCGTACGTCGTACTCGACGTCGTTGGCCCGGTCGAGCACGTCGTCGACCAGGTCCTCGGTGGCGTCGACGATCCTGCTCAGATACCTGGTGACTCCGGTACGGCGGTTCCTGCCCATGCGCGCACTCTCCTGAGTGTGTGGCCCCGCCTGCGCGGCGGTTCCGAATGCCGGTCTGTCACTTGAGTACGTCGGCAGCGGGGCGCGCCTTCATGCGCGCGGCGCGTGGCGCGGGTGTTGAACGTGTTGTGCGCGGCGCCCGTTCACGCGCGCCGCTCCCGGCGCGCCGCCGCGTCCGCCCGGTGCAGGAGCCGGCGCACGGAGCGGTGCGCCCGGTGCGTCCGCAGTTCGCCGCGCAGCTGCGCCAGGGCGCGGTCGGCGCGCCCGGAGTCGAGGTGGAGGTAGTCGTCGAGGAAGCGGTGCCACGCGGTGCACGCCGCCTCCAGCGCGCCCTGCCGCAGCGACAGCCGCGCGATCTCCGCCTGCGTCAGCGCCCGCGCGCAGTACGAGGTCGCCGGGCAGGTCCCCCAGGCGCGGCGCAGCGCGGCGAGTGCGCCCGTACGGTCGCCCAGCGCGGCGAGCGTACGCCCGCGGTGGAAGTGGAACGACGAGACGACGTACGCGCCGCACAGCCCCCGCCGCTCCGCGGCTCCCTTTTCCGACTCCTCCGACTTCTCCGGCTCCTCCGGCTCCTCCGGCACGCTCTCGTGGTGCCGCTCGGCGGTGCTGAGCGAGTCCGCGGCCTCCCGCGGGTCGCCGGCCGCGGCCTGCGCCAGCGCCAACTGGACGTGCAGCAGCGCCCGTACGTGTCCGGGCGCCCCGTCCGGCGCCGTGCGCGCCGCGTCCACAGCTATGCGCAGCGCCGCGCCCCCGTGCCCCACCTCGAGCGCGTGCGCGCTCATCCCGCGCAGCACGATGGCGTACGCGGTGGGGTCGCCGCCCTCGGCGGCGAGCTGGAGGGCGGTGCGGAAGTAGTGCTGCGCGACGCCGTGCTGGAGGTCGTCGGCGTACTTGAGCGCGAGCACGTGCACCAGGTGCGCGGCCTCCCCCAGCAGCTCCTGCCGGACGCTGCCGCGTGCGCCGTTGTGCAGCCGCGGCACGACGTCGTCCCTGAGGTGTGTGACGAGGGCGCTGCGGCCGTAGCGCCCGCCCAGGTCGCCCGCCCGGTGGAAGAACTCCGTGGCGGCGCGCATCCGTTCGGCCTCGCGGGCGCGCTCGCCGTCCGCCGCGCCGTCCCGTACGCCGTCCCGTACGCCGTCCCCCGCGCCCTCCGGTGCGGCGTCCGCAGCCGGAGCGTCCTCGCGGGGGCCCTGCCGGTGGTCCTGCCGGTGGCCCTGGCGGGCCGCCGCCCGCTGCTGGTCGATACGTTCCTGCCACGCCGACACGTCCAGCCCGGCGACGCTGAACAGCGACGCCCGCAGCAGCTCCCGGCGCGGCGGGTCCGCGTCCATGCCGCACAGGGCGGCCAGCCGCGTCACCACCTGCTCGGCGTCGCCCGGCGCAGCCTCGCCCGGCGGCACCTGCGCCGCGCCCTCGCCGCCGCCGGGCGCCGCGGGGCCCATCCCGAGGTCCGCAAGGGACACGGGGCGGCCCAGCCGCCGCGAGAACGCCTCGGACAGGATGGCGCGCGCCGGGGCGCGCGGCAGCGAACCCGCGAGCCAGTGCGCCACCGACGTGCGGTCGTAACGCAGTTCGACGCCGTTCTCCGCGCCCAGGGCGTTGACGGCCCTGGCCAGCGCCTCGTACGTCCAGTCGGCGGCCGAGATCAGCCTGCGCAAAGAGTCGTTCTCCGCACGGTGTTCAGGCACTCTTCGCCTCCTGCGAACGCGGAGGAGAGAGGGTCCCCCGAACGCGTTGAGTCTTCCTTCCTTCACTCTTCGCCACCGGTATGCCCGTCGTGCCTGGTAGGGAGTCGCCAGGTCACCTCTTCAAGTGACGTTTGGCGGGCGGCGGTCAGCGCCCGGCGATTCCGCGCACCGCCAGGTTCAGCTCCAGCACGTTGACGTGCGGCTGCCCCAGGAATCCGGCCGCGCGGCCCTCGGTGTGCTCCGCGACAAGCTTCCGTACGTCCGCCGCGGCCAGCCCGTTGGCCCGCGCCACCCGGTCGGCCTGGAGGCGCGCGTACTCCGGCGAGATGTGCGGGTCGATCGCCGAGGACGAGCCGGTGACGGCGTCCGCCGGCACGTCGGAGGCCCGTACCCCGTTGAACGCGGCGACCTTCGCCCGCGCTTCGCGTACGGCCGCCACCAGCCGCCGGTCGCTCGCACCGAGTTGGCTGGAACCGGTGCTCAGGGCGTCGTACGCGCTGTTCGACGGGCGGCCCTGGAACCAGCGCGGGTCGGGCTCGCCGTCCCTGCCGTTCCAGCTCTGCCCGATGAGCGACGACCCGGCCTCCCGGCCGCCGTCCGTGACGATCGAGCCGTTGGCCCTGTCGTGGAACGCGGTCTGCGCGATGCCGGTGACGGCCAGCGGGTAGAGGACGCCGGTGACGGCGGTGAGGACGAGCAGCGCGCGGAGCGCCGCCCACAGCAGCCGGCCTGAGGTGCGTACGGACGTGTGCATGGTGGTCACCCGATCCCCGGGATGAGCGAGACGAGCAGGTCGATGAGCTTGATGCCGAGGAACGGGGCGACGAGGCCGCCGAGTCCGAAGACGGCCAGGTTGCGCCGCAGCAGCCGGTCGGCGGAGAGGGCGCGGTAGCGCACGCCGCGCAGGGCGAGCGGCACGAGCGCCACAATGACCAGCGCGTTGAAGACGACCGCGGAGAGGATCGCCGACTCGGGGCTCGCGAGGCCCATGACGTTCAGCCTGTCCAGGCCGGGATGGGCCGCAGCGAACATCGCCGGGATGATCGCGAAGTACTTCGCGACGTCGTTCGCGATCGAGAACGTCGTCAACGCGCCCCGGGTGATGAGGAGTTGCTTGCCGATCTCGACGATGTCGATGAGCTTCGTCGGGTCCAAGTCGAGGTCGACCATGTTCCCGGCCTCCTTGGCGGCGGAGGTGCCGGTGTTCATGGCGACCCCGACGTCCGCCTGCGCGAGGGCGGGCGCGTCGTTCGTGCCGTCGCCGGTCATCGCCACGAGCTTGCCGCCCGCCTGCTCGCGCCGTATGAGCGCCAGCTTGTCCTCGGGCGTGGCCTCGGCGAGGAAGTCGTCGACGCCCGCCTCGGCCGCGATGGCCCGCGCCGTCAGCGGGTTGTCGCCGGTGATCATCACGGTGCGGATGCCCATGCGGCGCAGCTCGGCGAAGCGTTCACGCATGCCGTCCTTCACGACGTCCTTGAGGTGGACGGCGCCCAGCACCCGCGCGCCCGCCTCCCCCTCCGCGCGCGCGACCACCAGCGGCGTGCCACCCGCCGCCGAGATCCGGTCGCACGCGGCGCGCACCTCCTCGCCCGTACGCGCGCCCCGCTCCTCCGCCCACGCGGTGACCGCGGCGGCCGCGCCCTTGCGCACCCGTACGCCGTCCACGTCGACCCCGGACATGCGCGTACCGGCGGTAAACGGCACCCACTCCGCGTGCGCCAGTTCGCCCTCGTGCCGCTCCCGCAGCCCGTACCGCTCCTTCGCCAGCACCACCACCGAACGCCCCTCGGGCGTCTCGTCGGCGAGCGACGACAGCTGCGCGGCGTCCGCCAGTTCGGCCGCCGTGACGCCGTCGGCCGGGACGAACTCGGTGGCCTGCCGGTCCCCGAGGGTGATCGTGCCGGTCTTGTCGAGCAGCAGCGTCGACACGTCGCCCGCCGCCTCGACGGCCCGCCCGGACGTGGCCAGGACGTTGCGCTGCACGAGCCGGTCCATGCCCGCGATGCCGATGGCGGCCAGCAGCGCCCCGATCGTCGTCGGTATGAGGCACACCAACAGCGCGCACAGCACGACGAGGGACTGCCCGGCGCCCGCGTACACCGCGAAGGGCTGCAGCGTCACCACGGCCAGCAGGAAGATGACGGTGAGAGAGGCCAGCAGGATGTTCAGGGCGATCTCGTTCGGCGTCTTCTGCCGGGCAGCGCCCTCCACGAGCGCGATCATCCGGTCGAGGAACGTCTCGCCGGGCCGCGCCGTCACCCGTACGGTGATCCGGTCCGAGAGCACCTTCGTGCCGCCGGTCACCGCCGAACGGTCGCCGCCCGACTCCCGTATCACCGGGGCCGATTCGCCCGTGATGGCCGACTCGTCGACGGCGGCGACGCCCTCCACCACATCCCCGTCGCCCGGTATGACGTCGCCCGCCTCGCACACGACCCGGTCCCCGACCCGCAGTTCCGTGCCGGGCACGCGCTCCTCGCCGGCGCCGTCAGTGAGCCGCCGTGCGACCGCCTCCGTACGGGCCTGCCGCAGCGTGTCGGCCTGCGCACGGCCCCGGCCCTCCGCGACGGCCTCCGCCAGGTTCGCGAACAGGACCGTCAGCCAGAGCCAGCCCGCGATGGCCCAGCCGAACCAGTCGCCGGGGTCGCGTACGGCCAGCACCGTCGTGACCACCGAACCGGCCTCGACCACGAACATCACGGGCGACCGCACCAGCAGCCGCGGATCGAGCTTCCGGAAGGCGTCCGGCACCGACCGCAGCAGCAGCCGCGGGTCGAACAGGCCGCCGGCGACCCGGCCGTCGCCCTCGGCCGTACGGGCGCCGCCCGGACGCGTACGCTCCGGCTCCGGCCGTACGGGGGTGGTGGTGGACATCAGGCGAGACCTTCCGCGAGCGGCCCCAGCGCGAGCGCCGGGAAGAACGTGAGACCGGAGATGATCAGCGCGGCCCCCACCAGCAGCCCCGTGAACAGGGGCTTCCCGGTGCGCAGGGTGCCGGCCGTCTCCGGTACGGGCGACTGCCGGGCCAGCGACCCGGCCAGCGCCAGGACGAACACCATCGGCAGGAAGCGGCCGAGCAGCATGCACAGGCCGATCGTGGTGTTGAAGAACGGGGTGTCCGCGCCGAAGCCGGCGAAGGCGCTGCCGTTGTTGTTGGAGCCGGAGGTGTACGCGTAGAGCACCTCGGAGAAGCCGTGCGCCCCCGTGTTGGTCATCGCCCGCTCGCCGTCGGGCAGCGCCATCGCGAGCGCCGTACCCCCGAGGGCCAGGGCCGGGGTGATGAGCAGGTAGCACGCGGCGAGCTTGATCTCGCGGGTGCCGATCTTCTTGCCCAGGTACTCGGGCGTACGGCCCACCATCAGTCCCGCGACGAACACCGCGATCACGGCCAGCACCAGCATCCCGTACAGCCCGGAGCCGACACCGCCCGGCGCGATCTCGCCGAGCATCATGCCCAGCAGCAGTACGCCGCCGGAGAGGCCGCTGAACGAGTCGTGGAAGGAGTTGACGGAGCCGGTCGACGTCATCGTCGTGGACACCGCGAACAGCGACGACCCGCCCTCCCCGAAGCGCTGCTCCTTGCCCTCCATCGCACCGCCCGCCAACTGCGCGGCGGTGCCCGGGTGCGCGTACTCCGTGACCGTGACCGCGACGACGCCCGCGAACCAGATCACGCCCATCGCGGCCACGATCGCGTACCCCTGGCGCGCGCTCCCCACCAGCCTGCCGAAGGTGCGCGGCAGCGAGAACGGGATGACCAGCAGCAGGAAGATCTCCAGCAGGTTCGAGACGCCGCCGGGGTTCTCGAAGGGGTGCGAGGAGTTGGCGTTGAAGAACCCGCCGCCGTTCGTGCCCAGGTCCTTGATCGCCTCCTGCGACGCCACGGCGCCGCCGCTGACGTGCGTACTCCCGCCGGAGACGGTCTGGATCTCCTGCGGCGACGCGAAGTTCTGGACGGCGCCCGTCGCGACCAGTACGACGGCGGCCACAGCGGCGACAGGCAGCAGGATCCGTACGGTGCCGCGCACCAGGTCCGCCCAGAAGTTGCCCAGTTCGCCGGTACGGGAGCGGGCGAAGCCCCGTACGAGCGCGACGGCGACGGCCATGCCGACGGCGGCGGACAGGAAGTTCTGCACGGCCAGCCCGCCGGTCTGGACGAGATGGCCCATGGCCGACTCACCGGCGTACGACTGCCAGTTGGTGTTGGACACGAACGAGGCGGCCGTGTTGAACGCCTGGTCCGGCGAGATCGCCGCGAAGCCCAGCGACAGCGGCAGCCGGTCCTGCACGCGCTGCAGCCCGTACAGGAACAGCAGGCTCACGGCGGAGAAGGCGAGCACCCCGCGCAGATACGCGGGCCAGCGCAGCTCGGCGTCGGGATCGACGCCGACGCAGCGGTAGATCCAGCGCTCGGCACGCAGGTGCCTGGGGGAGGTGTAGACGGCGGCCATGTAGTCGCCGAACGGGCGGTGCACCAGGGCGAGCGCGGTGATCAGCGCGGACATCTGGAGCACGTCGGCGGTGGTCTGGTTCATCGCGCGCTAGAACCTCTCGGCGAAGAGGAGCGCGACGACGAGGTACACCAGCAGCGCGCCGGCCACCACGAGCCCGACGACGTTCTCGGCGGTCCCGGCGCTCACAGCCGGCCCACCCCTCTGGCGACGAGCGCCACGAGCGCGAACACCGCGACGGTGACCGCGACAAAGGCCAGGTCGGCCATCTGTACTCCCTGGGATCGGTTGTTCTGACCCGCCCAGGAAACAGCCGAAACGACCCCCCGCCCGCGTGCACGGCGCGCTGGCCGAGGTGCTCGCGGACACGGCACTGCGCGGCTGGTCAGCCGAGCCCTCCTGAGCACCCCGTCCAACCACCCACCTGGCCCTGCCACTTGCCCAAGCCCGTCCAGCCACCCACCCAAGCCCGTCCGGCGGTTGAGGACGGACGGGAGCGGCCGCTCGGGAGTGGGTGGTCGTGTGGCGGTGTGGCCACCGGCGGGTCCGTCGTGGCCGGGGGTCGTCCTCAATCGCCGGACGGGCTTGGGTGGGCGGACGGGGTCGTCGTACGGCGGTACGGTGAAAACGGGCGGCGCGCCGCCGCCCGGGAGGAGCAAAGGTGCCGAAGCGCGTCGACCACACCCAGCGCCGCGCGCACATCACCGACGCCCTGGTGCGCGTGGCCGCCCGCGAAGGGCTGCACGCGGTGACCATGCGCGGCGTCGCCGCCGAGGCGGGCATGTCGCTGAACCTCGTGCAGTACTACTTCGCCACCAAGGCCCGGCTCCTGCACGCCGCCCTCGAGCGGCTGGAGCAGCAGAGCCACCAGCGCTGGGAGGCCCGGCTGGACGCGCTGCCGAGTGCGCCGTCGGCGCAGGAGTTCATCGAGGCGTTCCTGGCGGAGGCGCTGCCGACGGACGCGGAGAGCCGGGCGTTCCACCTGGTGTGGATCTCGTACGCGGTGCTGGCCATGACCGATCCCGAACTGGCCGCGCAGCCCTTCGTCGAGGGCCCCGACCGGCTGGAACGGCAGTTGACCGACGTGCTGCGGCGGGCCCGGCGCGACGGTGCCCTGGGTCCGCGGCGGGACGCCGCGACCGAGGCCGCACGGCTGCTGAGCCTCAGCCACGGGCTGGGCACCAGCGTGCTGGTGGGGCAACGTACGGCGGACGCGGCGCGGGACGTACTGCGCGCGCACCTGGACCAGCTGTTCGAGGAGGCGCCGCGGGACGGCGTACAGCAGGACGCCCCGGGCTGACGCGCGGCGGCGGACGACGCGCTCGCGTGACGCGACGCCGACGGGCGCATCACGGCCGTCCACAACGTGGCCAACCCGGACAAGCTGCGGGCCGTCGACGGGGGTGTGACGCGCGACGTCGGGGCGCGGTAGGCGCGCGGTACGAGCCGTACGAGCCGTACGAGCCGCGGCCCCCGCACCCGTACGAGGAATCCATGCCGTATCTGCGGGCCGTCCGCAGCCGCCGCCGCTCCCGCGTCCGCAGAGCGGTGAAGCTGGGCATCGCGTGCGGTGTGCTGCTCGTTCCTCGCCGTCGGCGACCGCTGGGCCGCGCTGTACGCCGAGAACGCCGCCGCCGAGAAGGAGCAGCGCGCGCTGAAGCTGCATGCGGAACCCGAAGTGCACATCCGGGGTTTCCCGTTCCTCACGCAGCTCGCCGACAACCGCGTGGACCGCGTCGATGTCACGATCCCCGACATGCCTGCCGGGCGCGTGTCCGTGGCGCAGGTGAAGGGCCAGGTCAACGGCGTACGTCTGCTGGGCGATGCGCCCGGCTCCGTCGACGGCGCCGTGCTGGGCCGGATGAACGGGGACGTGCTGCTCGACTTCGACGACCTGGACCGGGAGTTGGGCACGCCGCAGGTGAAGTTCACGGCGGGCGGACCGCACACCGTGCTGGCGGCAGGCCAGCTGTCGGTGGCGGGTGAGAAGGTGAAGGTACGGGCGCGGGCTCAGCTCGCGCGGGCGGGGGAGCACGGCGTGGGCACGACCGTGGACCGGATGCGGCTCGTCGTGCCGGACCTCTTCTCGTACACGCCGGGCGACCGCGGCGGCCTCCGCCTCGCGCGCCCCGTGGCCGAACGGATCAGGGACAACGCACGTGTGGCCAAGGCGCTGTTCGGCGTCGCCGAGGTCGCCGAGCGCTTCGGCCTGTGTCCCGGCCGCGCCGAGCGGGTCCGGGAGAGCGAGTCCGAGCTGGACCGCGTGACCGGCGGCACGGACTTCACCGACCGGATGATGAAGGTCAACATGCTCGACGTCCTCGTCGAACACCCCTGGCTGCTCCAGCAGATCGGCATCGAACCGGCGCTGCTGGAGGGACTGAAGCGGATTGACCAGCCGGAGCTGGCCGAGAAGCTGTCCCTCGCGATGAAGCTGCCGGACGTGCCCGGCGACGTACGGCTGCGGGACGTGTCGGTGTCGAAGGACGGCGTCCGTGCCCGCCTCACCGGCACCGACGTGCCCTTCGGCAAGGCGGCCGAGCCCCCGGCGCCGCCCCCCGGGCGCGGCCGACGGGACGCGCGCCGACCGGCGCCTGTGGTGGACTGCCCGCCATGGAATCCCGCGTTCTGTACCTTTTCGGCACCGCTGCCCCGCCCGTACTCGACATTGGCCGCGTCGTACGCGACGCCCAGGCACAGGGCTGGGAGGTGTGCGTCGGACTGACCCCCACCGCCCGTGACTGGTTCGACGGACGGCTGCCCGAACTGGAGGAACTCACCGGGCGCCCCGTCCGCAGCGCTCCCCGCCGCCCCGACGACACCGACGTCTGGCCCCCGGCCCACGTCCTGGTCGTCGCCCCGGCCACCCTGAACTCGGTCAACGCCGCCGCACTCGGGCTGACCCCGAACTTCGTGACGGCCGTGGTGGCGGAGGCGATCGGGAAGCGGTGGCCGCTGGTGGTGATGCCGTGCGTGAACTCGGCGTACGCGACGCACCCCCAGTTCGGCGCCAGCATCGCCACCCTGCGCGGCGCGGGCGTGCACGTGCTGTTCGGCCCCGGCGGCTTCGTACCGAACGAGCCGGGCGAGTCCCGCCCGGAGGACTACCCGTGGCACCTGGCCCTCTCCGCGGCCCGGGAGGCGGCGGGGTAGACAGCGGAGTGGGGCCTGCCGCACGTGCGGCCGGTGTCGGTGCCCGCCGATAACGTGCGGTCATGGCTGACATACACGAGGTCATGCTGGCGATGAATCTGCGCGGCGACCTGTCCGGGACCGAACTCGCCGGGCTGCGCTGGCACCTGGGTCTGGCAGAGCGGCCCGGACACGTCACCGAGAAGACGATCGTCGTCAATGACGTGCTCGACCTGCTGGACGAAGAGCAGGAGCGGGAGCTGAACGAGGACGGCGACTGGGTGATCAAGGAGTTCCCGGAGCCGGCCTGGAACAACGGGAGCCCGTACGCCGCCTCGAAGATGCCCGGCACCGGCTTCTCGACCCTCGTACGCGGGGACGGCCACTATGGCGAACGCTGGGCGCTGACCTGCCGTTGGGAGGTCCACCCCGACGGGCACGGGGAACTGGCCGAGCTGATCGACTGGCTGGCCGCCCGGCTGCACGAGGACGAGTCCTTCTTCGGCTACCAGCGGTGGTACGAGGACGACCAGCCGGAGCTGCTCAGCCTCCGCGACGGGGGTGTAGTGGCGTGCCGCGACGGCGCGTTCGTCCCGCCGTTCTGGGAGGAGTGGTGGGACGAGTCCGACGAGGACTGAACGGGGCGTGGGCCCGGCGTGGATAATGCTCAACCGGAACGGCGGCGGTCCGGGGCGACCCGACCGCGTGGAGCGTCCCGACGGTGACCACGAGAGGACCGGGCATGGGGGAGGAGCGGGGTTCCGCGATCTGGGGGCTGGTCGAGCAGCCGGGCGCCGGGGGCGGTGACGTCCGTATGTCGCTCGCCAACGCCGAAGGCGGGCCGGGCGGCGGTGGCGCCAACGGCAACGGTGGAAACGGCAGTGGCCCCGGCGGCGGCGAGGGCGGCGACGGCGATCTGAAGACGTCGAAGAACGCCTGGACCCGGGCGGCCGGCGACGTCGACGCCATGCGCGGCAACATCAAGACCGCGCTCACCGGCCTCGAGAAGGACCAGGCCGGGCTCGGCGCCGGCCCCGGGACCGGCAGCATCCAGAGCGCGGCCGCGCAGCGCGACGTGTACGCCTCCTGGAAGCGCTACCTCGGCGACGTGAGCGCCCGGTGCGACACCCTCCAGGACCGGCTGAACAAGGCCGGGACCGACCACTACGCCAACGAGACCGCCACCAAGGGCGCGTTCGACCAGCTCAAGGGCCGGTACGAGGACACGCCCGCGGTCGGCGGCGGGGGCGACCAGAAGCAGGGTGGGTGAGCCCGCGCAGTGGACTACAAGACTCTCGACGCCCTGAAGCCCTCGGAGTTCGAGGACGCGGCGGGCGGTTACCGCAGCGCCAGCGACATGGCGAGCCAGGCCAAGGACGGCATCAACAACCAGATCAGCGTCCGGATGCGGGCAGAGCTCACGGGGCAGGCCCGGGACGCCGCCCTCGGCCAGCTCAAGGAGCTGTCCAAGAACTTCCACTACGCGCAAGTGGAATGCGGCCTGGTGAGCACGGCGCTGAACGCCCTCGCCGCCGACCTGCGCGCGGCGAAGGCGAAGCTCGACGGGGCTGTCGCGGACGCGCGCGCACAGAAGTTCACCGTGAACCCCGACGGCTCGGTGAGCTACCCGCCCGCAGGCGACAAGGTGGACGGCAAGGTCCCCGAGGGCAGCACCGTCACGGGCTCGCCGAACGGCAAGGGCGGCGGCACCACGCTCCCGATCGACCCCTCCGGCACCGCGAACGACCTGTCGGACGCGCTGGAACGGCAGGCCAGGAACGCACACCCCAACCCGAACTACGGCGCCGCCCTCGAGTACGCCAACCGCATCGCCACCGCCGTCCAGGAGGCCACGGAGGCGGACGAGAAGTGGGCGCCGAAGCTCCGCGAACTGAAAGCGGACGACGACCTGACCGTCTCCCACTCGGACTGGGCCGACGCGGGCCGGGACATGGGCGGCGTGAAGAAGAGCGCGGCGGACTACCTCGCCGACATCAAGCCCCCGCCGAAGGACGGCACTCCGAAGGAGAACGCGGAGTGGTGGAAGGGCCTGTCCGCGGAGGAGCGCGACGCGTACGTGACGCTCAACCCGTCGAGCGTCGGCGCGCTGGACGGCGTTCCGTCGGAAGTCCGCGACGAGGCGAACCGCACGGTGCTGGCGGAGGCGCGCGGCAAGTACGAGCTGGACAGGGCGGCCATTCCGCCCGAACCGAAGCGCTACATCGCGAACCCGACCGGCTCTTATCCGGCGGCGGTCGAGTCGGCGGCCTGGAAGCAGTGGAACGAGAAGTACGGCGACCGCCGGGACCAGCTCGACAAATCCCTGAACGGGATGAAGGCCATCGAGGACCGCTTCGACAAGACCGGCGTCGAAGGGCTCCCGGAGGCGTACCTCCTGGGATTCAACGCGGAAGGAAACGGGCGCGCGATCGTCGCCAACGGAAATCCCGACACGGCCGATCACACCGCTGTCTATGTCCCCGGTACGACGTCGAATCTCGGCAAGGTGGGCGGCGATATCGACCGCATGACGACGCTGTGGCAGGAATCCAGCGCCATGGTTCCGGGACAGCAGGTCTCCACGGTCACCTGGCTCGGTTACGACGCCCCGCAGAGCATCGTCAAGGACGCTCCGTTCAGCCATTACGCCGACGACGGCGCCCCGGCCTTCAACTCGTTCATGGACGGCCTGAACGCGACGAACACCACGGAGGGCGGCGGCCACCACACAGCCGTCGGCCACTCGTACGGCACGACGCTCATCGGTTCGGCGGCCCGGCAGGGCGACCTCAACGCGGACGACATAGTGTTCGCCGGAAGCCCCGGCGTGCAGGTCGGCGAGGCCTCGGAGCTGGACGTGCCGAAAGGGCACGTCTGGAACGAGGAGGCCGACGGCGACAAGGTGCCGGACATCGGCCGCTGGGGCCACGGCGGTGAACAGTGGAGACTCGGTGGCGGTGTCGCCATCATCCCGAGCGACGACTTGTTCGGAGCGAACCAGATGAGCACGGATACGGAAGGCCACAGCGCGTACTGGGACGAGGGGACCGAGAGTCTGAAGAACCAGGCGGCCGTCGTTGCAGGCCAGTACGGGAAGGCGACTCTTGAAGATTAGGATCCCAGCTCTCCTGCTCGCAGCAGCACTCACAGCACTCTCAGGTTGCGGAATGAATGACTCAGACGACTCAGGCAGCAAGGACAGCAGCGGGGGCGAACCCGTTGGCGTAAGGTCCGTTGACGCATCGACCTCCGCCACCAAGAAGATCTCCAGCGAGCTCCTCGAAATCATCGCTCTGAAGGGCGAGGTGTCGAAGCCCGGCCCGCGCGTCAACCGCTGTCCTGCGGATTCGGACACCACGTACAAAATGCTGCACCCGTGGAGCATCACCGGGCCCTCGGAAGCAGAGCTCGGCAAGGCGATGGAGCGGCTGCGGGACGAACTGCCCAAGAAGGGCTGGAAGATCAAGCACTACGGGCGGAACAACAGCCGGGCAAAGAGCCTGGAGCTGACCGCCGACGACGACAAGCGCAAGTTCGGCGTCAACGTGGAATTCTGGGAGAAGAACAGTGGCGGGGACAAAAATCGCGCGCTGCTCCTCGTGAACGTCGTGTCCGCCTGCTACGAGGTGCCCGAGGGGCAGAAGGTCGACACGTACTGACGGTCCCGGCCGTCACCGCCGTCACGCCCGGCCCGGGCGGCGCGTGAGGCGGGTGAGGAGGTCGCGGGACGCGCGGTGTTCCGGGCCCCAGGACAGGGACTTCTTCAGCGCCTCGACCGCCTCGCGGTGTTCGCCCTGCCGGTGGAGTTCGACGGCGTGGGCGTACGTGCGCTCGGCGAGCAGGTCGCGGATGCGGGTGTTCGTGGCGTCGTGGCCGTAGGCGCAGCGGAGCCAGCGTTCGGCGTCCTCGAAGCGCGCGCCGCCGCCGTCCTCCGCCATGGCCGCGGCGCAGTGGACCTCGATCATGCCCTCGAACACGTCGGGGTGCGTGGGCTCCTCCGCCCACGCGGCGTGGGAGGCGCGTACGGCCTGCTCGTACTGGCGCTTCTCCAGCAGCGCGTGGGCCGGGGCGAGAGGCGACGGGCGGTCGCGTTCCGTGCCGTTGCGGGCAGCGGTGGCGGCGTCCGGGAGGGCGGGTTCCGGGAGCGGGTCCGGCGGCGACGGCCACGGCGCTTGCGTCTTCGCGCCGTCGATCTCCTCCAGCAACGTGCGTGCCTCGGCGACCAGTTGGTGCAGCTGCGCCGAGGCGTCCTCCGTACGGCCCTCCGCCAGCAGCCGCCGCGCCTCCGCCAGTGACGGCTCGGGCGGCTCGGGCCCATCCGGCGGTTCGGGCCGCCCCGGCGGTTCAGTGCGCTCGGACGGCTTGGCCGCCGTCCCCGCCCGCACCGTCGCCACCAGCGGTGGCCCGTCCGTGTCCGCGCCCAGCGCGTCGTCGGTGACGACCGGTACGCCGCGGTCGTCCGGTGCCGCGACCGGCGTACGGCTCAGGAACTCCGCGTGCAGTGCCGCCCCGTACGCCAGCAGTTCCGGCCGTGCCGCCACGCACGTGTCGCCGAGCGGCTCGGCGAGGGCGCGTACGGCGGGCATGGCCGTGCTGCCGCCGACCAGCAACACCGTCTCCACGTCGGCCACGGTCAGCCCCGTCTGGTCGAGCAGCGCGGTGGCGCTGCGCCGTACGGGGGCCAGTTGGGGCCCGAGGTACGCGGCGAAGTCGGCGCGTCTGATCTCCATGCGCATACGGGCGCCGGAGTCGAGGGTCAGGGCGACGGCGGCGCGGGAGGCGGGCCCGGGGGCGGCCGCGAGTTCCTCCTTGGCGCGTTCCGCGCGGGTGCGGAGCCGCTGCCAGTCGGTCTCGTCCCAGCGTGTGGTGTCGGCCAGTTCGGGGTGTACGCGGGCGAGGTGGAGGGCGGCGGCCAGGATCTCCCGGTCGAAGGCGGCGCCGCAGGGCGCGGCGGGGGCGGCACCGCTCTCGTACCCGAGGGCGCGGAAGTGGCCGCGGGCGCTGCGGACGAGGCCGAGTTCGAAGCCGCCGTAGCCCATGCCGAAAACGAGCACCGTACTGCTGCTGTTCTTCTCGGTGTGGCCGACGACGGCGGCGACGGAGTCGGTGACGAGTCGGACCTGTTCCAGCCCGGCGGCGGCCGCGGCGTCGCGCAGGGCGATGCGGCGGGCGGACTCGTAGCGCGCGGGGACGCTGATCACCGTCTGCCCGACCGTACGGGACGCCTCCGCCTCCGCACGCTCCCGTACGGTGCGCAGCGCGCGGGTCACCGCCTCCTGTGGGGTGACGGATTCGCCGCCGACGGTCACCGTACGGGTGTCGCCGAGCATGTTCTTCAAGCTGCCGAAGGCGACGGGCAGTTCAGGAGAGTGGGAACGGGATTGGGAACGGGAACGGGCACCGGCCCGTGTCCGTGTGCCCGCGCCGGGCCCCCGGCCCTCCCACAGCGGCCACGGCCACGGCCCTTCCGGCACCTCGACCGTACGCGGCGCCCTGCCGACCGCACCGTCGGTGCCGCCGCCACCGCCCGGTGCCGCGTACGCCGCGCGCAGCCCGGTGCTGCCCAGGTCGATGCCCAGGCTCAGCGTCTCCTCCTCCGCCATGGAACTCATTCGTCGAGCAGCCGGAGCAGACCGCCGTGTGCCTCTTCGTCCGGCACCTCCGCCACGTCACGCGCCTGGAACGCGCGGGCGATCAGCATCTTCAGGATGCGGGCCTGCTCGCTGGCGGCCTCGCGCTGACCGCTGAGGTAGGAGCGGCGTACGTTGCCGACCGCCTCGTTGATCTTCCGGGCCTCCTCGGGCGGCGCGCCGTCGGCGGCCCGTTCGGCCAGCAGGAACTGCGAGGCGATGCCGGAGCCGAAGAGGTCCGAGCTGAGCACGTTGGTCATACGGCGGCACTCGGCGTTGTCGGAGAAGTTCAGCGCCTGCTGCGCCTGATCCAGGTCCCGGCGGATCTTCATG
Organism: Streptomyces armeniacus; assembly: GCF_003355155.1. Lineage (NCBI taxonomy): Bacteria > Bacillati > Actinomycetota > Actinomycetes > Kitasatosporales > Streptomycetaceae > Streptomyces > Streptomyces armeniacus. The sequence goes on along the minus strand of NZ_CP031320.1, from coordinate 7,605,951 downwards.
GCCTGCGCGGGCTCGATGAACTGCTCGTGCGTCTGCAGGAAGCGCCGCGTCTCGGCCTCCGTCCGCACGAGCTCCTCGCGCCAGCCCGCCTCGTCGTCCGCGGTGGTCTCCGGCTCGGGCGGCGGCGTGCGGTGGGTGTCGGTGCGCAGCGTCGACTCCTTCACCATGTCGGTGCCCGGCACGCTGATGCGGACCATGACGATCCGGTCGGCGTCGTAGTTGAACGTGACGTCGACGCGGCTGTTCACGTCGACCTGCTTGGGCAACTCGTACTCGACGACGCCCTGTTCGTTGTTCTGGCTGGCCACCGCGCTGTCCCCCTCGTACACGGGGACGCGGATGAACCGCCCGTCCGTCGTGTGGAAGGACCGGCGCATCGGCTCCGGCAGCGGGTACGGGGTGCCGCGCGGGATGATCGGCACGAACGTGTCCTGCTGCGTGCCCTTCACCGCCGCGATGCCCAGCGCCATGCCCGTCACCTCGTAGATCACGGGCGCGTCCAGCGGGCGGGCCGAGGCCAGGCCCTCGCCGCAGGCGGCGCAGGCGGTGGCGTCCTCCTCGTTGGACTTGCGGCACTTGGGGCTCGGGCACTCGACGCCCTGCATGGTCCCGGCGAGGATGCCGGCGCCGAGCGCGACGCACTCCATGGGGTTGATGTTGCGGCGGACCTTGGCCTTGCCGAAGAACCGCTCGACGGTCTCGTAGACCTTGGGGGTGAGGGTGGAGCCGCCGACGAGGAGGACGTCGGAGATGTCCTCGGCGGACAGGTTCTGGCGGCTCAGCGCCTCCTGTACGAGGGCCATGGTGCGGTCGACGTACGGCTCGATCATCGCGTCGTACTCCTCCCGCGTGACCGTCATCTCCACGTCGACCAGCGGCCCGCCGGTGTCCGGGCGGAACGCCGCGGGGATCAGGATGTCCGCCTCCGGCAGCTGGCTGAGCTGGCGCTTGGCCGCTTCGGCGTGGTTCTTGGCGAGGAAGAGGAACTTCTTGTCGGCGGCCGGATCCACGCCGCACTTCTCCTTGATGTCCTCGATGACGCGGCCGACGATGGTGTTGTCGAAGTCGTCGCCGCCGAGCCAGCTGTCGCCCGTGTAGTCGAGGACCTGGAAGTGGGCGTTCCCCTCCTTGTCCTTCGCCGTGTGCAGGATGGAGATGTCGAACGTGCCGCCGCCGAGGTCGTAGACGAGGACGCGGCGGCGGTCCTGCTGGTCCAGCTCCAGGCCGAACGCGACGGCGGCGGCGGTCGGTTCGTCGATGATCTTCTTCACGACGAGGTTGGCCTGCGTGCCCGCGTCCCGGGTGGCCGCGCGCTGCGAGTCGTGGAAGTACGCGGGCACGGTGATCACCGCGTGCGTGACCTCCTCGCTGAGCGAACGGGACGCGTCCTTCTTCAGCTTCTTCAGGATCATGCTGGAGATCTCGGCGGGCGAGTGCGTACGGCCGCCCATCACCACGTGCGCGCGCGGGTCGTCGTCGGAGCCCGCCACGATCTCGTAGTTGAGCCTGCTTCGTGCCTGCGCGACGACCTGGTCGGCGAAGTCCCGGCCCATCAGGCGCTTCACGGACAGGATGGTGTCCTGCGGCTGGCGGGGCGCGAAGTTCACCGCCGTACGGCCGACGAGCAGCGACTCGTCGCCGTCGCGCCGGCGGAGTGCCACCACGGAGGGGGTGAGCGTCTCGCCCTCGCCGTTGGCCAGCACGGCGGCGGTGGCACGGGCCTCGTCGTAGCGGGTGACGGCGCAGTTGGTGGTGCCGAGGTCGATCCCGATTGCCTTCATCTTCACTCCCTGGGGTTTCCGTGCCGGGGGCCCTGGGGGGCGGCGGCGGGGTGGTCTTGGGGCCGGAGGTCGTGGGGCGGGGCGTCGGGGCGGCGTGGGGGCGAGCAGGGGTGGGGGGGGGGGCGGGGGGGCGTTCGACCAGGATCCTCCTGCCGTGAACGGTCAGCCGGGCATTACGGTGGGACACGAAGACCTCCGTGTGCGGTGAAGCCTAGACACCTCCACCACACCGGAGGTCTTCGCCGTGATCAAGACCGACCAGTGTCAACAACGCTCATGATCAATACACCTAGCGGCCGCCGGAGGGAGACGACCTGATCGACGCCCACGCCCGCGGAATCGTCGGGCCGTTCGTCCGGCTGCCCGCTTGGCGATTCGCTGAAGACGAGCACAGTTCGAGCCGGTTTGGCTCGCCCGGGACGCTAGTCGGTGCGCATATACCGGAAGCAAACGTAGGTGACACCCCATATCGCGGCGAGCAATCCCAGGATGCCCCAACCACCGGCGTCCCCGGAGACGATGAACCCGACGGCAAGGATGACCCCGAGAACCGACAACACCTTGCCGAAGAATAAAAGCCTCCGTATGGCTACTTCCTGATCGGCGGACCACCCGTATCGGTTCACGAATCACCCTTTGTGATTGGTTATGTTGGTGGGGAGGACGGTATACCGTCCTCCCCACGGCGGTTATCCGCCGACTAACTTGGATGTGCTTTCACTGGCGGCCCATGCTCCTGCGAAGCGGATCGGCTGCCCCCGGATCAGCGACGAGCCCCCGGTCGCGGACGGTTTCGGCCCCAGAGCGGGCGTCAGCCCGAGGCCATCGCCGCCGTCAGCACCACCATGAGCAGCAGCGGGAGAACCGCGCACCCGAAGCCGATCGTGGCGGCCGACAGGCGCAGCCACTGCGTAGACGGACGCCACGGCGGGGCCCAGGCGAGCGCGAACGAGCCCACCCCCAGCCAGATCATGTACTCGACCGGAGCCGTGAAGTCGTCGCCCCCAAAAAGGCTGTACTCCCACAGCAGGATCGGCACACCGGGGATAGACAACGCCAGCGGCGCCGTCCACCAACGCCGGTGAGTAGCACCGGGCTTGAGCACGTCGTTGTGGGTCATGTCATCCACTCCAGCAGCGTCGGCCCTTGCGGAGCATCAGGGCGCGTACTCATCCGCCCAAGCGGAACTACTCACGCATGGGGAAGCGGGAAAGGGCCCGCCAGCACTCGCGTACGGCAGCGGTGCCTCTGACCGAGGCCGTCACTTCCAAACGCCGCCGCCCCCGGTCCCGCGTAAGGACCGAGGGCGGAGGACTGAGGCGGGAAGACGCAGGGAGGCGTGCCCCGTCGGGTGGTCAGGCGGCCCAGCCGATGGAGGAGACGTAGGCGTAGGAGTCGTACTCGCTGCCCAGTTCGACGATGAGGTCGTCCCAGATCCCGTCCATCGCCGTCTCGTCGTCCGCCAGCCACGCGTCGACGGCCGCCGACCAGTGGCGGGGGCGTACGGTCATGCGGCGTACGGGCAGGGTCCGGCGGTGGGCCGGGGCGACCGCGGTCTGGTCCACCGGGTCGATCTCGATACGGGTGCCGCCCCGGGCGGTCAGGCGGCGTTTGAGGTCGGCGGCGACGTTGTGGCGGCGCAGGTCCCAGTAAGCGTCGTCCAGCCGGGCCCGGTTCACGGCGCTGGGCCGGCGTTCCTCGGCCAGCCACGCGTACAGGGTGCGGGGGGTCACGCTGATCCCGGCGCGGTCCATCGCCGCGTACCCGGCGTCGGAGGCGGTCACGTAGCGCAGGCGGGCGGCGATGCCCCGGCCGGAGTCCGGTGAGGAGGCGAGCCCGGTGACCATGCGCTCGATGCCGTTGCCGAGGGCCTGGGCGCCCGGGACGCCGCGGGCGTTGTACTGGCCGAAGTCGGCCCAGCGGCCGGCCATCAGCCGGCCTCGGTGACGGTGTAGCGGACCGGCGCCCCGTTACGGTCGGTCTTGATCTTCATCTCGGCCAGGCCGCGGCCTTCGTCCCACACCTGCCGCCACTCGCCCGCGACGTGGAGTTCGTCGGTGCCGAGTGCGGAGATGACGGTGAGACCCGCCTGATACGCCTTGAAGGCGCGGTTCCACAGGTTGCCGAATGCCTGGGAGCGGATCAGGTGCATCCAGTCCGGGCGGACCATCTCCCGGTTGTGGGACGACTCCCCCATCGTCGAGACGAACTTGGAGTACATGGCCTTCACGTAGCCCGCGGTGACATCGTCGCCGGCGGCGAGGGCGTCGGCGCGGGCGGAGGCGAGCAGTTGGCGGAGGCTGTCGAGGAACGTCTCCGTCGCCGAACTGGTCCAGGACTCGTGGATGACGGGCGGCGCGAGGAGGCTGTGCTTCGGCCCCGACAGCCGCAGCAGGAGGCGCAGGGTGGGCTCGGTGATCCACAGCGGCCCCTCCTCTTCGCGGTCTCCCAACGGGCTGGGCAGGTGCGGGTGTTCCCAGGGCGTGGGGGTGATCAGGTGTACTCCGGCGCGTTTCCGGTCGTGCTCGCCGCCACGGGAGTGCTCCAGCTTCCCGATCGGCAACCACGTCTTGAGCGCGGAGAGGTAGGCCGCGTTCACGTCCAGCGCGGTCACCCCGAGGCCGCCGTCGGGGTGGCGGCGGTAGCCGGGGTGGCGCCAGGAGGGGCGGCCCTCCCAGATCAGGTCAGGGTCGGTCTTGCTGGGCTTGCGCAGGATGTCGGGGAGGGCGGGGTAGGCGGTGTATTCGTACCGGGCACCGGCCCTGGTACGGGTGAACAGCGCCATCACGTCCGGGATCGCCCGCTTGGTCAACGCAGCGGATGCCGCGTCCGCGTCCCCGCCGGCCTTCTCCAGCTCCTGGTCCACGGCGGCGGCGATCGTCTCCCGCAGCTGTGCGCGGACGTCGTCCGCGGAGCCCGTACGGCGCTGTGCCCGGTGCCGGGCGTGCCCCGCGCGGGCCTCCCGCGCGGCCGGGCTCTCCGCGGACTCGCTTTCGCCGCGCCCGGCTTGGGCCGGTGCGGGCGCGGCTGCTTGGGCCGGTGCGGGCGCGGCTTCGCCTTCGGCTTCGGCCCGTGGGGCGGGGTGGATCTGCGCGAGGCCCTCCAGCAGCCGCAGATACCTGCCGAACGCCGGGGACGACGACGTGCCGCCGCTCTCCCAGTTCGCGATCGTCTGCCGGCCGACGCCCTTGCTGCCGTCGGGCTCGGCGACAGCCCTGGCGAACTGCTCCAGCGAGAACCCCGCGGCCTTCCGCAGCCGGGCACGCTCCCCCGGATCGCTGAAGGCCGCCGCCAGCCTTGCCTCCGCCAGCAGAGCAGCGACCCCGTCCTCACCGCGTTCACCGTGCATGGCACCAAACTACACGGGCTCTGGACGGAAAACTGACGGAAAGCAGCGGTGCGTTGGCAGTCGGGGCACCCGCCCCGAGCACGCCGCCGGACAGCCTGGGACGGGCGCTCCCAGCCTGGGGCCTGCCTGGATAGCTCCCCCGGCACCGACCACAGTCGAGGCAGGTAACGCATTCCGAAGGACCCGGAGGACAACGCCATGACCGACCCGGAAGTACCCGCATACTCCACCGCCGAACGCGACCGCCGCTGGAACCTCGCGCGCACCTTCATGGCTCGCGAAGGCCTCGACGCGCTCCTCGTCTTCGGCGAGCACGAAGACGCCGGCCCCGCTCCGTTCGCCTACGACACCTGGTTCACCAACGGCAGGGCCGGCACGACGGTCGTCTTCCCCCGTGACGGGCACCCGGTCTCGCTGTTCCCCATGGAGATGTTCGCGAAGGATCATCTCGAAACGGCCCGCAGGGGCGACGCCGTGTGGTTTCCGCCCCGGCACGTACGGGCCTCCCGCGACTCCCGCGCGATCGCCGCCACGCTGGGCGAACTCGGCCTGGCCGGCGGGACCGTCGGCGTCGTCGGGCTGGAGCCCGCTCCCCCGTGGCACCCCGAGGGGATCGTTCCGTACGGCCTGTGGAGCAGCGTTCTGGAGAGGTTCCCCGGTACGGAGTTCAGGCCTGTCGGCATGGCGCTGGCCCGGCTCATGATGCCGCTCAGCGACGAGGAGACCGCCGTCGTACGCCGCTCGGCGCGCATCGGCGACGCCATGGCGCGGGCCATGGTGGGCGCCGCCGCTGCCGGGGTGCCGGAGAGCGAGGTGTACGCGGCGGGGATGGCCGCCGGATACGCGCGCGGGACGACCCCCGCGGCCATGCACTTCTGGTCGGGGCCCGATCCGCTCGCCAGCGGTCTGCCGCCGTGGTCCTACCGCCCGCAGGCCCCTCGTACCCTGCGGGACGGCGATGTCATCTCCGCCGAGGTCTTCAGCAACGTCGCCGGACGCCACACCCAGCACCAGGTCACCATCAGCATCGGCGAGCCGCACCCGGACCTGCGGCGCGCCGCCGGCGTCGCCCGCGCGGTCTACGACGCGTGCCTGCGGGCGCTGCGTCCCGGCCGTACGTTCGGCGAGGCCGTCGACGCCATGCGCGAGCCCCTGGAGGCCGCCGACGGCTGGGAGTTCGGCCCGGCGATACACGCCCTCAACCCGATGATCGCGCTGAGCGGCTTCCCCTCGTACGCCGCCGAGCATCTGCCCGGTGCCGGGGCCTATCCGCCCGAGGCCCGCCACCCCACCCTCTGCGGCGACATGGAACTCGCGCCCGGGATGACCTTCGCCCTCGAACCCAACTTCGTCTGCGGGCGCCACCTCGCCTACCTCGGCGGCACGGTCATCGTCGGCGAGGACGAACCCGTCGAGCTCAACCCGTACACGGCACGGATCCTGCAGGCGGCCGGAACGCCCCGGCCGTGAGTCCGCGGCGGGCGGAAAAGTCCAAGAGGCCCGCGCCGAGAGTCCATGCCCGCCTTCTTGCGCCGCGGCCGCCGCGGCGGAAGGGTCCTGATCGTACCGGCGCACCCGGCACCACCCCGCGACACCGGGAGAGTTGATGAACGATCAGGGAATCAGCCGCCGTTCCGTCCTGCACACCACCGGCGCCGCAGGCGCCGCGCTCGGCATCGGCGCACTGGGCACCACGTCCGCCGAGGCCGCCGCCGCGACCGGCACGGACGCGCCCCCGCGCAGCGCGCCCACCATGGTCGGCGTGCCCTTCGAGCCGCGCTCGGCCGTACGCGTCGCACTGGTCGGGCTGGGCAACCGCGGCGCCGGCATGCTGGAGCTGTTCCTCACGCTGAAGGGCGTACGGGTGGTCGCCCTGTGCGATTCCGTACGGGACAAGGCCGCCGCCGCGGCGGAGAAGGTCACGAAGGCGGGGCAGCCCGCTCCCGCCCTGTACACCAAGGGCGAACGCGATTACGAGAACCTCTGCCGCCGCGGCGACATCGACCTCGTCTACATCGCCACCCCCTGGGAGTGGCACCATCCCATGGCCAAGTCCGCGCTCTCCAACGGCAAGCACACGGGGGTGGAGTGCCCTCTGGCGATGACGCTGGAGCAGCTGTGGGAGCTGGTCGATCTGAGCGAGCGCAGCCGGCGGCACTGCATGCAGCTGGAGAACTGCGCCTACGGGCGGAACGAGATGCGCGTCCTGCGCATGGCCCACGCGGGCCTGTTCGGTGATCTCCTGCATGGCGCCGGGGCGTATCTGCACGATCTCCGGGAGCTGATGTTCGACCCCGAGTACTACGAGGGCCCCTGGCGGCGGAAGTGGCACACCCGGCTGAAGGGGGACCTGTACCCGAACCACGGTTTCGGACCGGTGGCGAACTACATGGACCTCAACCGGGGCGACCGTGCCGTACGCATCAGCAGCGTCGGTTCACCCGCGCTCGGGCTGGCGGCGTACCGGAAGGAGCACATGCCGCCGGGAGACGAGAGCTGGAAGGAGAGCTACGTCTCGGCGGACCTGTCCGTCAGTCTCGTCCAGACCGCGAAGGGCCGCGTCATACGCCTGGAACACGACGTGTCCAACCCGCGCCCGTACAGCCGGATCAACACGCTGGGCGGCACGCGCGGGGTGTTCGAGGACTATCCCCCGCGCATCTACCTCGAGCCGGACCGGGACGACCACGAGTGGGGCGACTTCGAGGACTACGCGTCCTGGGACCACTGGCTGTGGAAGGAGCACCCCGACCCGCCGGGCGGCCACGACGGCATGGACTACCTCATGCTCTACCGGCTCGTGCAGTGCATGCGTCTCGGTCTCACCCCCGACTTCGACGTGTACGACGCCGCCACGTGGACCGCGCCGGTCCCGCTGAGCCACGCGTCGATCCGGGCCCACGGTGCCCCGCAGGACTTCCCCGACTTCACCCGCGGCCACTGGCGCACCCCGCGCCCCGGCACGGACTCGCCCCGGCCGGACTGACCGCGTGACCCGGCGCGCGGCGGTGCCCCCGGCGGCCGCAGCCGCGGGCGCCTGGGGCGGTGGGCGTGTCACGATGGCAGCACGGCCGACGCCGGAACGAGGCGTCCCGAGGCACCGCAGGTCCCCGAAGGAGAAGACATGCCCGGACTGATCGCACGGATCAAGGAGTTCACCCGCAGCCCGCAGGGGCAGAAGGCGATCAACTCGGCACGGCAGGCAGCCCGCGACCCCAAGAAGCAGGCCCAGGCGCGGAAGCTCCTCGGCAAGCTCCGCAAGCGCTGAGCCGTCGGGGTCCCCGCGCGGGGACGCCGGTACGGGACGTACGGCCGGCGCGGCGGTGGGAGCCGCGCGCCGGCGCGTCACCCGCGCGGGTGACGCCTAACGGGCCCTCGTCCCCGCCCTCTTCCGCAGGAAGTGCCGCAGCCGCGTCAGCGGCCAGGTGGTGATGACGTCCTCCGGGGTCAGCCAGCCGCGCTGCGCGACGCCCACGCCGTAGCGCAGGTATCCGAGGTCGGGCACCGAGTGGGCGTCCGTGTCGACCGCGAACTTCACTCCATGGTCCCGGGCGCGCAGGACGAGTTCGTCGGTGAGGTCGAGCCGGTTCGGGTGGGCGTTCACCTCCAGGGCGGTGCCCGTACGGGCGCACGCGGCGAACACGGCGTCCCAGTCCGCGTCCATGCTCTGCCGTTTGCCGAGGATACGGGTGGTGGGGTGGCCGATGACGTGGACGTACGGGTGCTCGCAGGCAGCGAGCAGCCGCCGCGTCTGCGCGTCCCGGTCCAGCCCGAAGTGTGAGTGGACCGAGGCGACGCAGACGTCGAAGTCCGCGAGGAACTCCGGCGGCCAGTCCACCTCGCCGTCGGGGCCGATGTTCAGTTCCGTGCCGTGCAGCAGTCGCAGCCCGCGGTGGGTGCGGTCGAGCGCCCGCACGCGTTCGCGCTGCGCGAGCATCTTGTCCCGCGTCATGCGCTGCATGTGCAGATCCGGGGCGTGGTCGGTGACCGCGTAGTAGCGCAGGCCGCGTTCGGCGGCGGCCGCGACCATGTCCTCCAGGGGTGCCAGCCCGTCGGTGAGGTCGGTGTGGGTGTGCAGGTCGCCGCGGATGTCGCGCTCGGTGATCAGCTGCGGCAGTTCGTCGCGCAGGCCGGCGGCGATCTCGCCGCGGTCCTCGCGCAGCGGCGGCGGGATCCAGGGCAGGCCGAGCCGGGAGTACACCTTCTCCTCGGTGCGGGAGACGATCTTGCGGCCGCTCTCGGTGTGGAAGAGGCCGTACTCGGACAGCTTCAGTTTGCCGCGTACGGCCATCTCGCGGATCCGGATGTTGTGCGCCTTCGAGCCGGTGAAGTACAGCAGGGCGGCGCCCCACGAGTCGGGCGGCACGACCCGCAGGTCGACCTGCGTTCCCTTGGCGGTGCGTACGGAGGTCTTCTTCTCGCCCCGCGCGATCACCTCGGCGACGAACGGCAGCGCCGTGAACGCCTCCATGAAGGGTTCGGAACGGCGCGCCGCCACCAGTACGTCGACGTCCCCGACGGTCTCCCGCATGCGCCGCAGCGAGCCGGCCCAGGCGCAGTCCACGCAGCCGGGGACGGCCGAGAGCGCCGCCACGATCTCCTCGGCCAGCTCCGTCGCGGCGTGTACGGGGATGCGTTCGCCGGAGGCTTCGAGGAGTCCGATGCCGTGGAGGATGTTCTCCTCGCTGCGCGGCCCGAAGCCCTTGAGGTCGCGGAGCCGCTCCTGTTCGACGGCTTCGCGGAGTTCGCCGACGGAGGAGACGCCGAGCTCCTCGTAGAGGGTGAGGGCCTTCTTGGGGCCGAGGGCGGGGATCTCCATGAGGCGGCGTACGCCGGCCGGGATGCGGGCGCGCTCCTCCTCGACGGCGGGCATGCTGCCGGTGCGCAGGTACTCGACGACCTTGTCGGCGATGGACTTCCCGACGCCGGGGATCTCGCGCAGGCCCTTGGCGTCGAGGGTGGAGACGTCGGCGTGGCAGCCGCCGATGGCGCGTGCGGCCTTTTCGTATGCGCGGGCCTTGTACGCGTCCTTGCCGGTGATGAGGAGGAGCTCGGCGTACTCCTGGAGGAGCGCCCGCACGTCCTCGTTGGGCCGGGCCACGCTGCCCATTTTAGTGCGCCGGGCGCTGTCCGGCCTGCCGTGGTCAGTCCTCGAGGGCGGCGCGCAGGCGGGCTGCGACGTCCTCGGCGTGGGCGTCGTCGGTGTAGCGGCCGCGGGGCCAGAAGAAGCCGCGGAGGCCGTCCTTGCGGTTGCGCGGGACGACGTGCACGTGGAAGTGCGGCACGGACTGGCTGACCCGGTTGTTGGCCGCCACGAACGAGCCCGCCGCCTCCATGGCCCGCTCCACGGCGCCCGTGATCCGCTGGACGCGCCCGAAGAAGGGGCCCACGTCGCTGTCGGGCAGGTCGGTGAGGGTCTCGGCGTGCCGCCGCGGGACCACGAGCACGTGGCCGGGGAACAGCGGCCGGGTGTCGAGGAAGGCGACGGCCCGCTCGTCCTCGTACACGCGGTGGCTGGGCGTCTCACCGGCCACGATGGCGCAGAAGGTGCAGTTCACCACTCCACGGTACGGGGAGGGGTGGCGGCCGCCGCCGGACGGTTCCTCCGGCGGCGGCCGCTGGGCCCGGGGCGGTGCCTCGGGGGTGTGCCTCAGCCGTTGACGTAGCCCATGTACGTGTCCCAGTTCCAGTTCGGGCCGGGGTCGGTGTGGTCGTTTCCGGGCACCTCGCTGTGGCCGACGATGTGCTCGCGGTCCTTGGGGATGCCGTGGGTGTCGCACAGGTGCTTGGTCAGGGCCGCGGACGAGCGGTACATGGCGTCCGTGAACCACGACGGGTCGTCGATGAAGCCCTCGTGCTCGATGCCCAGCGCGGAGGAGTTCGCGTCCCGCGCGTGCCAGGCGGTGTCGCCGTCGCGGACCATCTGGGTGATCTCGCCGTCGGCGGAACGGATCACGTAGTGGGCGCTGACCTCGGCCTCGGGGTTCTGGAACCAGCTGATGCTGCCGGCGTACGACCCCTGTGTGACGTGGACGACGACCTGGCTGATGGCGGCGGAGCGGCCCGCCGCGTAGTTGGCCTCGTGGGCGGGCACCCACAGCGCGGGCGGGTAGTCGGGGCTCCGCGTGCCGAGGTCGGGCACGTCGGCGTAGCCGCCGCGGTCCGGTGCGACGTCGCGGGCCCGGGTGCGTACGCGGTCGCCGCCGTCCGTGCCACCGCGTACGCCGTCGGCGAGGATCTCGTACGCGCTATCCGCGTAGAACTTGGCGAGCTGCTTGTTCTCGGCGCCGCCGTAGCGGGCCACGGCCGGGTACCACTTGCCGAGTTCGTCCCGTTCGGCGGCGTCGAGGCCCAGGGCGTCGGCGTGTGCGCGGAGGACGGCGGCGCCGCCGAGGATGTTCGCGCGTGTCTCGCGCTTCAGGTCGGTCTCCGACTCACCGGTGATCTTCGAGGCGCGTCCGAGGGAGTCCCGGTCGGGGTTGCTCACCAGGTGCATGACGCCGAAGCCGTTGTCCTGGCTCGGCTCGCCGTTGTGGCCGTCGAGGTGGGTCTCGCCGTATCCGACGGCGACGAGGAGATCGCGCGGGACGTCGTACTCCTCGGCGGCGTCCGTGAACGCGTCGGCCATCGAGTCCCCTTCGGGGGCGTTCGTGGCGGTCGCGGGCTGGACGGTGAGGGTGATCGCTGCGGCGGCCGCGGTGCCGCAGAGCACCGCCATGCCGCGTCGCCATGTGCGCTTCCTGGCTCCTGACTTCATCGCTTTCCCTTCTGGTGTCCGGCGCGTGTGGGGGGAGTCGTGCGGGCCGCCGCTCCACCCCTGGCGTCGGCCGGTGCGCCGGAACGGGCCTGCCGCCAGGGGTGGTTCAGCGCGGCGGCGGATACGGGGGGCCGGCCGGGGTGCGGGACATCCGTACTCCTTCGGTGGGGGCCGGCGGCTGGTCCTCCGTCCGCGTCAAGCCCGGCAAGGAAAGCAGCCGAGCCATGTACGCGACAAGATCTGGTACCTGACAACAGGACAATTTCCCAGTGACGCGGTCGGGACCGGGACCGACACGGCACGGGCGGGCCGCAGGGGCCAGGATGGAGGGATGAGCACTGAACCAGCGGAGGAACCGGACGGCCGCGGGGCCCGAATCCCGCGTGACCCGCCGGACCAGCAGGCGGGAGCCGCCGGCGAGACGCCGGACGAGGAACTCGTCCCGGGCGGCGAGGAGGAGGACGCGGAGCTGCCGGACACCGACGAGACGGGGTCGGGCCCGCGCGGCACCCCGCAGACGGAGTACGAGCACCCGGACAGGCCCGAGCCGTACGAGTCGACGGACTGACCGGGGGTCCGTACGGGCGCGGCGCGTGCGGGCGCGGTCGTACGGGCGGCGCGTGTGTGCGGTCCTACGGGCGCGGGCGGGCGCGGCCGTAACGGCTGCCCTTTATACACATCT
>NZ_CP031320.1:7470300-7593335 GCF_003355155.1 Streptomyces armeniacus | reverse complement strand
CCCATGCCTGCGGCGTGGAACGGCGCCGCACCCACCCCTCCAGTGCCGCCCGCTCCTCCTCCGACAGAATCAACTCGGCCTTCGGCCGCCCAATACGCGCCACCAGGCAACCCTACACATCTGAACAGAATTCCCGACTCAGAAGACTAGGCTGGCCGCATGCGAACTCCCAGGCGGGCGGCCCGGATTGCCGTCCTCGACCCCCAGGGCGCGATCTTCCTGTTCCGCTACGACAACGAAGAGGTCGGCGTCCACTGGGCCATGCCGGGCGGCGGCCTGGAGCCGGGCGAGACACCCTAGGAGGGCGCGCGGCGGGAGCTGCGCGAGGAGACGGGTTGGACGGACGTCGAGCCGGGCCCCCTGCTGTGCACCTGGGAGCACGACTACACGCGGGAGGGCGTGCCCGTACGGCAGTGGGAGCACATCTATCTCTCCCACCTGCCGCCGGGACCCCGGCCGGAACCCGTGGGAGACCTGCGGGCCGCGCACGCGGAGGACGGCATTCTGCGCTGGCGCTGGTGGACGCCGCCGGAGCTGGCGCGGTGTCCGGAGCCGCTGTGGCCGCCGCAACTGCCCGCACTGCTGACGCCGTTGCGCGAGGGGCGGGCCGGGGCGCCGCCGGTCCCGGTGGACCTGGGCTACGTGCCCAACGCCCCGGCCGCGGACTGAACCCGTACGACCGAGGCCCGTTTCGGACCGTTCAGGCCGTTCAGGCCGTTCAGCCCGGCAGCGCGGTGGCCACCTGCCCCAGCACGGGCAGCTCCCGCAGCGTGGAGCCGGAGGCCAGGGGGCCGGTGACGGCCTCGGTGCTGACCGTCTGGAAGTCGGCGACCTGGGCGCCGACGGAGTTCGCGAGCGGGTCGACGGCGGTGCCGGCGAGGGGGTAGAGCGGAAGGTCCTTCGCGGGCCCGAGCGACCCCGAAAGGCCCCCCTCCAGCTGCCGCTTCAAGACACCCGAGGGATCCTCCAGGGCGTCCGTCTCGATCGAACCGATCGGCAGCCCCGTCTCCTCCCCGGTGATCCTCGTGTCGGCGGAGGCCATCCCGCTCCCGGCCATCACCGCCGCCCCCGCCGCCGTAACGGTCAGCCCGGCGCGCAGCAACGCACGCGAGCGGCGGGGCTGTTTCGTCCTCGCGTGACGCGGACGGGAGCTCATCGTTCCACCTGCCTAACCTATGGGTGACGGATCAGACACACAGCGTAGTGCATCGAGTGCCCGGCGCCGCACGGAGCCGCCCCACCCGGCCGACGGCTCCCTGGCCGATAGCCGCTGCCCGCCCCGTGACCGCCTTGGCCACCCTCCCGGATTGACAGGCAACCATTTGGTTGCCAATCTGGAGGCGAAAGGCAGAGGCAGAGGTGAGGCATGGACGCCGTATTCAAGGCGCTCGGTGATGCCAGCCGGCGGCGGCTGCTCGACCGGCTCAACGTGCGGAACGGGCAGAGCCTGCGCGAGCTGTGCGAGGGGCTGGACATGACCCGGCAGGCCGTCAGCAAGCACCTGGCGGTGCTGGAGGCGGCGCGGCTGGTCGTCGTCGTACGGCAGGGCCGGGAGAAGCTGCACTACCTCAACCCCGTGCCCATCCACGAGCTGGCCGACCGCTGGATCGGCCAGTACGAGCGCGGGCGGCTCGACGCGCTCTCCGCCCTGAAGCGATCCCTGGAAGGAAGCACCCCCATGAGCAGTGCGAAGTTCGTCTACGTCACCTACATCCAGACCACGCCGGAGAAGCTGTACGAGGCGCTGACCAAGCCGGAGTTCACGAAGGTCTACTTCAGTGACACCGGCCCGCAGTCCACCTGGGAGGTCGGGTCGCCGGTGCGGTGGAAGTCCGATCCGGCCGGGGAGTTCGAGGAGTTGGGGCAGCGGGTGCTGGCGGCCGAGCCCGGCAAGCGGCTGTCGTACACCTGGCACACGCTCCAGCCCATGCACCAGGAGATGCTGGGCATGTCCGACGAGGAGTTCGAGGAGGCCCGCAAGGAGCGTTCGCAGGTGACGTTCGAGATCGAGCCGGCCGAGGAGGCGTCGCTCGGCGTCAAACTGACGATCATCCACGACGGCTTCGACAGCGCCGACAGCAAGATGCTGGCCAGCGTCAGCGGCGGCTGGGTCATGATCCTTTCGGCACTGAAGACGATGCTGGAAGGCGGCAAGACGGTGGCCGAGCAGGAGTAGCGTCCCCCGGGCTCAGGCCAGAGTGGCGTTACGGGCGCGCCGGAGCATGACGGTCCACAGCACGAGGGCGATCCCCGCGCCGAGGCTCCACATGACCGCCTGCGGCAACGCGTCGAAGCCGAGGACGGTGTGGAGCACGAAACGTGAGGCCACGTTCGCGCCGATGCCGACGATGACGAGCGTGTAGACGAACGACACCGCGCCGTACGTCACGAGCACGGCGCTGGTCCGGTCACGTACCGAGAGGCGCCACGGGGCGGTGGTGGCCATCAGGACCAGGGCGCGATCACGGAGGTCGTCCTCACGCAGGAGTTCCGTCAGCACGAAGTAACCGTCGCTGCGGAGCAGGGGGTTGAAGCCCGCCGCGGCGCCCACGAGAGTCGAGAGGAGCAGATACGCGGCGAACGTCTCCACCAGGCCGTCGGACGCGGCGAGGACGGTGACGCCCGAGGCGACCAGCAGGGCGACGTCGACGATCGGGCCGCCGAGATGCACGAGCACGCGCTGCCATCGTCTGCGCAGCAGCCAGATGTCGCTCACGTCGGTGAAGGCGACCGGCTGGAAGTAGTACAGGCCGAAGCCGAGTGCGGCGACGCTCCGCCCGAAGGACAGGCAGAAGAAGGCGTGCCCGAGTTCGTGGACGACGGCGCGGAGCAGGATGGCGGGCCAGACCTGCCACACCTGCGACCAGCTGACGGCTTCCTGGGCCTGCGAGATCATGCTGGTCCACGACAGGAGGCAGGCGGCGGCGCCGGCCACGCACAGCGTCGCCGCCAGTGCGGCGAACCACCGGGGCGGAATCCAGCGACGCACGACGTCGTACACCGTGCCGAGGGCGCGCGGGTCGTGCCAGGTGAACTTGAGGAAGAACACGGACTGGCGGTGCACGTCGCTGTCGTGCCGCTCCTGCTGTGCCTCCGAGCCCTCGAGCAGCCCGCCGCCGCCGAGCTGGTCGGCCAGCCGCCGCACCTGTTCCTCCGTACAGCCGGCCTCGTGCGCGACCTCGCGCACCGAGCGTGAGCCGTCGAGGAGGCGGGTGATGGACCAGGCCGGGGCACCGAGCCGGATGTACGACGGGGGCGTGCCGATGCGTACGTACGCCTGGTCGCCGTCGACCGTCGCCTCGACGGGCTCGGCCAGTTTCGGGCGCTCGGGGGCGAATTCGCGGCTCAGCACCGGGGCTCTCTCTCAGTCGGGGCTCTCCGTACGAGGGCCGGGGGACGGGGGACGTCGGGACGGGTGGACGGGTGGGACGTGGGCGGCGGCGTCCTTCACGGACACGGGTGCGGCAACGGGTTGAGGTCGGACTCCGCGGCGGGCGCGGACCGGTACCCCATGCGTACGGGGACGGAGAACAGCCGGTCGCCGGCCCGCGCCTGGAGCGTCCCGATCGAGAAGGGCTGGAGGCCGGGCACGATCGAGCGCCACACCTCGAGTCCCGTGGCGTCGCGTACGTCGGGTGTGCTGAGGTCGACGGCAACGGGTTCGAGACCGGCCGCCGCCAGGGCGCCCACCAGCCCGTGGCGCTGCGCCGCCGGATCATGCGCGACCTCCGGGTATCCGGCGGCGTACTCCCGGAACGGCCGGCGGACCTCCCTGTCCAGCAGCCAGCCGAGAGAGGCGAGATACGCGCTCGACGCTCCGAGGCTCTTGGCCTGCTCCCGCGCGGTCACCCACTCCGGCGTGGGGACACCGGGGAACGCGCGGGCCGCCTCGGCCATCTCGCCGGTCAGCCAGCATGTGGCGTGCAGCGCCTCGAGTACCGCCTTCTCCAGTGCGTTGGCCGGGTCCGGCCGGGTCGCCATGCCGAACGTCGCCACCGGGCCCGTCCCGTCGTGCCGTTCGAGCATCACGAGCACCGTCGGCACGGCGAGGTCGGTGGCGAAGTCCCAGGCGCGCAGCCGTCCGCCCGCGGCGCGGACGGCCCGGTGAACACGGTCGACCCGCGGGATGCCGGTGTCGCCGAGGCCGATCTCGGGCACGGGGCTCCGGTTGAGGAAGTGGATGAGCAGCGCGTCGGCCTCGACGAGTTCGCAGAGCCCGTGGACCACGCACCGGTCGGCGCTGCGGCCCGCGGCGAGGCCCTTGTTCGAGCCGGGCTGCACCGCGTCCTCGGACGCCGCCGCCGTGTACGCGAGAAAGCTCAGCTGGGCGGGGACGAGCACCGGACGCGCGCGGGTGAGGCTGTGGCCTTCCACCCAGCCGAGGCGGGAGCGGGACGAGGCGGGGCGGAGGTCCCGTCCGGAGTCGCGCAGTTCCGCCGGGGAGAGCGTGGCGAACCGTTCGACCGGGACGGCGTCGGGGAGTTCGTCCGCGGCTCCCCACACGACCCGGCGCGCGGCACCGTGGACCAGAGCGCAGTACCGTTCGACGGCCTCCCCGAGGCAGCGTTGCACCGCGCCGGCCGCCGTCCACGCGCCGCCGAACGCGTCGTACGCCTGCGGCTGCCCGTTCGACGCACTGATCCGCCGGAGGTCCGCCAGGTCCGCCGCGACGGCGTGGAAGCAGTCCGCGGCGACGGCGGGGACTTCGGGCCGTATGGCACGCAGCACCGTTCCCCGGCGGCCGTACAGCTCACCGAGGTCCCGGAGCAGTGCGGCCAGTTCCGGCGCGGGCAGGTCCGACGAGCGCCGGCACCGGTCGGTGATCTGCTCGAGGGAGAGTGCGTCCTCCGGTGCCGCGGCCGGTGGCCGGACCGCGCCGTCCGGCCGGGCGGCGTGGACCGCGGGCGTTTCCGGCGGAGAGAGGGACCGCGGTGGAGACGTCAGCAGGAGGTCGCCGTACGGGCCCCCGGCGAGTGGTGTGCAGGCCGGGCACACGGGCAGGCCGCGGACGCGGGAGAGCCGCACGCGGTCGTGGTGGAGCTCGTACAGCACGGCCCCGCCCGCGGCGGCGGGGGGACCGGCGCGCAGGCCCGCGAGGACGTGCGCCAGGAGCGCCGCGGTGGGAGGCGCGTACACGTTGCCAGGCGCGTACACGGTGCGGTGGCCGTCGTCGCCCCCGCGCCGGGGTGACCGCGCGCCCGCGCGTTCGCGCAGCCGGAGGCATGCGAGGCACAGGCCGTAGCCGGGCCCGGAACAGGAGAGGTCCGAGGTGACGACGGTACGCCCGTGCTCGCGCCAGTAGCAGGCCCAGCGGCCCCCGGTGGTCAGTACGCCGCGGACCGCGGGGTCGTCGTCGCGCTCGACGAGGTGTCTGGGCAGAACGGCGTTGACGGCGCGGCCGTCCGCGCGCCGCGCGAGCTCGGCCGCGTTCCCGGTGACCACGAAGTCCGGGGTACCCGGGCGGTGCCGGAGTTCGGCCGTGAGGTGTTCGGCGAGGGCCGGGTCGTCGGTGACGACGGCGTCCAGGACGGATCCGGGCTCGGTGGCCGCACCGAGTGCCCGCGCGGCGGGGAGCGGGGCGGCGGGCCCGCGCCGCAGGGGGCTCGGTTCCAGCAGCCCCTGCTCCAAGAGCCGTTCGACCAGAGCCTGGACGCGTACGAAGGGCACGCCCGTCAACGCCGCCAGCTCCCCCGGGGTACAGCCGCCGCGGGCAGCGGCGAGGAGCCGGCCGGCGAGCGAAGCGTGCCCGCCGGCCAGCTCGGCCCCGTGGTTCCACCCGCGGACAAGGATGCGGTTGTCCGAGCGTGGGAGCAGCTGCGTTCCCTCAGCCGACTCGACTGCGTCCGGGGTGGCTTGGGGCATGTGACTCACGCACTCACGCACTCACGAGCGAGGGGCCGAGCCGCGCCGCGCTCTCAGCCACGGCCGCCGCACATGGTGCCGCTGAGGGTGCAGCTGCCGGTGGTGGCGCTGCTGCCGCCCTCGGTGTTGTCGAGGGCGAGGCGGGGGCCGAGCTTCTCGATCGTCAGGTCGATGGTGTCCATGGGGTCCGTGTCGACGCTGCTGTCGGGTGCGATGCCGGGGGTCTGCTGCTCCGGTGTCATGTCTTGCCTCCTGAGTAGTTTGAGAAATCGATTTCACAAATCGATTCACGGGACGCTAACGTTCACCCCGAAAGCCGGTCAAGGGCTGGCCCCGGTGCCGACGCAGCAGCCTGACCGGTCTGGGAATCCCCTCCCACCAGCCCGTAAAGGATTGACGGCGTTCCCGCCAACCATGTACGAATCATCGCCATGTCGTACATGGAGACCGAGCCCGTGACGTGGCAGCCACCGTGGATGTGACCTACCTCCTGAGCCCCGGGGCCTCCGTCGAAGAAATCGATTCAACCATCACCGTCCGGCTCGTGACCGGAGACGTCGCCCTGCGCGGAAGGACCGCGGGCCTGGCCCGCCGGGTCCTCTGCGCCGTCGAGCGGCCAAGCTCCGTCGGCGCGGTCGCGCGGGAGGTCGACGCGCCTGCCGAGAAGGTCGCCCGGCTCCTGGCGCGGCTGGAGTCCCAGGGGCTGGTCACGACCCTCGCCGAGCTCGACAAGGGGCCCGGAGCCGACCGCGAGGCGAACGCGGCGCTGCGCCTCTTCGCCGACGAAGGACTGTCCGACGCCGTCACCGCCGACGGCGCGCGGGCCGAGATCGTGTGCCTCGGCGACGAGGAACTCGGCGCGCGGTTCGCGGAGTTGACGAGCGCCAGCCTCGGCGTACGGCTGTCGCGGCGCCCGGTCCTCGACGAAGCGGACGCGCCCGCGCTGAGCGGGGAGGCGCCGTCGTTCGTCGTCTCGCTGGCGCGGGACCGGGACGAGGAGCACCTCAGGCGCCTCGACCGCTGGTCGCGCCGCGCCGGAGTCCCGTACCTGGCCGGGTGGTTCGAAGGCGTCACGGTCGTTCTCACGCACGTCGTCGTCCCCCGGCGCACCGCGTGCTACGACTGCCTGTGCGTACGGGAGCGCGCCGCGGCCCCCGGGCCCGGTGAGTCCGGGGGCACGGAAGCGTCCGCCGGGGGCCCGCCGCTGGCATTCGCTCCGGCGGGGAGACTGGCCGCCGGCGACGGGCTGCTGACCAGCCTGGCGTCCCTGCGGGCGGTCAACGTCTTCGCCGGGCACGCCAACGAGGCGCCCGCCCCCGTACTTCTCCAGCTCAGCTTCACGACCCTGAAACTCACCCGGCACCCGGTCCTGCGGGTGCCCATGTGCGAAAGCTGTGGTCATGCGCAGTGACGTGACGGCGGCCCCGCCCGTCCCCCGTGCGCGTGCCGGGGTCGACACGGCGGCCGTCGTATCGCCACGAACCGGGATCATCCGGCAGCTCGTGCCCTTCGTCTCGGAGCTGCTGCCCCGTACGACGGTGGCCCGGCTCGCCCCGGCCGCACGCCCCGAGGTGCTGCCCGGCGTACCGAAGGACTACGGGGTCACCGGCTTCGGGATCGGCACCTCGCTGGCCGAGGCGCGGTCCGCCGCCGTCGGCGAGACGGTCGAACGCTACGGCTCCCTGGTCGGAGCCGCGCACGCGCGGGTGGAGTGGGGCACGTTCGACGAGTTCGAGGGCGACGCTGTGCACGGCGAGTCGTTCGTGCTGCCACACCCGAAGGAGTCCTCCTGGACCGCCTTCGACGAGAAGGCGCCGCGCGGCTGGGTGGTGGGCCACGACCTGACGGAGGACCGGCGGGTGCTGGTGCCGGCCCAGCTGGCGCTGCCGTCCTACAAGTCGCGCTTCGAAGGGGAGGAACTCGCGCCCTGGACGACCAACGGCCTCGCCGCGCACACGGATCCGTCAGCGGCCGTCCTGGCCGGGCTCCGGGAGATCGAGGAGCGGGACGCGTTCACCATCAGGCACCTGAACCGCTGGACCCCGCCGGAGATCCCGTTCGCGGGGATCTGCGACGACGTCGACGGCTTCGTGGCTTCCGCGCCGCGCTGGCACGCGATGACCGTACGGGCGTGGGATCTCACACTGGATCTCGGGCAACCGGTGGTGCTGGCCGGGGTGCTGACGCGGAGCGACCGGGTGCCGCCGTTCTGCTTCGGGGCGGCGTGCCGGGGGGACTACCCGTCGGCGCTGCGGAAAGCCGTACTCGAGGCATTCCAGATATCCGCGGTGATGAGCCGCCGCGGATACCCGGACAGGGCGGAGCCGGGGCCGATGGAGGACCTGGCGGAGCCCGAGGAGCACATCCGGATGAGCTGCCTGCCCGGCTACCGGGACACGCTGGACTGGCTGCTCGACGACCACGCCGACTGGAACCCGCCGGACACATCGAATACATCGGATACGTCGGACACGTCGGCCGGATGCACGACGCTCGACGCGGCCGTGGACGCGGTCGCCCGCCGGGGGATGCGGGTCATCACCGTCGACCTCACTCCGCCGGACCTGCGTGGACTCGGCTGGCACGTCTGCAAGGTGCTGGTCCCCGGCGCGCAGCCACTGGACTTCGGAGCGTTGCAGTCCCGCACGGGACGGCGCCTCTACGACCTCCCGGTCGAACTCGGGTACCGGCGGGAGCCGGCCCGCGAGGACGAACTCAACCCCGCGCCGCACTTCTTCGCGTAGGCGGGGAAGCGCCGGAGCCCCCACCGCCGGCGCCAATCCCGGCCCGGACTGGAAGGATCACGGAAACGATGCTGGCACAACCGGACGGCTCGCCGGTCTCCGACCCTCGCGCGTACGCGCCGCTGGCGGCGGAGCTGCACGAGAACTCGAAGTTCAGCCGCGACCGGCAGGCCAACTTCGCCGAGCCCGTACAGCGCTTCGAAACCGATCTGGACCGGCTGCGGGGAGGCGGTGACCGCTTCGGGAAGGCGTCCGCCGTCGTACTCGACGACGAACCGCTCCCCCTCGCCCCGCTCGGCGAACTGGCCGCACGGCGCCGCAGCCACCACGGTACGTGGGGCGACACACCGCTGACGCGGCGGTCGTTGGCGACGATCCTGCGTGTGGGCGTCGGTACGACCGGGATGCACCGGCCCGCCCCCTCGGCCGGCGGCCGGTACCCCGTCGAGTGCTTCGTCGCCGTGACGGACGTCGACGGCCTCGACCCCGGCATCTACTACTACGCGCCGCACGCCCTTGAACTCCGCCGCATCGACCCCGACGACCCGGCGGCGGCGCTGCGGAAGTCGTGCATGCAGCCCGAGGACCTCGAGGGCGCCGGCGCGGTGGTCGTCCTCACCGGCGTCTTCTCCCGCTCCACGTCGAAGTACGCCGAACGCGGCTACCGCTTCACGCTCCTGGAAGCAGGCCACATCGGGCAGGGGATCTGCCTGTCCGCCGAGGGCGTGTCGGCGGGGTCCCTGTGCCTGTCGGGCTTCTACGACCACGAACTGGACGGGCTGCTGCGGCTCGACGAACGGGTGGAGAGCGTCGTGCACTCCATCGTCCTGGGCGCGGCCGGGGAGCGCCCGGCCGGCAGCTGAGAGCGCGGCGGTCCGCCCCTCGTCCCGGTCGGGCCCGCCGTGCACGGAAGGAGTTCGCCGGCGCATCGGGCGCGCCGCGTTCGCCGACCGGATGGTCCGGGTACGGGCCCGTGCCAGAGGCCGTACGTATGCCCGACAATGGTCTCTCGTGACCTCCAGCGCCGCCCGCCCTGACTGCGACCGCACCCCGGCCGACCGTACGGCCCCCGCACCCAGCCCCGCGCCCGGACCCGCGCCCGCGCCCGCCGCCGAGCGCGCTCGCGTACGCGCCCGCGCCCGCGTCGTTCTGCTCACCGGGCCGTCCGGCTCCGGCAAGACGCGGCTCGCCGCCCGTGCCGGGCTGCCGGTGCTGCGGCTCGACGACTTCTACAAGGAGGGTGGCGACCCGACCCTCCCGCAGCTCCCGGGCGGCGCCACCGACTGGGACGCGCCGGGCTCGTGGGACGCGGACGCGGCGGTGGCGGCCGTTCGGGAGCTGTGCGAGCACGGGCGGACAACGGTCCCGCTCTACGACATCGCGGCCAGCGCGCGTACGGGCGAGGAGGCGCTCACCCTGGGCGGCGCGCCCCTGTTCGTCGCGGAGGGGATCTTCGCCGCGGACATCGCCGCGCGCTGCGCCGAACTGAGCCTGCTGGCCGACGCGATATGCCTGCGCGGGCGGCCGCTCACCACGTTCCGCCGGCGGCTGCTGCGTGACGTGCGCGAGGGGCGCAAGTCCGTGCCGTTCCTCGTACGCCGCGGCTGGGGGCTGATGCGGTCGGAGGGCGCGATCGTGGCGCGGCACACGACGCTGGGCGCGTATCCGTGCGCGCGGGACGAGGCGTTGGGGCGGATCGCGGGCCTGCACGAACGGGAGCGCGCGGAGGCCGGCGTACGCGGCGGCCACTGACGTACGGGAGGCTGCCGCACGCGGCGGACAGCGCCGTACGGGACGGGCGCTGCCTTACGGACAGGTCGACGTACGGGACGGTTCCGGCCGCCGTACGGAACGTGCGCGCGCACGAGAAAGCGGGCCCTGCCGAACCCCCCGGCCGGCCGGACCCGCTCCTGTCGTCACGCGGCGACTCTACGTGAACGCGGCCTGCCGCCAACCGCGGCCCCGACTCCTTCAGCGACGCCGAGGAACTCGACGTCACACGCTCCGCGCGCCAGCACGTGGGGTTCGGCTTCGGCATCCGCCAGTGCCTCGGCCAGCACCTCGCGCGCGCCACCCTCCGCATCGGCCTGTCGAAGCTCTTCGACCGCGTCCCGACCCTGCGACTCGCGGTCGACCCGTCCGAAGTCCCCCTGCGGGAACGGGCGGCGCACTACGGTTGTTTTTGTAGATTGCACGGACACCGACGAGATCTACTCCTACGCCTTCGTCGGAAGCATCAGATGGGGATAAGAGACAGCCCCCAGCCCGTCCGGCGTCTGAGGACCGCCCTCGGCCACGCCGTGGCGGCACCCGGCACGGCACGGTGCCGATCCCGCCCGTCGGCCCGGCGTGCGACGGGCGGCCCGCGGCGGCCCGTGAACCGCCGCCGCGAGGGCCCCGCCGCGGGCCCGCCAGCGGCCGCGCGGCCGGAGACCCCGCGGCCGGTACCCTGAAAGGCTGATCCCGCGATACAGGAGTGAGATGGCTGTCAATCTCGTCAATCTGGAAGCCGTCGGCAAGGTGTACGGAACCCGTGCGCTGCTCGACGGTCTCTCCCTCGGCGTCAGCGAGGGCGACCGGATCGGTGTCGTCGGGCGGAACGGTGACGGGAAGACCACCCTGATCCGCATCCTCGCCAAGCGGGAGACCGCCGACGAGGGCCGCGTCACCCACGCGGGCGGGCTGCGGCTCGGGGTGCTGACGCAGCACGACTCGCTCGACCCGGAGGCGACCGTACGGCACGAGGTCGTCGGCGACATGGCGGACCACGAGTGGGCAGGCAGCGCCAAGGTGCGGGACGTGCTGACGGGGCTGTTCGGCGGGCTGGACCTGCCCGGTTTCCCGGAGGGCATGGACACGGTGATCGGGCCGCTGTCCGGCGGCGAGCGGCGCCGTATCGCGCTTGCGAAGCTGCTGATCGCCGAGCAGGACCTGATCGTCCTGGACGAGCCGACGAACCACCTCGACGTGGAGGGCATCGCCTGGCTGGCGGGGCATCTGCGGGCGCGGCGTTCGGCGCTGGTCTGCGTGACCCACGACCGCTGGTTCCTGGACCAGGTGTGCACCCGGATGTGGGACGTGCAGGGCGGCACGGTGCACGAGTACGACGGCGGGTACAGCGACTACGTCTTCGCGCGGGCCGAGCGCGAGCGGATCGCGGCGACCGAGGAGGCCAGGCGGCAGAACCTGATGCGCAAGGAGCTCGCGTGGCTGCGCAGGGGCGCCCCGGCCCGTACGAGCAAGCCCCGGTTCCGTATCGAGGCGGCGAACGAGCTGATCGCGGACGTGCCGCCGCCCCGTGACAGCGCGGAGCTGATGCGCTTCGCGGGCTCACGGCTCGGCAAGACCGTGTTCGACCTGGAGGACGTGACGGTCCAGGCGGGCCGCAAGGTGCTGCTGCGGCAGCTGACGTGGCAGCTCGGGCCCGGCGACCGGATCGGCCTGGTCGGCGTGAACGGCGCGGGCAAGACGTCGCTGCTGCGGGCGCTGGAGGAGGCGGCGCGCAGCGAGGGCGAACGGCAGCCGGCGGGCGGCCGTATCAAGGTCGGGCGCACGGTGCGGCTGGCGTACCTCTCGCAGGAGGTCGCCGAACTCGACCCGTCCTGGCGGGTGCTGGAGGCCGTCGAGCAGGTACGTTCCCGGGTCGACCTGGGCAAGGGCCGCGAGATGACCGCCTCGCAGCTGTGCGAGCGCTTCGGTTTCGGCAAGCAGCGGCAGTGGACGCCCGTGGGGGACCTGTCCGGCGGTGAGCGGCGGCGGCTGCAGATCCTGCGGCTGCTGATGGACGAGCCGAACGTGCTGTTCCTGGACGAGCCGACGAACGACCTGGACATCGAGACGCTGACGCAGCTCGAGGACGTGCTGGACGGCTGGCCGGGTTCGCTGGTGGTGATCTCCCACGACCGGTTCTTCCTGGAGCGGACCACGGACCGCGTGCACGCGCTGATGGGCGACGGCACGCTGCGGATGCTGCCGCGGGGCGTGGAGGAGTACCTGGAGCGGCGGGCCAGGATGCGCGCCGCCGACCAGCCTGCCGCGCCCGTGGCGGCACCCGCGGCGGCGGCGCCGCAGGCGGGCGGGTCGGGCGGCGCCACGGGCACGTCCGGGACGTCCGGTACGGCGGGTGGCGGCGAGCGGCCCAAGGGCGCGGGCCTGTCCCGTGCGGCGCAGAAGGAACTCCAGCGCATCGAGCGGCAGCTGGACCGCATCGGCGACAAGGAGAAGCAGCTGCACGCGGACATCGCGGACAACGCGACGGACTTCGCCCGCGTCGCCGAACTGGACGCGCGCCTGCGGGAGCTGACCACGGAGCGCGACAACCTCGAGACGCGCTGGCTGGAACTGGCCGAGGACGGCTGAGCGTTCCGGCGGGGCGCCGGCGAGGACTCGGGCGAGGGCGCAGGCGAGGCGAGGGCTGGGGGTGGGGCACAGGCGGAACACAGGCGCCGTTCCGCCCCGTTTCCCGCTCCGCGGCGCGGAGGGTTCACGTCGCGGGCTGCATTCTGGTAACGACGTCGGCTCCCCTCCGGGAACCGAAGTCCGGTCTGTCGGTGTCCGGTGATACAAAGAACTTCCGCTCACCAGTCAGCAATGGCGGGCCAAATGTCCGATTCGCTCGGCCCTACGGGGGTTTGAGGCGCCGGGCGTCCGGTCTGCCTCATGAACGAGGGAATGTCATGTCGCAGCCGCCTCCGCCGCCCAGTCAGCCGCCGTCGGGCGGCTTCGGCGCGCCGCAGGACCCGCCCCCCGGTCCCCAGGGCGGGCAGAACGGCGGGTACGGATACCCGCAGGACCCCGGTCAGACGCCCGGTTACGGCTACCCGCAGCAGCCACCCGGCCCGCCGCCCGGCGGCGGCTTCGGCGCGCCGACCCCGCCGCCCCCCGGCGGTTACGGGCAGCCGCAGGGCCAACCGCCCTACGGACAGCCGCAGTACGGGCAGGACCCGGGCGGCTATCCGACGACGCCCGGCGGCCCCGGATTCCCCGGCGGCCCGGGTGGCCCCGGCGGACCCGGCGGTGGCAACTCCAAGCTCGCCGTGATCATCGCGGTGGCCGTGGCCGTCGTGCTCATCGCGGGCGGCGCCGTCTTCTTCCTGACGAAGGACGACGACGGCGGCAAGGACGACGAGTCCAAGGGCGACAAGAAGGGCAGCTCCGAGGGCGCCACCGGTGGCGGCGGCGGAGGCGGCGGCGACAAGAAGCCGACGAACCTCAACGCCAAGCTGCTCGCCAAGATGGAGGCCCCCGCGGTCGACGACCAGGTCAGCGTCCCCGGCGCGTGGGTCACCGAAAAGGTCTTCGTGAAGACGTCGGTCGAGAGCGTCGTCGCGCACGACGGCAAGTCCGGCGCCAAGGCGTGGGAGATCCCGCTGTCCGGCTCGGTCTGTGCCGCCTCGCCGCACCAGACGGAGGACAACAAGACGGCGATCGTCACGCAGGAGACGAAGTCCAGCAAGGCCGATTGCAACCAGATGGTCGTGATCGACATGGAGACCGGCAAGAAGGTCTGGCAGGAGACGATGCCGGGCGCCGACACCATCAGCGTCGAGAACGTCACGATCAGCCAGGGCACGGTCGCCTCGGCGTGGATCGGCGGCTCCGTCGGCTTCAAGATCACCGGTGGCAAGCCGATCTGGCAGGCCAAGCCGAGCGGCGACTGCAAGGACGAGGGGTACGCGGGCGGCCCGAAGCTGCTGGCCGTCGTCAAGTGCGGTGACCTGGACAAGCCGGACTTCACGATCCAGGAGCTGGACCCGAAGACCGGCAAGTCCGTCTCGGAGTTCGAGGTGCCGAAGGGCACGGAGACCGTGCGGATCCCGTCCACGGCGCCGCTGGTCCTGGTGGTCGGCGCGGGCGACTCGACGCCGACGGACATCATGACCGTCGCCAACAACAAGCTGGCCGCGAAGATCTCCCTCGGCGGCGACCGCTACAACAACCCGTGCGGGCTGGACGTCGAGTCCTGCTTCGGCATGACGGTCGGCAAGGACGCGGTGTACCTGTCGACGAAGGAGCACGACGACAGCTCGTCGGACTACGGTCAGACGAACGAGGTCATGGCCTTCGACTTCACCACCGGCAAGACCAAGTGGAAGTCGGACGCGGGCGCCAAGCGCACGATCATGCCCATCCAGATGGAGGGCGAGAACGTGATCGGGTACAAGCTGCCGACGTACGACTCCGGTGGTGAGATCGTCGCCATCGAGCCGAAGGCCGGCAAGCAGACGCCGTATCTCAAGCTGCCGAACGACTCGGTGGACGAGGAGCAGGAGCTCGGCCCGAACACGTACGGCCAGGACACCGAGGTCGTGTACGGGAACGGCAAGCTGCTGCTGCCGGAGAAGTACGTGACGGACCGCGCGGGCACGTTCACCAAGGAGCGGCTGCTGGCCGTCGGCTTCGGCGGCTAGCGGACACGGCCGTAGGCGTACGGGCATGCTGTCCCCGCCTCGCCGCCGCACCGCGGTGGCGAGGCGGGGATCGCCGTATTCCGGGCGGCTTCCCGACGTTTGGGCGCAGAACGGCGGGGGAGCGTGTAGCTTCCGTGGGCGAGCGCCCGTGCCCGGGCGGGCTCCAGCCGCGGGGCGGCCCGGCGGGAGCGGGAGTTGGGGGGCTCTATGAGTGTGCGGCTCATGGTGGTGGACGACCACCGTCTGCTCGCCGAGGCGCTGGCCTCGGCACTGAAGCTGCGCGGACACCGCGTGCTCGCGGCCGCCGCGCCGAGCGCCGGGGCCGCCGAACTGGTGCTCAGCCGCGCGCCCGAGGTGTGCCTGCTGGGCACCGCGACGCCCGCGGCGCCGGGCATCTTCGACCCGGTGCTGCGGATAAAGCGGGAGAAGCCGCAGATAGCGGTCGTGGTGCTGGGCCCGGTGCCGAGCCCGCGCGGCATCGCCGCGGCCTTCGCCGCGGGCGCCTCCGGCTACGTACGGAACGACGAGCGCATCGAGGGCGTCGAGCGCGCCATGATGAAGGCACGCGCCGGTGAGGTGGCCGTCGGGCCGCAGCTGCTCCGCGACGCCTTCACCGAACTGCTGAACCCGGCCGCCGAGCCTGACGACGAGGGCCAGCGCCTCCTCCAGATGCTCACGCCGCGCGAGGTCGAGGTGCTCGTACGGGTGGCGGAGGGCGAGGACACCCGGCTGATCGCGGCGGGCATGCGGATCGCGCCGAGCACCGCCCGTACGCACGTGCAGCGGGTGCTGATGAAGCTGGACGTCGGCTCGCGGCTGGAGGCGGCGGCGCTGGCCGCCCGTACGGGCCTGCTGGACCGGGCGACGGGCCCGTACGCGCGGGGCGAGTGACGCGGCCCGGCCGCCACCCGCCCCGTGCGCACACGCCGTACGCGCCGTACACCCCCGGTCCGTACGGCCGCCTGCCCGGCGCTACTTCAGCAGCGGGTCACCGCCCGCGGTGTCCGCCTCCTCCGGTGGCGGCGGCGGGACGGCCGGGCTCAGCCGCAGCCAGACCAGAAAGAAGATGCCGAGCGCGAGCATCCCGAGTCCCGTCCACAGGTTGATGTTGATGTCCTGGGCCTTCTTCAGGTCCTCCTCCGAGGCGAAGATCCCGGCGATGGTCACGATCACGCCGTAGACCACGAAGAGGCCGCCGATGATGCGGCGCACGTCGAAGAGGCGGGCGGCGGTGCTGGACTCGCGTTCCAGCTCCTCCACTTCGTGCATGTACGCCGTCGGGTCGTCCGGGTTGTCCGGGCCGCGGGTGCCGCCCGTACCGCCTGGGCCGCCCGTGCCGTCCGTGCCGCCGGGGTTGTTCTGGTCGTCTCGCTTGTCGTTCATGGTCGTTCAGCCCTTCGCGGATCAGAAGGAGAAGGGGACATAGCAGGCGGCGGCGAGGATGATCGCGCCCCAGCCCAGCAGTGCGGGCTTGCGGTACCAGGCGTCGTCGCCCTCGGCCGGCGGTTCCTCCATGCCGGGGGAGACGGTGCCGTAGACCAGTCCCGCCAGCTGTTCCACCGGTTTCGGCTTGGTCACCAGGGTGACGACGACCATCACCACGGAGCCCACGACGAAGGCGACGATGGAGGACACGAAGTTGGCGCCCTGGTCGCTGGGGATGTCGATGACGCCTTCCTTGTAGAACCAGAAGTAGTTGATCATCGCGGCCACGGTGCCCGACAGCAGCCCCCAGAAACCGGCTGCCGGAGTCGTCCGCTTCCAGAACATCCCGATGATGAAGACCACGAACAGCGGCACGTTGAAGAAGGAGAACAGGGTCTGGAGGTAGTTCATGATGTTGCTGAACGTGGACGCGATGAACGCGGTCCCCATCCCGATCAGCACGCCGATCACGGTGACCACGCGGGCCGTCAGCACGTAGTGCGCGTCGGGCTGGTCCTTCTTCACGTACGGCGCCCAGATGTCGTTCGTGAACACGGTGTTGAACGACGAGATGTTCGCCGCCATGCCCGCCATGAACGCCGCCAGCAGACCGGTGACGGCGACGCCCAGCACACCGTTCGGCAGCAGGTCCCGCATCAGCACCGGGATGGCGTCGTTGTACTGGAGTCCGTCCTCCTTGGTGCCGATCGTCGGCTCCATCACGAGCGCGATCAGCCCGGGGACGACGACCACCATCGGAATCATGATCTTCGGGAACGCGGCGATCAGCGGTGTCCGCTTGCCCGCCGACAGGTTCTTCGCGGACAGCGCGCGCTGCACCTCCGCGAAGTTGGTCGTCCAGTAGCCGAAGCTCATCACGAAGCCGAGACCGAGCACGATGGTCAGCCAGTTGGCGCCCAGCGGGTTGGCCGAGCCGATGCCCGTGCCGTCCCAGGCGGTCATGAACGCCTCGCTCTTGGAGTCCGTGAGCGAGTCGCTGAGGCCGCCCCAGCCGCCGACGCGCTTGAGCCCGACGACGGTCAGCGGGATCAGCGCGGCGAGGATGACGAAGAACTGGAGCACCTCGTTGTAGATCGCCGAGGAGAGGCCGCCGAGCGTGATGTACGCGAGCACGAAGAAGCCCGCGACGACGATCGCGACCCACTGCGGCCAGCCCAGCAGGGCCTCCAGGACGATCGCCATGGCGTACAGGTTCACGCCGGCGATCAGGACCGCGGAGACCGCGAAGATCACGGAGCTCAGCAGGTGCGACGACGGCCCGAAGCGGTGCAGCAGGAACTCCGGTACGGAGCGGACCTTCGAGCCGTAGTAGAACGGCATCATCACCAGGCCGAGGAAGACCATGGCCGGGATCGCGCCCACCCAGTACCAGTGGACGGTGTAGACGCCGTACTGTGCGCCGTTGGCCGCCATGCCGAGGATCTCGGTGGCCCCGAGGTTGGCGGCGACGAACGCGAGGCCGGTGATCCACGCGGGGAGCGACCGGCCGGAGAGAAAGAAGTCGAGACTCGTCTTCACGCTGCGGCGCGCCGCGAAGCCGATCCCGAGGACGACGACGAAGTAGATGGCCAGAAGTGTGTAATCAAGTGCGTTGGTGTGGAGCCGAAGCCCTTCGGCGAGGTTGGTCATACGGTCACTCGCTTCATAGTTCAGAGGGAACGGACGTGAAGGTACTCGTTTGCCATCACTTTCTGAAGAGAGAAGTTGCTGGGTTTTGTTTGGTTGTGAGGGAGATCGGGCGTTACGGTGGAGCGATTGTGCGCGATGTCGCTTTTGCTGGCTAAGTCAACGCGCGCTTGACCTCCCTGTTGAGTTGTGCTTCATTATGTTGACTTCTGTTTGGTGGTTGGGTGAGGAGCGTCCGTGAAGAAGACCTCGAACCGGCTCGCCGACGGCCGCGAGATCGTCTACTACGACGCGAGTGACGACGCCGTACGCGAGGCCGCCGACCAGCGCCCGCTCGAGCCCACGGCGACGGCCTCGGAGATCCGCTACGACCCGCTGCTCGCCGAGTGGACCGCCGTCACCGCGCACCGCCAGGCCCGCACGTACCACCCGCCCGCCGACGAGTGCCCCCTGTGCCCCTCTCGGGACGGGCGCCTCAGCGAGATCCCCGAACCCGACTACGACGTCGCCGTGTTCGAGAACCGCTTCCCCTCCTTCACCGGCGGCCCCGGCCCCGAGACCGCCGGCGGGCCCCACGGACTGTTCGCCTCCGCGCCCGGCGCGGGCCGCTGCGAGGTCGTCTGCTTCACCTCCGACCACACCGCCTCGTTCGCGGACCTCACCGAGCCGCAGGCCCGCCTCGTCCTCGACGTGTGGACCGACCGCACGGCCGAGCTGTCCCAACTGGCCGGTGTGGAGCAGGTGTTCTGCTTCGAGAACAGAGGCCGCGAGATCGGCGTCACCCTCGGGCACCCGCACGGCCAGATCTACGCCTATCCGTTCACCACCCCGCGCACCGAGCGCATGCTGCGTACGGCCGCCGCGCACCGGGACCGTACGGGCGGCCGCAACCTCTTCGACGACGTCCTCGACGCCGAACTGGCAGACGGGCAGCGCGTCGTGCTCGAGGGCGAGCACTGGGTGGCGTTCGTGCCGCACGCCGCGCACTGGCCGTACGAGGTGCACCTCTACCCGCGCCGCCGCGTGCCGGACCTGCTCGGGCTGGAGGAGGAGCAGCGGGCGGAGTTCCCCCGCATCTACCTCGAGGTGCTGCGCCGCTTCGACCGGATCTTCGGACCGGGTGAGCCCCCGACGCCGTACATCGCCGCCTGGCACCAGGTCACGGGCGCCGTGCCGGAGCGCCGCGAGTTCGCGCTCCACCTTGAGCTTTTCACCATTCGCCGCACTTCCGGCAAGCTGAAGTTCCTCGCGGGTTCCGAGTCCGGCATGAACGTGTTCATCAACGACGTGCCGCCGGAAGCCGCGGCCGAGCGACTGCGAGAGGTAGCGAGCGAGTGAGTACAACCGGGAACGGGACCAGCACGGGACCGGCCGCCGTACGGCCGCGCAAGTATCTGGTGACGGGCGGCGCGGGATACGTCGGCAGCGTCGTCGCGGCGCATCTGCTGGAGGCCGGGCACGCGGTCACCGTGCTCGACGACCTCTCCACCGGCTTCCGCGCCGGGGTCCCGGAGGGCGCCGAGTTCATCGAGGGCCGCATCCAGGAGGCGGGCCGCCGGCTGGACTCCTCGTACGACGGGGTGCTCCACTTCGCGGCCTGCTCGCAGGTCGGCGAGTCGGTCGCGGACCCCGACAAGTACTGGCGCAACAACGTCGGCGGCACCATCGAACTCCTCGGCGCCATGCGCGACGCCGGCGTCCGCAGGCTTGTGTTCTCCTCCACTGCCGCGACGTACGGCGAGCCCGTCAGCGAACTCGTCACCGAGACCGACCCGACCGCGCCGACCAGCCCGTACGGCGCGACGAAGCTCGCCGTCGACCACATGATCACGGGCGAGTGCCGGGCGCACGGCCTGGCCGCCGCCTCGCTGCGCTACTTCAACGTCGCGGGCGCGCACTTCACCGGTACGGAGCCCGGCTCCGGCGCGGCGTACGGCGAGCGGCACGACCCCGAGTCGCACCTCATCCCGCTGGTCCTC
The DNA here is from genome assembly GCF_003355155.1 of Streptomyces armeniacus. NCBI lineage: Bacteria > Bacillati > Actinomycetota > Actinomycetes > Kitasatosporales > Streptomycetaceae > Streptomyces > Streptomyces armeniacus. The sequence continues at coordinate 7,573,268 of NZ_CP031320.1, read as the reverse complement.
CAGGTCGCCCTCGGCACCCGCGAGGCGATCTCCGTCTACGGCGACGACTACCCCACGCCGGACGGCACCTGCGTACGCGACTACATCCACGTCGCCGACCTCGCCGACGCGCATCTGCTGGCGCTGGACGCGGCGGTCGAGAGCGAACATCTCATCTGCAACCTCGGCAACGGCAACGGCTTCTCCGTACGCGAGGTCATCGAGACCGTGCGCAAGGTCACCGGCCACCCGGTGCCCGAGATCACGGCGCCGCGGCGCGGCGGTGACCCGGCCGTACTGGTCGCCTCCGCCGACCGGGCCAGGCGCCTTCTGGGCTGGACGCCCCGGCGGGCGGACCTGGCGGAGATCGTCGAGGACGCGTGGGCGTTCGCACGGCGCGAGCACGGGGCAGCAGGCGCAGACGGGAAACAGGGAGGAACAGGCGAATGACCTTTCGCGAGGTGTACGGGAGCGAACCGGACGGCGTATGGGCCGCGCCAGGACGCGTCAACCTGATCGTTCGTGCTGCCGCTCGCGCTGCCGCACACCACACGCGTCCACGCCGCCCGCCGTGACGACGGCGTGCTCCGGCTGCACTCCGCCGACAGCGCGCCGCACACGGGCGACGGCGTCGTACAGCTCCGCGTCGACGAACTCGCCCCCGCGGGCAGCACCGGCTGGGCCGCCTACCCGGCCGGCGTCGTCTGGTCCCTGCGCGAGGCCGGTCTGCCCGTCGGCGGCGCCGACCTGCACTTCGAGAGCACCGTGCCGACCGGCGCGGGGCTCTCCTCGTCGGCGGCGCTGGAAGTCTCCACCGCCCTCGCCCTGAACGACCTGCATGGCCTCGGCCAGTCCCCGGCGCGGCTGGCCCGGCTGTGCCAGCGGGCCGAGAACGACTTCGTCGGCGTCCCCTGCGGGATCATGGACCAGATGGCCTCCGCCTGCTGCACCGAGGGCCACGCCCTGTTCCTGGACGCCCGCGACCTCACCCAGCGGCAGGTGCCGCTCGACCTGGCGGCGGAGGGCCTGAAACTGCTCGTCGTCGACACGCGTGTGAAGCACGAACTCGGCGAGGGCGAGTACGCGAAGCGCCGCGCGGGCTGCGAGGAGGGCGCACGCCGGCTCGGCGTCAGCGCGCTGCGGGACGTCCCGTACGAGGAGCTGGACGGCGCGCTGGAACGGCTCGCCGACGACACCGTACGGGGGCTGGTGCGGCACATCGTCACGGAGAACCGCCGCGTCGAGGACGTCATCCGGCTGCTGGACGCGGGGGACACCCGCGGCATCGGCCCGGTGCTCACGGAGGGACACGCGTCCGTACGGGACGACTTCCGCATCTCGTGCGACGAGCTCGACCTCGTGGTGGAGACGGCGAACGCGGCGGGCGCGCTGGGCGCGCGCATGACCGGCGGCGGGTTCGGCGGGTCGGCGATCGTCCTGCTGGAGGACGGGCTGACGGACAAGGTGACGGAGGCGGTCGAGGCGGCGTTCGCCGCCGAGGGCTACCGCCCGCCCCGCGTCTTCCCGGCCCTCCCGGGCCGCGGAGCCCACCCGGAACCCGTCTCTTATACACATCTTTGTGAGTGTCCGGCGTCTGCCGAGATCGTCACCTAGGCCTTCTTCGGCGGCGTCAGAGTTGTATAGGGGACAGGTTCCGGGCAGGGCACGGACACCCTCGGCAGCGGCGCCCAGCCGGCCGCGCTGCCGCCCGGCGCCTCCTCCGGTTCGGGCTCCGCTTCGGGCGCCGGTTCGGGTTCGGTTTCGGGACGGCAGCAGCGCGGGGGCTCCGACCGGGGCGCGGTGCGCCTGTGGGGCAAACGGAACTGGGACGACCGGGGTTCGGTGACCCTGCCGGGGCTCCCGGCACAGTCGGGCGGACGGCGCGGCGGACGCACCCGTACGGGCACGGGCGGGCGTACGGACGCGGGCTCACCTACGGACGCGGGCTCACGTACGGACGCGGGCTCACGTACGGACGCGGGCTCACGTACGGACGCCGGTGTCCGCCGCCGCCTCTACGCCGCCTGCGCCCTGCCCGCGGCCCGGCTGCGGGCACGCGCCTGGCGGCTCGTCCGCGGCCGACGTCGTGACGAACAGGGCGAACAGGGCGAACGGGGCGCGCTCACCGTTGAGTTCGCCGGGATGGCACCGATCATCCTCGTCGTGCTGGCGCTGCTGTGGCAGTGCGTCCTGATCGGCTACACCTTCACCCTCGCGGGCAACGCCGCCGACGAGGGCGCCCGCGCCGCCGCCTCGGCAGCGGCGTACGGCGACCCGGCGTCGGCCTGCGAGTCGGCCGCCCGGGAACACCTCCCGAGCGCCTGGAACTCCAACGCGTCCGTCAGCTGCTACCAGTCGGGGAACGTCTGGAAGGCCGACGTGGACCTGGCCACCCCGGTCCTGTTCCCCGGCGCGGCCAACCTCCCGTTCACCGTCCACGGCAGCGCGGGCGCGGCACTCGAAGCGGAAGCGGAGTGACCCATGCCGATGCCGAAGCGCAGGACGAAGGGGCGCGAGCCGCCCGCGGCGGCCCGTACGCGCCCGCCGCGGCCCGGGTCGTGGCTGCGGCTGCGGACGCGCGCCCTCCGGCGGTCGCGCGAACGGGGCGCGTCCAGCATCGAGTTCACCGGGATGCTCCCGCTCCTGCTGCTCGTCGGCCTCGCCGCGATCCAGCTCGGGCTGGCGGGCTACGCCGTCCAGCAGGCCGGTACGGGCGCGCGCGCCGGGGCCCGTACGGCGAGCCACGAGGACCGTTCCGGCGAGTGCGCCGGCGCGGGCAAGTCCGCGATGAGCGGCTGGACCGCCGACCGCTCGTCGTTCGACTGCGCCCGCGACGACGAGGAGGCGACCGTCACCACCAAGGTCACCATCCCGTCGATCATCCCCGGAATCGACAGCTTCGGTGCCGCCAGCCGCACCGTGACCATGCCCAGCGACTGAGCCGTGACCGCCGACCAACAGATGCCCGCCACGTGAGACCTGAGCGGACAGGAGGCACACCGTGAGCCTGCGTTCCCGCCTGACCGGCCCCGACGGTGACCCCCGGGGCACCGGCTCGGGCATCGGCACCCGCACCGGCATCGGCCGCACGTCCGGCGGCCAGGGCCCGGACCCGGATTCCGGCACGGGTTCCGGTTCCGGCCCCGGCGGTGGCCGTACGGGCTCCGGCGCCACCGCCGTCCCCGACAGCACCAGCCATCTCGTGTCGGCGTACCGCGCGAAGCTGCTCGAGGAGATCGACCTCGCCGAGATGTCGGCGCTGTCGCCCGCCGAGCGCCGCGCCCGGCTCGAACGCGTCCTCGGGCACATCATCAGCCGCGAGGGCCCCGTGCTGGCCACGGACGACCGCGCGCTGCTGATCCGCCGCGTCGTGGACGAGGCGCTCGGGCTCGGCGTGCTCGAACCGCTCCTCGAGGACACCACCATCACCGAGATCATGGTCAACGGCCCCGACCAGGTCTTCGTCGAACGCGCCGGACGCGTCGAGCGCGTCCCCGTCAGCTTCGCCTCGCACGAGCAGCTCATGCAGACCATCGAACGGATCGTCTCCACCGTGAACCGCCGCGTGGACGAGTCGAACCCGATGGTCGACGCGCGGCTGCCCACCGGCGAGCGCGTCAACGTCATCATCCCGCCGCTCTCGCTGACCGGCGCCACGCTGACGATCCGCCGCTTCCCGCGCGCGTACAAGCTGGACGAGCTGATCGAACTCGGCACGCTGGACGAGCAGATGCTGCTGCTCCTGTCCTCGTTCATCCGCGCCCGGTTCAACGTGATCGTCTCCGGCGGCACAGGCTCCGGCAAGACCACGCTGCTCAACGCGCTCTCCGCGCTGATCCCCGAGGCGGAACGCATCATCACCGTCGAGGACGCCGCCGAGCTCCAGCTCCAGCAGCAGCACGTCATCCGGCTGGAGACGCGCCCGCCGAACGTCGAGGGCCGGGGCCGCATCACCGTACGGGACCTCGTACGCAACTCGCTGCGCATGCGGCCCGACCGCATCATCGTCGGCGAGGTGCGCGGCGGCGAGACGCTCGACATGCTCCAGGCCATGTCCACCGGCCACGACGGCTCCCTCGCGACCGTGCACGCAAACAGCGCCGAGGACGCCCTGATGCGGCTCCAGACGCTGGCGTCGATGTCCGAGGTGGAGGTGCCGTTCGCGGCGCTCCAGGACCAGATCAACTCCGCGGTGGACGTGATCGTGCAGCTCGCCCGGCTGGCGGACGGCTCCCGGAAGATCGTCGAGATCTGCCTGCTGGCCTCGCACGGCCGGGAGACGTTCCAGATCGTGCCCGTCTGCCGCTTCGACGCGCGCCCGATGTCGCCCGACGGGCGGGTGCACGGCGCGTTCGCGCACATGCCGCTGCCGCGCCGTACGGCCGCCCGGCTCGCCATGTCGGGCGAGTCCGTGCCGCCGGCGTTCGGGGTGGCCGCGCTCGACTCGCAGCTGACGACGCGGCAGGCCGTATAGCCGGACCCGCCCGCCTCGCGACGACGCCACCTGCCGTCACCGCCGTCACGCCGCCAAGGCCCGTCCCGCCGTCACGCCGCCCAGGCCCGTCACCGCCGTCCCGCCGTCACCGCCCCGCGCCACCGCCCCGACCAAGGACCCGACCCATGGACAGAATCGCCCTGATCACCCTCGGCGGCACGCTCCTCGCGGGCGCGCTCGCCGTCGCGGGCGTGCAGGCGTTCGCCTCCGGACGCGCACAGCGCGAAGCCCTCATCGACCGGCTCTCGACCACCGGCGAGGGCTTCGAGCTGCCCGCCGGCCGCCGCCGCCACTTCACCGCGGTGGACCGCAGGCTGCGCCGTACGCGGCTGGGCCGCCGCATCCAGCTCAAGCTCGCGGCGACCGGACTGGACCTCAGCCCCGGCGAGTTCTTCGTGTACGTGCTGGCGGCGGCGGCCGGGCTGTGGTTCGTCGCGGCCTCGCTCCTCGCGCCGTTCTTCGGGCCGATCGCCGGGTTCCTCGGCCTGTTCGCGGCCAACGCGTTCCTCAACTGGCAGCGCCAGAAGCGGATCGAGGCGTTCATCGGCCAGCTGCCCGAGCTGTCCCGCATCCTCGCCAACGCCACGTCGGCCGGTCTCGCGCTGCGCACCGCCCTCAGCATGGCCGCGGAGGAGCTGGAGGCACCGGCCGGCGACGAACTGACCGTCGTCACCAACCAGCTGGCCGTCGGCCGCTCCATCGACGACGCCCTCGGTGAGCTGGCCGAACGCCTCCCCTCGCGCGAACTCGTCGTCCTCGTCACCACCCTGGTCCTCTCCAACCGGGCCGGCGGCACCATCGTCAGCTCGCTGCGCAACCTCACCACCACCCTGGAGGAGCGCAAGGAGACCCGGCGCGAGGTCCGTACGATGCTCGCCGAGGTCAACGCCACCGCGTACACCATCCCCATCCTCGGCGTCGGCGCCATGCTGATGATGAACTCCATGTCACCGGGCGCCCTGGACAAGGTGACCGGCTCGCCGGTCGGGCAGATCGCGATGCTCGTCGCCGTCGGGCTGTTCGCAATCGGGTTCGCCGTCATCCGCCGGCTGGGCAAGATCGAGGTCTGAGGAGGTACGCCCGCATGGTTCCGCTCCTGCTCGGCCTGCTCGCCGCCGCTGCCGCGCTCGGTGTCCTCACCGGCGTACGGATGTACCGCGCCGAGACCCGGCTCCCCGCCGACCTCAGCCTCGCCCTCGAGATGGGCGCCAGCCGCGCCCGTACGCACGAACAGGCCATCGACCGGCTCGGCATGCGCTTCGCGCCCGCCGTGCTCCGGCTGATGGGCCCGAAGCTGATGGAGAAGAAGCGCCGCAAGATCGACCAGGCGGGCAACCCCGGCGGCCTCACCCTCGACCGGTACGCCGCCCGGCGCGCCGTCTACGGGCTGTTCGGCGCCGTCATGGGCCTGGTCGGGCTGGCCGCGGGCAGCCTCCTGTTCACCGCGCTGACCCTCGCGTTCGGCTGGATCGCCGCCGACCTCGCGCTCAACCAGGCCATCCGCGACCGCAAGCGCGTCATCGAACGCACCCTGCCCGACTTCCTGGACGTCCTCGCCGTCGTCGTCTCCGCCGGACTCGGCTTCCGGCAGGCGCTGGAGCGTGTCGCGGAACGCTACGAGGGCCCCTGGGCCGACGAACTCCGCATCACGCTGCGACAGATGGACATGGGTGTCAGCCGTCGCGAGGCGTTCACCCAGCTGCGCAAGCGGAACGCGTCCGAACAGGTCGACCAGTTCGTCACCGCGCTCCAGCAGGGCGAGGAGCTGGGCGCGCCCATCGCCGACACCCTTGTGCAGATCGCCACCGACATGCGCCGTACGGACGCGCAGAACGCCCGCCGCAAGGCCGCCAAGACCGTGCCCAAGGCGACCATCACCACCATCGCGTTCCTGCTGCCCGGCACGCTGATCCTGATCGTGGCGACGTTCATCCTGGGCTCGGACACCGACTTCGGCTCGATCCTGGACGGGTAGGTGAGGGGGCGGATGCGGATCGCGCGGAGGCGCGGTGCGGGGTCGTACGGTGCGGCGGGCGCGGGGGAGTTACCCGGCGGGCCCGGCGCGGGTGAGCCCGAGCCCGGCGGGTACGGGCCTGGCGGGTCCGGGCATGCCCGTACGGTGCCCGGCGGGCCGCTCGTCGGCGGCGCGCCGACCGCCCCGGCACCGGACAGCGGCGGCGTGCTCAGCCAGGACGCGCCCGTGCCGGGCATCCGCATCCAGCTCAACGCCCTCCAGGCGCTGTGCCGCCAGGTCTTCGGCTTCCGCCTCGCGATGATCGCGCTCGGCGCCCCGTTCGCGCTCAGCCGAGCGGCGGACGGCGTCGCGGGCTGGCTCGTCGGCGGCGCCATCGTGGTCACCGTCCTGGTGTCGTACGCGCTGCTGCGGGACTGGGAACGGTTCGGGCCCGCCGTCCTCCGGCACCCCGTACTGCTCGGCGGCGACGTCCTCTTCCTCGCACTGCTCCTGCTCACCGCCACCCCCAACTCTCCGGTCGGCTACGCCACCGTCAGCACCCCGCTGCTCGCCGGGCTCCTCTACGGCTGGCGCGGCGCGGGCATCTTCACCGGGCTGCAACTGCTCGTACTGGCCGCCGCGTACAGCGCCTGGGCCGACCGCCTCGACTCACCCGCCAGCACGCTGCTGCTCGCGGGCTTCTGCGTGGCGGCGGGCGTGGTCGGCGTGACCCTTCGGAACCTGATGTTCCATTTCGGTACGGCCAGCCAGGCGCTCACCGAGGCCAGGGCGCGGATAGCGGTCGGCGAGGCGGTCGAGTCCGAACGCGCCCGGCTGGCCCGCGAGATGCACGACTCGGTGGCCAAGACCCTGCACGGGCTGGCGCTCGCCGCCGACGGACTCGCGTCCTCCGCGGACCGTACGGACCCCGCCACCCTCGCCACGCTCAAGCAGCAGGCCGAACAGGTCGCCCGCTCGGCGCGGCAGGCGGCAGCCGAGTCCCGCGACATCCTCGCCGACCTGCGGCAGGGCGCGGGCTTCGCCGGGGAGGTGGATCTGACGGCCGAACTCGGCGCGCGAGTGGAGGACTTCGCGGCGCGTACGGGGCTGCCGGCCACGTTCCGGGTGTTGGGCGCGCCGGGTGCGTGGGGTGCTGCGCCTTCCGGTGCTGACGCACCCGCCGTGTCCGTGCCGCCGGCCGTCGCGCGGCAGGCGCTGGCCATCGCCGCCGAGGCCATGGAGAACGCGCACCGCCACGCCGCCGCCACCCGGCTCACCGTCGCAGCGGGCCCCAGCGGCAGCGTCTACCGCCTCAGCGTCTACGACGACGGCCGCGGCCTGCCGCCGCACACAGAACTCGCCGCGCTGCGCCGCGCCGGACACTTCGGCCTGATGGGGATGGTCGAACGGGCCGCGCAGATCGGCGCGCGCATCCGGATCGGGCGCGGGCGCGCGGCAGCGGGCACCGAGGTACGCCTGGAACTCCCGCTCGCGGCGATTACCCGCCCGCCACCGGGGGATGCCCCGTACAGCACCAGCACCAGCACCAGCACCACCCGCCCGCCGCCACCGACCGACTAGCCGGCGCCCCCAACGCGGCGCGCTCCCGCCCCCGTTCCGCACCCCGGGTCCGTACAGCCGTCCCGAGTCCGAGTCCGAGCCCGTACCCGCTCCCCGCTCCCGTCCCCGAGCCGTACCGAGAGGAGGCACCGTCCGATGCCGGACCACGTCTCCCGAGCCTCCGCCCCGACCCGTGGCGACGACGCACACGTGTCCCAGCACACCTCCGCGCACTCCGACGACCTCCGCTCCACGGCCCACGTCGCCGCCCCCGGACGCGTACCGCCCCCGGTACGGGTGCTCGTCGCCGACGACAACCCCGTCGTACGCGCCGGACTCGACGCCCTCCTGCGCGGCCGCCCGGACATCCACGTGGTCGCCGGGGCGGCGGACGGCGACGAGGCGTACGAGGCGGCCCGGCGCACGCGGCCCGACGCGATCCTCCTCGACGTACGCATGCCGGGCGTGGACGGCATCGCCGCCCTCCCGCACCTCGCGCGGCTCGCCCCGGTGATGATGCTGACGTACAGCCGGGAGAGCGAGATCGTCCACGAGTCCTTACGGCTGGGGGCGCGCGGCTATCTGGTGCACGGAGAGTTCACGGCGGACCAGCTCGTCACCGCCGTACGGGACCTGACGGAGGGCCGCACCCCGTTCACCGCCACCGCCTCCACCGCCCTGCTCGACCAGGCACGGGCGCGTACGGCCGCCTATCCGCTGCCGGAGGACCTCGGCGGGGGCCGCCCCGCTTCCTCACCGCGGGTATCGAATCCGTCGCAGGAAGCTCAAAACCCTGGGCTGCCTTCAACGGGCATGAAACAGTCGGCAGTTGAGCAACGACGGTGGGCGACCGCCACCGCGTACAGGCTGAGCGAACGGGAGGCGGAGGTGATGGAGTTGATCGCGACGGGCATGACCAACCCACAGATCGCCGCCACCTGCTTCATCAGCGAGAAGACCGTCAAGAACCACATCAACCGCATCTTCACCAAGCTCCGGGCCACCACCCGCAGCGAGGCCATCGCGCTCTGGCTGGGCACCGCCCGCCGGGGCGGGGGAGCCTCCGGCGGAGGAACCCCCGGCGGGGGAGGGGGACGGTGAGCCATGGCTGACGCCGAACGGCAGCGCCACCACACGGGCCGCTGGGCCCGCCTTTGGGCCCACGGGCCCATGCGGCGGCGGGCCGCCGCCCCGTACGTTCCGGAATGTGCCGCCCCGAGCGGACCGGCTGACACCAGAGGAGACGGAGAACGAGATGAAGCCCATCCGCAAGTGGACCACCACGGCCATCAACCGCATGCGAGGCCGCGGAGCGGACCGGGGCGCGGGAGCGATCGAGTACGCGGGCATCGTCATCCTGGTCGCCGGGATCATCCTCGCGATCCAGGGACTCGGGCTCTCCGGGCGTATCTCCGGCGCCATCAACACCTGGGTCTCCGCCATCATCGGCTAGCCGCCCGCAGGCCCGGCGGCGACCGGGGCGGGACCGTCATCATGTACGGCGTCGTGATGTCGGGTCTGCTGTTCCTCGCGCTCGCCTTCTTCGCCGTCGCGCAGGCCAGCACCGTACGGAACGGCGGGCAGTCCGCCGCCGACGCCGCGGCGCTCGCCGCGGCGCGGGACGACCGCGACCAGTTCTTCGACGGTTTCCTCGACTCGCTCGGCGACGAGGACTCCTGGCAGGACTGGCTCGACCTGGTGGCGCCGATCACGGGCGACGGCTGCGGCGCGGCGGGCGACTTCGCCGGCAAGAACGACTCCGACGTCCTCGACTGCGAGCCCGTCACCCGGGAGCAGGACCCCGGCTACACCGTGCGCATCGAGACCCGCTTCACCACGGGCAAGACGATCGTTCCCGGCACGGAGGACAAGACCGCCAAGGCGTCGGCCACCGCCGTCATCAGGCCCCTCTGCGATTTCGGCGACGAGGCGGGCAAGACGATCGAGATCACCTGTGACGGTGAGGACATCGAAATCGATCCGGAAGACGACGACCTCGATCTGGAGCCTTCCGACCTGTTCTCGGTGGTTCTGGTCGACTGATGAGCGAACGACGAGTAAAGGACAAGCTATCCATGAACGTTCGGCGCACCATGAAGGCCCGTAGGGCATTGACCGCTGTGGCGATCACGACTGGGCTGGTCCTCACGGTCGCCGGGTGCAGCGGGGGAGGGGACGACGACAAGCCGGACTCCGACGCGTCCGCGGAACAGTCCGACCAGGACAACGGCGGGGGCGGCGGCCCGGACGCCCCCGACGACAACGAGGTGCTGGCCGAGGTGAAGGGCGGCGACGACCTCACGCTGACCTTCAACTCCGCCAAGCGCGAAGAGGGGGGCTTCGTGACCGTCACCGGAAAGCTGACCAACAACGGAAGCGGACTCTGGCTGTCACCGGGCTGGTCGGGCGACGAGGAAGAACTTGCCGCCAAGAACAAGACCTCGATGGCGGGCGCCAAACTCACCGACAAGAGCGGCAAGAAGCGCTACTACATTCTGCGTGACACCGAAGGCCGCTGCCTGTGCACCTCGTTCTCGAAGGGAATCCAGGGCGGCGATACGGAGACGTGGTACGCGCAGTTCCCCGCCCCGCCCAAGGGCAACAACACCGTCGACTTCCAGATCGCCGACATGCCGCCGGCCACTATCAAGATCTCCGACGAATGAGGGCCGTCATGAACCCTTCCCATGCTCGCGCCCTGCGTCTCGCGGCGTGTACGACCAGCTCGGCCGTCCTGCTGACAGGCCTCGCCTCGGCGACAGTTCACGCGGAGCCCTCGCCGCCGGCCGGCGTCGAGGCGCCGAAGCCGACCCTTCCCGGTGACGACAACCCGACCACCATCCCCACCGGCGGTCCCTCCCTCCCCGGTGAGACCGGTGGGCCCGCGCCCGAGTACAGCGAGCCGCCCGACAACATCGGGGACGCCCAGCCCGTGTCGAAGATCGACGCGCAGGCGTCCGGGCTGAAGCTCGCCGACGGTGCGCAGCTGGCGCCCAGCAAGGTGCTGGACATCAAGTTCGTGACCGAGGACATCGGCGGGGAGGAACGGCGGGAGGACAGCAACAACAAGACCAAGTTCACGCTGCAGGCCGAGGTCCTCTTCCCGAAGGACAGCGACAAGCTCAACGGCGAGGCCCAGTCGCGTATCGAGCAGATCGCCGCCGAGGTGAAGAACCAGAACGCGACCGAGGTGAACGTGTTCGGCTTCACCGACGACCTCGGCTCGTACGAGCACGGCAAGACGCTGTCCAAGAAGCGCGCCACGGCCGTCCAGAAGCAGCTCTCCAAGGAGCTGGACCCGAACGTGACCTTCCGCGTACGCGGCTACAGCGAGGACTACCCCATCGCCGACAACGGCACGGAGGAAGGCCGTACGAAGAACCGCCGCGTCGAGGTCTCCTTCCCCCGCGGGGAGTGAACCCCGCAGCTCCCACAGCCCTCCGCGGCACCCGTACGGGCCCCGAAACTCCCGTGCGGCGCGCCCGCACCCGCCGTTAGCCTGGGCCGACGAACGACGAACGCCGAACGCCGAACGCCGAACGCCGAACGGCGAAAGGTGCGAGAAGCGGGGAGCGGGGAGCGGCAGCGTGAATGATTGGGAGCTGAACGAGCGGTTCCGGAGCGAGGCCGGGGAGGTGCGCTGGACGCGCCTTCCCGGAACGGGGGGCGGGCGGCGACGGCCCGTCGTGCTGTGCCACGGCACACCCTTCTCGTCGTACGTGTGGCGGGCCGTCGCCCGCGGCCTGGCGCGGGACCGCACGGTGTACGTGTGGGACATGCCCGGCTACGGCCGGTCCGAGATGGCCGCGGGACAGGACATCTCGCTGGCCGCGCAGGGCCGCGTGTTCACCGAGCTGCTGGCGCACTGGGAGCTGACGGGACCCGACGAACCGCTCGTCGTCGCCCACGACTTCGGCGGCGCCACCGCCCTCCGCGCACACCTGCTGCACGGCGCGCGCTACCGCGCGCTCGCGCTCGTGGACCCGGTGGCGCTGGAGCCGTGGGGATCGCCGTTCTTCCGGCTGGTCGGCGAGAACGCGGCGGTATTCGAGCAGTTGCCGCCGGCGCTGCACCGTGCGCTCGTACGCGAGTACCTCACCTCCGCCAGCGGCCCCGGACTGCATCCGGCCACCCTCGACCGGCTGGCCGAGCCGTGGCTGGGCGAGCCCGGACAGGCCGCGTTCTACCGGCAGATCGCGCAGGCCGACCAGCGCTACACCGACGAGGTGCAGGGAAGGTACGGCGAGATCACGATGCCCGCGCTCGTCTGCTGGGGCACGGAGGACAGCTGGATTCCCGCGGCCAAGGGCCGTGAGCTCGCGTCCCTCATCCCCGGCGCCCGGCTCGAACTCATCGAAGGCGCCGGCCATCTGGTCCAGGAGGACGCACCGGCCGAACTCACCGCCGTGCTCGTCACCTTCCTCCGCGAACAGGACGCGGCGGACCGGGGCTGAGACGCGGGACATGGAAGACCCGCCCTAGGCCGGGTCCTGGCGCCCGTACAGCGCGTGGAGGTCCGCGACGGCGCGCACGATCTCCGTACGGGCCTCGGGCGGGTCCACGACCCGGACGTCCGTGCCGAACTGGAGCAGCTGCCGTACGGCCCGCAGCACCGGGTACGCCATCTCGACGTCCACCCAGTCCCCGTCCCTGGCCCCTAGACCCATCTGAGCCCATGCCTGCGGCGTGGAACGGCGCCGCACCCACCCCTCCAGTGCCGCCCGCTCCTCCTCCGACAGAATCAACTCGGCCTTCGGCCGCCCAATACGCGCCACCAGGCAACCCTACACATCTGAACGGAATTCCCGACTCAGAAGACTAGGAGCCACCGATGAAACCCGGCATCCATCCCCCGTACGACTACGTCGTCTTCCGCGACACCGCGGCGGGCTTCGCCTTCCTGACCCGCTCCACCGGCACCAGCGACAAGACCGTCGTCTGGGAGGACGGCAGGACCTACCCGCTGATCGAGGTGGAGATCTCCTCGGCCAGCCACCCCTTCTACTCGGGGAAGTCCCGCGTCGTGGACACCCAGGGCCGCGTCCAGCGCTTCGAGCGCCGCTACGGAAAGGGCGGCGCTGGCAGTTGAGGGAGCGGCCCCCGCGGCCCGCGCCGTACGGCCGTCAGGGCTTGACCGCGTGCAGGACGCGCAGGCCGCGGGGGCCGGTCTCGTCGTGGCGGATGGCGAGGCCGGCCGCCCGGCACCGGCCGGCCAGCCACTCGGGCGCCAGCCGGAGTTTGGGGTAACTTCCGGTCCTCAGCTGCCAGGCGCCATCCTGGCGTGTGTGCAGCAGGTCGTGGACCTGGACCGTGTCCTCGTCCACATACTCGAGGTAGCACGTGAGGATACGGTCGGCGCTGCTGCGGACGGGCACGAAGCGGTCCGGCCCGTGCAGCGCGCGCGTCAGGTCGCGGTAGGTGGCGACGAAGCTCCCGCCGGGCCGCAGCGCCTCGGCGGCGTCCTCGATCAGCTCCCCCACGTCCGTACGGGCGGGCAGGTGCGGCAGCGTGTCGCCCATGCACACGACGGCCGCGACCGAGCCCGCGGCGGCGAGGCGCGGTAGCGCGCCGCGGATGTCGTCGTGTACGGGGCGGACGGTCCGGGTGACGCCGGACCGCCGGGCGTGTTCCGCGAGTTCACCGAGGAGTACGGCGCTGGAGTCGACCGCCGTCACCGGCGTGAAGCCGAGCCGGGCCAGGGCGAGGGACTGCGGCCCTGGGCCGCAGCCGAGGTCGACGGCCGCGGCACCGTCCCCGGCGCCGGACAGTCCCAGTCCGCCGAGGAGTTCGGTCTGCGCCGCGGTGGCCGCCTCGATGTCGCCGCCGAGCATCCAGGTGTAGTGCTCGGCGAGCAGACGGTCGTAGTGTTCGTCGGCTGCGGTCACGGGTGGTCCTTTCGCGAGGGCGGTGGGCCCGGCCGGTGCGCGCCCGGTTGCCGGGTCCCGGTGTGCGGCCCGTGGGAGGGGGCGCCGTCCGCGGCGGATTCGCCCGTACGCACCCAGGCGGCGAGGTCGGCGAGGTACTCGTTCGTGAGGGCGCCCTCCAGGGCGTCCCCGAGTGCGGCCCGGTAGGTGGGCGTCGCCGCCTCGTAGCGCTGCCGGCCGGAGGGCGTGATGCCCGCGGACACGGCGCGCCCGTCGCCGGCGGCGGCGGTGCGCTCGGCCAGTTCCCGGGACTCCAGGCGGGCGACGAGGCGTGTGACCGTGCTGTCCTTGAGCCCGATGCGTTCGGCCAGCTCCCCCATCCGCAGCGCCGGGCCGCTGTCGTCCCGTGCCAGCGCGCACAGCGCGCGGTATTCGGAGAGGGGCAGCCCGTGCCGGCGCTGAAGCGTCTCGTCCAGCTGCTTCTCCACGCGCCCCAGGAGCCGTACGGCCATGCACCAGCGGTCGTCCTGCGCGTCGTCGGCGGGGCGGGGTGCCCCGGGTGTCTCTTCGGGTGTCGCGGTCGCACTCACACCGCGCACACTATCTGCTTGTACAAGCAAGATGCCGCGCGGGGTGGCTCGACTCCGGCTGCGGCGGACGGCGGGCGCTGCTTTGACGACAGGCGCTAGCATCCGAGCGGATCATCCACTGGAGGCACCATGGTGAACGACGCTGACCTGCGGCACCTGCGCCGCTGCGTGGAGCTGGCGGGCGAGGCGCTGGAGGCGGGCGACGAGCCGTTCGGCTCCGTGCTCGTCGACGCGGGCGGGACCGTTCTGGCCGAGGACCACAACCGCGTGGCCGCGGGCGACCGGACCCGGCATCCCGAGTTCGAGCTGGCGCGCTGGTCGGCGGCGAACATGACGCCCGCGGAGCGGGCCGCGGCGACCGTCTTCACCTCCGGTGAGCACTGCCCGATGTGCGCCGCCGCGCACGGCTGGGTCGGGCTGGGCCGCATCGTGTACGTGGCGTCATCAGAGCAGCTGGCGGCCTGGCTCGCCGAGTTGGGGGTGCCGGCGCTGCCCGTACGGGCCCTGCCGATCCGCGAGGTCGTGCCCGGCGCCGAGGTGGAGGGGCCGGTTCCCGCCCTGGCGGAGCAGGTACGCGAGCTGCACCGCCGCTTCCACGGCGGCGGCGCGTCCTGAGCGCGCGGCAGGACACGGCGCCCGGTGCGGGGCGCACGCGCCCCGGCGCCCGTACGATCGGCGCGGCGGGCGCGACGCCGCGGACCTCGGCTCCGCCGCCGGCCGGCAGACGGTAGAGAGGGAGGCGGGTCCATGCCTGAAGTGGTGCTTCTCGGGACGCTGGACACGAAGGGTCCGGAATACGCCTTCGCGCGCGACCGGTTGCGCGCCGCGGGTGTCGAACCGGTCGTCGTGGACGTCGGGGTGCAGGAGGACGCCGGCATCCCGGCGGACGTCACGCGCGCGGAGGTCGCCGCCGCCGCAGGCGCCGACATCGCGGAGCTGGCCGCGCGGGGCGACCGCGGCGCCGCCGTGACCACCATGGCCGAGGGCGCCGGGGCGGTGGTCGCCCGGCTGCACGCCGAGGGCCGGTGCGCGGGCGCGCTGGCGCTCGGCGGCACCGGCGGTACGTCGATCGCGGCCCGCGCCTTCCGCGTACTGCCGCTCGGCGTGCCCAAGGTGATCGTGTCGACAGCGGCGTCGGGTGACACGCAGGCGTACGTCGGTGAGTCCGATCTCGTACTGATGCCGAGCGTGGTGGACGTCGCCGGCGTGAACCGGCTCTCCGCGCAGATCATCGCCAACGCCGCCGCGGCCGTGGCGGGCATGGTGACCCGGCCCGAGGTGGCGCTGGGGGCGGTGAAGCCGCTGCTCGCGGCGAGCATGTTCGGGGTGACGACGCCGGGCGTCCAGGCGGCGCGGCAGGTGCTGGAGCAGCGGGCCTACGAGGTGCTGGTGTTCCACATGACCGGCTCCGGCGGCCGCACGCTGGAGTCCCTGGTCGCGCAGGGCCAGTTGGCGGGGGTGCTGGACATGACGACGACCGAGCTGGCGGACGAGCTGGTCGGCGGCGTCTTCTCGGCCGGGCCGGGGCGGCTCACGGGCGCGGCGGGCGCGGGCGTGCCGCAGGTGGTGTCGGTCGGCGCGCTGGACATGGTCAACTTCGGCCCGAGGGACACCGTTCCGGAGCGGTTCGCGCACCGGAACCTGTACGTGCACAACCCGAGCGTGACCCTGATGCGTACGACCCCGGAGGAGTGCGCCGAGCTGGGCGCCAGGGTCGCGGCACGGGTCTCGGCGGGCACCGGGCCCTGCACGGTGTTCCTGCCGCTGCGCGGCGTGTCCATGCTGTCGGTCGAGGGCGCGCCGTTCTACGACCCGGCCGCGGACGCCGCCCTCTTCGACGCGGTCCGCGCGGGCGTGGACCCCGGCCGGGTACGGCTCGTCGAACGCGAAACCCACATCAACGACCCCGGCTTCGCGGCCGAGATGGCGAACCGCCTCGCGGAGACGGTGAAGGAGGAACCGTAAAACGATGCCCCGATTCCCACGCGCCGACATCCTCGAGCGCCTCCAGGCGAAGAAGGCACGCCGCGAGCCGATCGTCGGCGGCGGCGCGGGCACCGGCCTGTCCGCCAAGTGCGAGGAGGCCGGCGGCATCGACCTCATCGTCATCTACAACTCCGGCCGCTACCGCATGGCCGGCCGCGGCTCCCTCGCCGGCCTGCTGGCGTACGGCAACGCCAACGACATCGTCGTCGACATGGCCCGCGAGGTACTCCCGGTGGTCCGCGACACCCCGGTGCTGGCGGGCGTGAACGGCACCGACCCGTTCTACGATCCCGACACCTTCCTGCCCGAGCTGGCGCGGCTCGGCTTCTCCGGCGTGCAGAACTTCCCCACCGTCGGCCTCATCGACGGCACCTTCCGCGCCAACCTCGAGGAGACGGGCATGGGTTACGCCCTGGAGGTCGATCTCGTACGGGCCGCACGCCGCCACGGCCTGCTCACCACCCCGTACGTCTTCTCGCCCGACGACGCGGCCGCGATGGCCGAGGCGGGCGCGGACGTGGTCGTCGCGCACATGGGCCTGACCACGGGCGGTTCGATCGGCGCGGGCACGGCGAAGACCCTGGACGAGTGCGTCGAGCTGACGCAGCGGTGCGCGCAGGCGGCGCGTGACGTACGGGAGGACGTCATCGTGCTCGTGCACGGCGGCCCCGTCGCCCAGCCGGAGGACGCGGAGTACGTGCTGCGCAACACCGACGGCGTGCACGGCTTCTACGGCGCGTCCTCCATGGAGCGGCTGCCCGTGGAGGAGGCCCTGACGGCGGCGACGCGGCGCTTCACCGGGATGTCGTACTAGTCGTGCACCAGAGGCTGCCGCGTCAGGACGTGCGGGCCTCGTTGAGGGCGTCGACCGCGGCCCGTGCGCTGCCCAGGTTGGCGAAGTCGACCGCGACGAAGTTGACGGGCCGGCCGCGTTCGGCCTCGCAGCGGCGGGCGCGGTCGCGTACGAAGTCCCGTGCGTTGATCTCTCCGGCGTCGATACGGCTGCCACCGCCGTGCGTGATGAAGTGGTTCATCAGGAACAGCCGCTTGTCGTTGTCGCCGCGGTTGGGCACGCAGGTCATCTCGCCGGGGTTCTTGAAGGCGTACGGCGTCTCCATGCCGTAGCGGTAGAAGTTGCGGTACCACGGGGCCGGTCCCGCCTGGTGTTCGGCGAAGACGACCAGGCGCTTGTTGTCCTCGACCATCTTCTCCAGCGTGGGCCACTCCGCGCCCGGGTCGGAGTCCGGTGTGTACAGCAGGCGTTCGAGGCCGGCCCGCTTGAACGCGGAGGCGGTCTGCTCGCCGCTGATCCCGTCCTGGATGATCATGGTGACCACCTCGCCCGGGTGGTCGTCGAGCCACTTGCCGACCTCTTGCAGGGTGTCGACGAGGGGGACGGCGCCGGCCCGGCAGATCGCGTGGCACAGCCAGAGTCCGGGCCGGGCCGGGCTCGCCTTGTCGATGAGGCCGGTGACCCGCTTGCGCATGTCGGGGGCGAACTCGGAGAGCTTCAGACGGTCGGCGATCTCGTCGCGCTTCTCCCAGGTGTGGGTGTCGACAAGCAGCGCCCGTGCGCCGTTGTCGAGCTGGGTGGTGATGTCGGCGTCCTGGAGGGGGCTGATGAACTGGTCGGCCGTCGAGGACATCGAGTTGTGGGTGGCGAGATACGCGGCCTGGTCGTAGCGCAGGTCGCACAGCTGGGCCGAGCCGTTGCAGTAGACGCGTTCCGAGCCCGTCGCCGCGGTCGGCAGGAGGGCGGGGCCCAGGACGATGGTGGAGGTGAGCGCCGCGCCGACGCCGCTCAGCGCGTACCGCCGCGTACGGGGGGACAGCCTGCGGCCGGCGGCGCGGCGCTCCATCACGGCGGAGAGGGCGATCACCAGCAGGCCCGCGCCCAGCGGCACGAGGGAGGCGAGCAGTCCGGCCTCGGTGAAGGAGCGGGCGCCGGTCCGTTCCAGATCGGACACGAGGGCGGCCAGGGACGGCGGCCACGAGGCCGGCGGCGTCCACACCCAGGAGTCGGCCCGCCATCGCGCCAGCAGGAAGAGGACGCCGGTGAGGGCGCCGCCCACGGCGAGCAGCCGACCGAGGTGGCGCAGCCGGTGGACCCTGCGCCGCGGCCCGAACAGCCACAGGACGACGACGGCGGAGATGCCGATGGCGGTCGCGAGCGTCTGCACCAGCCCCAGGGTCAGGTCGGTGATGCCGCGGGCGGACTTGAGCGCCTCGGTGTTCGCCCCGGAGTTCTGCAGGTCCTCGGCCACGTCCCACTGGCCGCCGTCGGCGATCCTGATCAGGTCCTGCTGCGCCTTCTTGCCGCCGCCTCCGGCCGTGGTGCCGGGCAGGTGCGGCCCGACGGCGGCCAGGGCGGTCGCCACGTCGCCGACGGCGAGCGCACCTTCGACCTGCGGGCGCAGCGCCTCCCGTTCGTCCTCCGGTACGCCGGAGAGCAGCAGCCGGGTGCCGTCCTTGACGGCCTTGTCGTCAAGCTCCACCCTCGGCAGGTCGGGCTTGCGGCCCGCGGAGAGGTCTTCCAGTGCGGTGTCCATGTCCTTGAGCGCCGCGTCCAGGTCGGCTTCGCTGCGCTCCTCGGAGCTGGAGACCAGGCTGCCGAGATACACCTCTCCCAGGTTGTTCAGGTTGGCCAGCACCGGTGTGAGGTCCACCGACAGATGCAGGGCGTCGGTGTCGCCGCGCAGGTAGCCGAGGACGGCGGCGATCTGCCGGTCGGTCAGCTTCCGTACGGTCGCGGGCGGCAGCACGGTCTTGAGGTTGGCCGTCACCACCGCCTCCGGCACGGGCAGCCGCGCCAGCAGGCTCCGGGTCACGGGCTGCGCCTTCGGATCGACGAGCACCTCGTCGTACAGCCGGTCGTACGCGCGCTCGTCGTCGAGGACGCTCTGGTAGAAGCCGCGGCTGAGCACGGTGGCGCGCAGGGTGCCCGCGCAGGCGAGGACCACGACGCACAGCACGGCCAGCACGCTCGCCAGCACCCGCAGCCGCCGCATCGACCGTGCGTGACGCCATCCGCCGCCCGTGGCGGCGTCCGTCCCGGGGTCGCTCGCGGAGTCCTCGGGTGCGCTGCGTTCGGCCTTCGACGCGGCGGCGTCCCCCACCTTGCCATCCCCCCTGCGGGTCCGGGTCCCTTCTGCTCCCCGACAGAGTAAGCCGTCAGCGGCTGATCGTCTGACGCGCCGGGACCCGCGTACACCCGCAGGCGTACGGGGTCACCGCACGGCTGTCCGACCGCCCGTGCGAGCATGACCGGTCATGACGGGGAACGCGGACACGGACGGTGGCGGGTGGCCGGACGTGGACGGCGACACGGCCCTGACGGTCAAGGTCCCCGAGGCCGATCCGCTGGTGCGGGCGGGCGCTCCCGCACACATCACCGTGCTGTACCCCTTTCTGCACGTGAGCCGTGTGGACGCGCGCGTGCACGGCGAACTGGGTGAACTGTTCGGCGCGCACGACCCGTTCGAGGTGTCCCTCGGCGAGTTCGGCCGCTATCCGGGAGTGCTGTTCCTGCACCCCCTGCCGGGCGATCCGGTCCGGGCGCTCACCAGGGAGGTCACGGGCCGCTGGCCCGAAGCCGAGCCGTACCGCGGGGTGTTCGGCGGCGGGCTCGAGCCGCATCTGACCGTCGCCATCACGGAGCTGCCCGACGGCGGCGGCCCCGTGCCCGGCGGCCCGGAACCCCTGGACGTACTGGCGGCCGAGCTCGCACCGGCCCTGCCGGTCACGGCCCGGATCACCACCGTCCACCTGATCGTCCGGGAGGGCACGGGCTGGCGCGACCACACCGCCTACTCCCTGGGCCGTCCCCCGTCGCGTACGACCTCGCGTACGCCGTCCAGCCGGCGCGGCAGCCCGTACGGGTTGTCGTCGGCGAGCGCGGCGGGCAGCAGGTCGGCGGGGACCGACTGGTAGCAGACCGGGCGCAGGAAGCGCTGGACGGCGAGCGTGCCGACCGACGTCGTACGCCCGTCGGACGTCGCCGGGTACGGCCCGCCGTGGACCATCGCGTGCCCGACCTCCACGCCGGTGGGCCAGCCGTCGAAGAGGAGGCGGCCCGCCCGCGTCTCCAGCACGGGCAGCAGTTCCGCGGCGGTGTCGCGGTCTCCGGGGCCGTGCCGGACGGTGGCGGTGAGCTGGCCGTGTAGCGCCCGCGCGACCTGTACGAGCTGTTCGCCCCCGCCGCGACCGTCGCACACGACGACGGTCGCGGCGGCGCCGAACGCCTCCTCCTGGAGCTCCGGCCGGCGCAGGAAGACCTCCGCGTCGACGGCGAACAGCCGGGCGGTGCCCGCGTTGCCGTCCTCGCCGGGCTTGCCCGACGCCAGCTCACGTACGCCCTCGGTGCCGGCGAGCTGCCCGGTGGACCGCTCGTAGGCGTCGCGGATGCCGCGGGTCAGCATGGTCTGCCCGGCCGTCGCGGACAGCCGCGCCGCGGCGGCGGCCAGGAACGCGTCGAGGTCCGGGCCGCCGACGGCCACCAGCAGCCCGGGGTTGGTGCAGAACTGGCCGGCGCCCAGGGTGAGCGAGCCGGTGAAGCCCTCGGCGAGCCGGTCCGGCCCGTCCCGCAGCGCGCCCGGCAGCAGGAACACCGGATTGACGCTGCTCATCTCGGCGTAGACGGGGATGGGCCGGGGCCGTGCGGCGGCCGTGCGCATCAGTGCGGTGCCGCCGGCCCGCGAGCCGGTGAACCCGACGGCCTGGATGCGCGGGTCGGCGACGAGCGCCTGGCCGATCTCGTTGCCGGCGCCGAACAGCAGCGAGAACGTGCCCTCGGGCAGCCCGCTGTCGCGTACGGCGGCGGCCACGGCCGAGCCGACCAGTTCGGAGGTGCCGAGGTGGGCGTTGTGGCCCTTCACCACCACCGGGCAGCCCGCGGCGAGCGCGGCCGCGGTGTCGCCGCCGGCGACGGAGAACGCGAGCGGGAAGTTGCTCGCGCCGAACACCGCGACCGGGCCGACAGCGAGCTGCCGCTGCCGCAGGTCGGGCCGCGGCTGCGGGGAGCGGTCGGGCAGGGCGCGGTCGATCCGTACGCCGGCCCAGCCCCCGTCCCGTACCTCCGCCGCGAACAGCCGCAACTGGCCGGTCGTACGGCCCACTTCGCCGCTGATCCGCCCGGCCGGGAGGCCGGACTCGGCGACGGCCCGCTCGACGAGCGCGCTGCCGAGCTCCTCGATGCGGTCGGCGACGCGCTCCAGGAAGGCGGCGCGCCGGTCGGGCGGGGTGGCCCGCAGGGCCGGCGCTGCCCGGTCGGCGAGCAGGCAGGCGTCGGCCACGTCGGACGCGGCGGCCGAGCCGTAGGCGGGGCCGAGGGAGGCGCCGGTACGGGGGTCGAGGGGGTCGAGCGCCGGGCCCTGGCCGGTACGCCGCTCGGAGCCCAGGAACATCGCTCCTGTCAGAGACACGGTGGGTTTCCTTCGTGAGAGGGCGGACGGAACGTGCGGGGGCGGCGAGACGGGGAGCGCTCAGCCACGCCGGTCCACCGCCAGGATGTGCAGGCAGGACAGCACCGTCTCGCCGCGCTGGTTGACGCCGGTGTACTCCTTGGTGACCAGGCCGATGCCGGGCCGCCGGTGCTCCTTGAGGTCGGTGACCACGCTGGTGGCGGTGACCGTGTCACCCGCCAGGACCGGTCCCGGGAAGCGGATGCGCTCGTAGCCGTACGCGACCGCGCGAGGGTTGTACTCGACGGTGAGGCCGACGACGAGCCCGAAGGTCAGGACGCCGTGCGCGAGCCGGCCGCCGAACCGCTCCTCCGCGAACTCCCGGTTCACGTGCGCCGGGTGGAAGTCCATGGTCAGCCCGGCGAAGGCGTTGATGTCGGACTGGTCGAGGGTGCGGGAGCCGCCGCCTCCGGTCTCCCCGAGGGCGTAGTCCTCGTAGAACCGCTCGGTGAGGACGGACATCAGCGCACCGCCTTCGCCATCGCGCCGGCCTCCGCCCGCGCGGCGCTGCCCGTACGGGTCCACGCCTCGTCGGACCGGAACGCGTCGGGGTCGGCCTGGTCGGCGTCCGTACGGAACTGCCGCGAGTAGTACACGGAGACGAGCGCGACCGCGGCGTAGACGACCATGCAGAGCGCGATCGGCCACCAGTGTCCGGCCACGTGCAGCAGCCCCGTCGCGACCAGGGGCGTGGTGCCGGCCAGCAGCGCGCCGCTGGTCTCACGGGCGAAGGCGATGCCGGAGTAGCGGATGGCGGGCGGGAACATCTCGGTGAGGAAGGCGGCCTGCGCGGCATAGCAGACGGCGACCGCGCCGACGAAGCACACGACGATCCCGAGGATGATCAGGAACGTGTTGTGCGTGTCGATCAGCAGGAACATCGGCACGGGCCACACGATGCCGAAGCCGGTGCCGAACAGGAACAGCTTGCGGCGGCCGACGCGGTCGCCGAGCCGGCCGAAGTACGGCATGAACAGCGCGCCGGACAGCAGGACGACGGCGTTGATCGCGAGGGCGAGCCCGGCGGCGATGCCGATGTCCTCGGTGAGGTAGCTCAGGATCCACACCTGCGGGATGTACGAGTAGCCGCTGAGGATGACGTTCGAGCCGAGCGCCGCCAGCAGCCGGCGCTTCTCCGTCTTGAACAGCCGCACCAGGGGGACGTTCTCCTCCTGCGCGGCCTCCTTGGTCTCGGTGAACGTCTCCGTCTCCTCGACCCGGCGCCGTATGTAGAGGGAGATCGCCAGCAGCGCGATGCTCAGCAGGAACGGGACGCGCCAGCCCCAGGTCTCGAAGCTGTCGCCGGTCAGCGAGTGCATCGCCTGGAACACGGTCAGCCCGAGCGCCGAGCCGACCCAGACGCCGGCGCCCGACCAGGAGGCGTAGAAGCCGCGCCGCCGCGGCGGTGCGGACTCGGCGGAGAGCACGACGGCGCCCGCGTACTCGGCGCCCGCGCCCAGCCCCTGCAGCAGCCGCAGCACGACGAGCAGGAACGGGGCGAACCAGCCGATGGTGCCGTAGCCGGGCAGCAGGCCGATCAGCGTGGTGCTGACGCCCATCAGCGCCAGGGTGCCGACCATCACGGGTTTGCGGCCGACCTTGTCGCCGAGGTGTCCGAAGACCATGCCGCCGAAGGGGCGGGCGAAGTAGCCGACGGCGAAGGTCGCGAACGCCGCCATCAGGCCGACGAAGGCGTCGTCCGTGCCGAAGAAGTAGTCCTTGAAGATCAGCGCCGCGGCGGCGCCGTAGAGGCCGAAGTCGTACCACTCGACGAGGCTGCCGACCGCGGATGCGGAGGCGGCGCGGCGGGCTTTCGCGTTCTGTTCCCGCTCGGTGGCGGACATTGGGGACGTGTCCATGGTGGCTCCGTTGCTGTGATGGATCATCTCACGTCGTGGGGACGGGGGCGGGCGCCCCCCGGGCCCCGCACGACCCGACCCCGACGCACCGGACACTCCGGGCGTACCGGACGCGTCGCCCCGTACGATCTCGTCCCCTCCGCCCTTGGTGTCCCGCACGCCCTGCTCATCCCGCTTCTTACGCTTCGCCGCTTTCGTCTTGCCCACGCCCCCAGCGTAACGGCCGTACGGGAGACCGTAGGCGCGGTTCCGCGCGGGCGGGGCGGATAGCGTGATGGGTATGAGACTCGGTGTCCTCGACGTGGGCTCGAACACGGTCCACCTCCTCGTGGTGGACGCGCACCGCGGCGCGCGTCCCCTGCCCGCCTATTCGCACAAGGCGGAACTCAAGCTCGCGGAACTGCTGGACGAGCACGGC
Source organism: Streptomyces armeniacus (assembly GCF_003355155.1). Lineage (NCBI taxonomy): Bacteria > Bacillati > Actinomycetota > Actinomycetes > Kitasatosporales > Streptomycetaceae > Streptomyces > Streptomyces armeniacus. The sequence goes on along the minus strand of NZ_CP031320.1, from coordinate 7,549,104 downwards.
GCGATAGGCCCCGACGGCGTCGACCGGCTCGCCTCGACGATCCGCGAGGCGCGGGACGTCGCGGAGGACAAGGGCGTCGAGGAGATCCTCCCGTTCGCCACCTCCGCCGTACGGGAGGCCGCGAACGCCGAGAGCGTGCTGTCCAGAATCGCCCAGGAAACGGACGTGAAGCTCGAGGTCCTCAGCGGTGAGGACGAGGCGCGGCTGACGTTCCTCGCCGTACGCCGCTGGTTCGGCTGGTCGGCGGGGCGGCTGCTCGTCATCGACATCGGCGGCGGCTCGCTGGAGATCGCCTACGGCCTGGACGAGGAGCCCGACGCCGCCGTGTCGCTGCCGCTCGGGGCGGGCCGGCTGACCTCCGGCTGGCTGCCCGGGGACCCGCCGGACCCGGAGCACGTACGGGCGCTGCGGCGGCACGTACGGGCGGAGATCGCGCGGATCGTCGGTGTGATCAGCCGGTTCAGCCCGCCGGACCACGTGGTGGCGACGTCGAAGACGTTCAAGCAGCTCGCGCGCCTCGCGGGTGCGCCGGGCTCCGGCGAAGGGCTGTACGTGCAGCGGGAGCTGAGCAGCGACTCCCTGGAGCAGTGGGTGCCGCGGCTGGCCGGGATGTCCGCGGCGGAACGCGCGGAGCTGCCGGGCGTGTCCGAGGGGCGCGCCGCTCAACTGCTCGCGGGGGCGCTGGTCGCGGAGGGGGCGATGGACCTGTTCGGGATCGACGTCCTCGAGGTGTGTCCGTGGGCGCTGCGCGAGGGCGTGATCCTGCGGCGGCTCGACCACCTCCGCTCGGCGTGAGGGGCGCGCCGGCCGTACGCCCGCCGGCGGGACGGCCCGTACGCCCGCACGCCGTACGCCCGGCCGCGCGGCGGTCCGCGGGACGCCCGGGGTGCGGCTCCCGGCGCGCGCGCCGCTCACCGTAGGCTGTCTCCGTGGTTCACCCAGCAGTGCGCGCACCGGCGGCGAAGGTCGCGCTGTCCACGGCGTCCGTGTATCCGGAGTCGACGGCGGCGGCCTTCGAGATCGCCGGGCGGCTCGGCTACGACGGTGTCGAGGTCATGGTGTGGACCGACCCCGTCAGCCAGGACGTGGACGCGCTGCGCCGCCTCTCCGACGTCCACGGCGTGCCGGTGCTGGCCGTGCATGCGCCGTGTCTGTTGATCACGCAGCGGGTCTGGTCGACCGATCCGTGGGTGAAGCTGCAGCGTGCGCGTTCCGCCGCGGAGCGGCTCGGGGCGTCCACGGTGGTGGTGCACCCGCCGTTCCGCTGGCAGCGCTCGTACGCGCGGGACTTCGTACGCGGAATCTGGCGGATGGCGGACGAGACGGATGTGCGCTTCGCGGTCGAGAACATGTTCCCGTGGCGGTACCGGGACCGCGAGATGATGGCGTACGCCCCCGACTGGGACCCCACCCAGGAGGACTACCGGCACTTCACGATCGACCTGTCGCACACGGCCACCGCGCGTACCGACACCCTCGCCATGCTGGACCGGATGGGCGACCGGCTCGGCCATGTGCACATCGCCGACGGCAACGGCTCCAGCAAGGACGAGCACCTCGTGCCCGGACGCGGCGTCCAGCCGTGCGCCGAGCTGCTCCAGCGGCTCACCGCGAGCGGCTTCGACGGCCACGTCGTGGTCGAGGTCAACACGCGCCGCGCGATGTCCGCCGCCGAACGCGAGGCCGATCTCGCCGAGGCGCTGGACTACACCCGCCGCCATCTCGAGCCCTCGCCCTCCACCGCCCCGGACGCCGCCAAGGCCTCCGGCACCGGCACCTCCAAGACCTCCGGCCCTTCCCGCGCGTCCGGCACGTCCAACGCCTCCGACACCGCCGGGACCAGGCGCTCGTGACCGCGCGTACGAGGTGCTCGTGACCGCCCGCCCCGCCGGGCGCCGCGGCCGTGGCCGGCCGGCGTCCGCCGCACGCGTCGAGGGCCAGCCCGGCACGCGCGACCTCATCCTCAGCTCTGCCCGTGCGGAGTTCGCGGCGCGCGGCTACGACAGGGCGTCCATCCGCGCCATCGCGCGCGGCGCGCAGGTGGACCCGGCGCTGGTGCACCACTACTTCGGCAGCAAGGAGCAGGTCTTCGAGGCCGCCATGGAGACGGCGTTCGCGCCGGTGCTCTCGGCGCCCGAACAGCTCGTGGCGGACGGCATCGACACGGCGGGCGAGCAGCTGACGCGCTTCGTCTTCGGCCTCTGGGAGAACCCGGCGACGCGCGAGCCGGTGCTCGCCATCGTGCGTTCGGCGGTGAACAACGAGACCGCCGCGCGGATCTTCCGGCAGATGATCACCCGCCACGTGCTGGCCCGGGTCGCGCGCGAGCTACGGCTGCCGGACCCCGACGTACGGGTGCAGCTGGCGGTCGCGCAGCTGGTGGGTACGGCGATGCTGCGCTACGTGATCAAGGTCGAGCCGATCGCCTCGGCCGACCCGGAGACGCTGATCGGCCACCTCGCCCCCGTCGTACAGCATCATCTGACCGGGACACTGGACACGGGGCACGGCTGAGCGCCGAGCGGTCCTCCACCGGCGGGTCGCACGATTTCACGAGCGGTCTCACGATTCGATCAACCTGTCCGGATCTTGGGCGGCAGGCGTACCCTCGTAGGTCTCGATTGCCTTACGACGCGCGTCGCACACCGTGTACGCGCACACGACAGGGAGTGGACAGCCATGCCCGAGCTGAGGTCCCGCACCGTCACCCACGGCCGCAACATGGCGGGCGCACGCGCCCTCCTCCGCGCGGCGGGCGTAGAGCGTGAGGACTTCGGCAAGCCGATTGTGGCCGTGGCCAACAGCTTCACGGAGTTCGTCCCCGGGCACACGCACCTGCAGCCGGTCGGCCGGATCGTCTCGGACGCGGTCAAGGCGGCGGGCGGCATTCCGCGGGAGTTCAACACGATCGCGGTGGACGACGGCATCGCGATGGGCCACGCCGGGATGCTGTACTCACTGCCGTCCCGCGACCTGATCGCGGACTCGGTGGAGTACATGACGGAGGCGCACTGCGCCGACGCCCTGATCTGCATCTCCAACTGCGACAAGATCACCCCCGGCATGCTCATGGCGGCGCTGCGCCTGAACATCCCCGTCGTCTTCGTCTCCGGCGGCCCCATGGAGGCCGGCAAGACGACGCTGGTTGACGGCACCGTCCGGTCGAATCTGGACCTGGTGCACGCCATGTCCGAGGCCGTGTCCGACAACGTCTCCGACGAGGACCTGTCCCGTATCGAGGAGGCCGCCTGTCCGACCTGCGGCTCCTGCTCCGGGATGTTCACCGCGAACTCCATGAACTGCCTGGTCGAGGCCCTCGGCCTGGCCCTCCCCGGCAACGGCTCGGTGCTGGCGACGCACACGGCGCGCAAGGAGCTGTACGAGGCGGCGGGCCGTACGGTCGTCGACATCACCCGGCGGTACTACGAGGAGGACGACGCCACCGTCCTGCCGCGCGCCATCGCCTCCCGCGCCGCGTTCGAGAACGCCATGGCGCTCGACGTCGCCATGGGCGGCTCCACCAACACCGTGCTGCACCTGATGGCCGCGGCCCAGGAGGCCGAGCTGTCGTTCACGATGGCGGACATCGACGGCGTCTCGCGCCGCGTGCCCTGCGTCTGCAAGGTCGCGCCCAACGGCGCGTACCACATGGAGGACGTGCACCGCGCGGGCGGCATCGCCGCGATCCTGGGTGAGCTGCAGCGCGCCGGACACCTGCACGAGGACGTGCACGCGGTGCACGCGCCGACGCTCGCGGACTGGCTCAAGCAGTGGGACATCCGCGGGGGTTCGCCGTCCGCGGAGGCGCTGGAGATGTTCTACGCGGCGCCCGGCTGCGTCCGTTCCGCCACCGCCTTCTCGCAGTCGGAGCGCTGGGACACGCTGGACACGGACGCGGAGAACGGCTGTGTCCGCGACGTCGCGCACGCGTACTCGGAGGACGGCGGCCTCGCCGTCCTGTACGGCAACCTCGCCGAGAACGGCTGCGTCGTGAAGACGGCGGGCGTGGACGAGTCGATCCACACCTTCGAGGGCAAGGCCGTCGTCGTCGAGTCGCAGGAGGAGGCCGTCGACGCGATCCTCACGAAGCGGGTCGCGGAGGGCGACGTCGTGGTCGTCCGCTACGAAGGCCCCAAGGGCGGCCCCGGCATGCAGGAGATGCTGTACCCGACCGCGTTCCTGAAGGGCCGTGGCCTGGGCGCCAAGTGCGCGCTGGTCACCGACGGCCGCTTCTCCGGCGGCACTTCGGGCCTGTCGATCGGCCACGTCTCGCCGGAGGCGGCGGCGGGCGGCACGATCGCGCTGGTCGAGGACGGCGACCCGGTCCGTATCGACATCCCCGCCCGCACCATCGAGCTGCGGGTCCCGGACGACGTGCTGGCGGCGCGCCGGGAGGCGCTCGGCGGTCGGTACGAGCCCCGCGACCGCGACCGCAAGGTGTCGACGGCGCTGCGGGCGTACGCGGCGATGGCCACCAGCGCCGACCGCGGCGCGGTCCGCGACCTGTCGCAGCTCGGCTGAGCGGTCCCCGGGCGGCGTACGTGGTGCGCCGCCCGGCGATAATCGTCCGCATGAGCGACACGCAGCGACCGGACGAACCCGAGCGGACGGCCGGGAAGGCAGCACGGCAGCCGGAGCCCGAGTACGACCCCGACGCCCCCGTGCCCGAGCCGATCCGCTTCTTCGGCACCACGTGGGTCGACCGCACCGGCGGCTACGCCGTGCGCCGCGCATGCCTCGTCGTGGGCGCGCTGACCGCCACGGTCGTGGGCGCGTACGCGCTGCGGCTCGCGTACGAGGGCGTGGCCATCTCGGAACTCGGCGCGTGGGCCCGGTTCATGCTGATCCTTGTCTTCGCCGTCGCCAGCTCGGTCGGCTTCTCCCGTACGCTCACCCGCTTCAGCCGCCGCCCCGGCGACACCCCGGAGGACGAGGCACGGGAGCGCTCGATGCGCAGCATCATGCTGGTCGGCTTCCTCGGGATCCTGCTGGCGTACGGGCTGCGCGGCCTCGTGGAGGCGCCGGGCGAGAAGATGCGCCGGACCGAGTACGAGGAGGCCCTTCGGCGCCACCGCCGCCGCCGCTCCTCCCGCACGGGCAACCCGGCGAAGCGCAAGCGCAAGCGCTGACCGGCCCGCGACGACGGGGACATGCCGCCCCCGCCGCCCGTGCCGCCCCGTCCTCCCCTGTGCGGCTTCTCAGGGAGAACCCTGAGCCGACCCGGAGATGTGTCAGGTTTCTTTGACAGGTCACGATGACACGTGTCAGCTTTTTCTTACATACAGGGAGAGGCGTCGCGATGACCGCGGTCGGGCCCCCGACGGGAGACGAACTGCTGAAGGTGCTGTCCGCGCTCGGCAATCCGCATCGGATGCGGATCGTCCAGGCGCTGCGCGGCGGCCGTAACTACGTCAGCAGACTCGCCCGCGAGATCGGGATGAGCCGCCCGCTGCTGCACATGCATCTGCAGCGGCTGGAGGCGGCCGGCCTCATCGTCGGGTCGCTCGAGGTGTCGGAGGGGGGCAAGACGATGCGGTACTACGAGGTCGCGCCGTTCGCGTACGAGCTGACGCCGGACGCCGTCGCCACCGCCGCCCGGACGCTCACCGACGAGGCCGCTCCCGCAGACAGCGAGCAGGCCGGGCGCGGTGCGGCGGCGCGGGAGAAGGAGAGCACGTCATGAACGAGCAGCAGCTGGCGACCCTGACGGCGAGCGACCCGGCAGGCGTATGGGCGGCGGGACTGGGCACCGGAGGGCTCTTCGCGCTGCTGATCGTCATCGTCTGGCAGATCGCCGCGACGTGGCGGGCGCGCATGCTGGCGGCGCGCGAGGAGCAGTACAAGCAGCTGGCCCAGAAGTACGCCCAACTCCTCGACGACAACGTGGAGTTGCACCGCCGCAGCATCGAGGAGCTGACGGAGGCGCGGAAGTCGATCACCTCGATGGAGCGGATGATGCGCGAGATCGAATAGCCGCTCCGTGTCGCCCGGACCGCTCCGACGCCGCCCCGGGTCTGCGGCAGCGTCTCGCGAAGTACCTCCGGTTGCCGCGCTCGCGCGCTTGACGGCCCCGCGGGCACCGGAGGAGTATTCAACGCATGGCGAATAATGATGAACGGGTGAGCGACGGCCCCCAGCCGGCCATCCGCGCAGACGGACTACGCGTCGTGCGCGGCGGCCGTACGGTCCTCGACGGCCTCACCTTCGACGTCGCGCCCGGCACCGTCACCGGCCTCCTCGGCCCCTCCGGATGCGGCAAGTCGACGCTGATGCGCGCCATCGTGGGCACGCAGGCGCACGTCACGGGCCGGCTCGACGTGCTCGGCTCGCCGGCCGGTTCGCCCTCGCTGCGCGCCCGCGTCGGCTATGTCACCCAGGCCCCGTCCGTGTACCTCGACCTCACCGCCCGGCAGAACCTCGACTACTTCGCGGCCGTCCTCGGCATCCACCGCCGCGACCGCGCCGACCAGGTCGCCCAGGCGCTCTCCGACGTCGACCTCACCTCGCACGCCGACGCCCTCGCCGGGAACCTCTCCGGCGGCCAGCTCGGCCGCGTGTCCCTCGCCGTCGCCCTCCTCGGCGCGCCCGACCTGCTCGTACTCGACGAGCCCACCGTCGGCCTCGACCCCGTACTCCGCCGCGACCTGTGGGACCTGTTCCACCTCATCGCCGCGGAACGGGGCGCCACCCTGCTCATCTCGTCGCACGTCATGGACGAGGCCGACCGCTGCCAGCGGCTGCTGCTCATGCGCTCCGGGCAGCTGCTCGCCGACGACACCCCGGACGACCTCCGCGCGCTCACCGACAGCGGCGCCGTCGAGGACGCCTTCCTCCACCTCGTCGACCTCGCCCGCGCACAGGAGGAGACCCCCGCATGAACGCCTCCCGCACCTTCGCGACCGCCCGCCGCGTACTGCGCCAGCTCAGCCACGACCCCCGTACGATCGCCCTCCTGCTGCTCGTCCCGGTGCTGCTCCTCGTCCTGCTCTACTACGTCTTCGACGCGGACCGGCGCACCTTCGACAGCATCGGCGCCTCGCTCCTCGGGATCTTCCCGCTGGTGACGATGTTCCTGGTCACCTCCATCGCCACCCTGCGCGAACGCACCTCCGGCACCCTCGAACGGCTGCTGGCCATGCCGCTCGGCAAGGCCGACCTGATCCTCGGGTACGCCCTGGCCTTCGGCGTACTCGCCGTCTTCCAGGCGTCACTCGCCACCGGCGTCGCCGTCTGGCTGCTGGACATCAGCATCGTCGGCTCCCCGTGGCTGCTGCTGGGGATCGCCCTGCTCGACGCGCTGCTCGGGACGGCGCTGGGGCTGTTCGTGTCGGCGTTCGCGGCCACCGAGTTCCAGGTCGTGCAGTTCATGCCGGCGATGATCTTCCCGCAGATCCTGCTCTGCGGCCTGTTCGCGCCCCGCGACACGATGCAGCCGGTGCTGGAGGCCGTATCGAACGTGCTGCCCATGTCGTACGCCGTCGACGGCATGGCCGAGGTGCTCCGGCACCCCGGCGCCACGGGCGACTTCGTCCGCGACGTGATCATCGTGGCGGGCAGCGCCCTGCTGGTCCTGGCCCTGGGCGCGGCCACGCTGCGGCGGCGCACGGCGTAGGGGCGGGTTCGCCGTACGGGAGGAGTACGGGGTGCGCGCGGGCGCCCGTACGGGCATGCGTACGGGCGCGTTCCGCTTGGCGGACGCCCGCGCAGGCGCCACGCAAAGGTGCGACGATGGATCACGCAGCGTACGTACGCGGACGAAGGTGACCCGTAGCCATGACCCAGAAAGTCGCCGTTCTCGGCGCCGGCAAGATCGGCGAGGCCCTGCTCTCGGGCATGATCCGGGGCGGCTGGTCCCCGTCCCGCCTGCTCGTCACCGCGCGCCGCCCCGACCGGGCCGAGGAACTCCACGTCCGCTACGGCGTCGAGTGCGTCCCCAACCCGGAGGCGGCCAAGGCCGCCGACACCCTCATCCTCACCGTCAAACCCCAGGACATGGCGGGCCTCCTCGGCGAACTCGCCCCGCACGTGCCCGCCGACCGGCTGGTCATCAGCGGCGCCGCGGGCATCCCGACGACGTTCTTCGAGGAGCGCCTCACCACCGGTACGCCCGTCGTGCGCGTCATGACGAACACCCCGGCACTGGTCGACGAGGGCATGTCCGTCATCTCGGCAGGCACGCACGCGGGCGAGGCCCATCTCGCACGCGCCGAGGAGATCTTCGGCGGCGTCGGCAAGACCCTCCGCGTCCCCGAGTCCCAGCAGGACGCGGCGACCGCGCTCTCCGGCTCCGGCCCCGCGTACTTCTTCTACCTGGTCGAGGCCATGACGGACGCCGGCATCCTCCTGGGCCTGCCCCGCGACAAGGCGCACGACCTGATCGTCCAGGCGGCCATCGGCGCCTCCACGATGCTCCGCGACAGCGGCGAGCACCCCGTCACGCTCCGGGAGAACGTGACGTCCCCCGGCGGCACCACCATCAACGCGATCCGCGAGCTGGAGAACCACGGCGTACGCGCCGCGCTGCTCGCCGCCATCGAGGCCGCGCGCGACCGCAGCCGGGAGCTGGCCTCGGGCAAGGGCTGACGGGGCGTACGCCGTACGTCTGCCCTTGCCCCTGCCGTACGCCTGCCCCCTGCCGTACGCGTCCCGCCCCCCTGCCGTACGCGTCCCGCCCGGCTAGCCGCCGAGCGCCGCGAGCACCTCGGCGGTGGACACCACGCGGGCGAAGCCGCCGCCGTGCAGGTTCACTGCCGTCGCCAGGGACAGTTCGTCCGCCGTGAGGTGCTCCCCGCCGGGGCCGGTGTCCCCGAAGGTGTACGTCGCGTCGATCGGCACCACCACGTCGTACCCGAGGTTCCCGCCCATCCGGGCGGTGGTCTCCACGCAGCGGTTCGTCTGGATGCCCGCCGTCACCAGCTGCCGTATGCCCTGCGCCTCGAGCCAGTCGGCCAGGTCCGGCGTGCCGATGAACGCGGAGTTCACGGTCTTCTCGATGAGCACCTCGGGACCGCGCCGCCCCTCCGCCGTACGGCGCTTCTCGACGAAGTCCTGGAGCTCGTTGCCCGGAGTGTCCGGGTGGAGCGGCGAACCGGGCTCGAGCGAGCTGTGCCGTACGAACACCACCGGCCGCCCGGCGTCCTGCCAGGCGTCGAGGAGCGCGCGGATGTTCTCCTCGGCCGCCGGGTTGCTGCGGCCGAGGGCCAGAAGCGACGGGTTCCCGAAGCCCTTCTGGACGTCGATGACGAGCAGCGCCGCGTTCGGGGCGAGCTCGGTGAGCTGCGTGGTCTGTTCCGGCTGTGTACCTGTGCTTTCCATGCTCTGCACTGTCGCCCGCGCGCCCCCGCGGCAACAGTGGCAGCCATGACGACCATCGATGGTTTCCTGCCACGCCCGTACGGTGGCACACTCCAGTCATGCGCACCGTGGCCATGCTGGCCTTCCCCGGAGTCCGCGCCTTCGACATCGCCGTGATCACGGAGGTGTGGGGCGTCGACCGTACGGACCGCGCCGGCGCCGTCCCCGGCTCCGTACCCGCCTTCGAGCTGCGCCGCTGCGGCGAACGCCGCGAGCCCGTCCCCGTGCACGGCGGGCTGACCCTCACCCCGGACCGCTCCCTCACCTGGCTGACCAAGGCCGACCTCGTGGTGGTCCCCGGCCTGGACGACCACGGTCCGCCCGCCGAACCCGTACTCGCCGCCCTCCGCCGCGCCCACCACGCGGGCATCCCCATCGCCGCACTGTGCGGCGGCGCCTTCACCCTTGCCCAGGCCGGTCTGCTGGACGGGCGGCGCGCGGTCACGCACTGGGGGCTCACCGCCCAGCTCGCCGCCGAACACCCGGCCGTGCACGTCGACTCGAACGCCCTCTTCATCGAGGACGGCAACATCTGGACGTCGGCAGGCACGGCGGCGGGCATCGACCTGTGCCTGCACCTCGTCCGTACGAGCCATGGCGCGGAGGCGGCGGCAACGATCGCGAGGGCGATGGTGACGGCACCGTTCCGCACCGGTACGCAGGCCCAGTTCATCGAGCAGCCGACACCGGCCGTGGACCGCGACGCCGACGCCCTGGCGTCCGTACGCGAACGGGCTCAGCGGCACCTCGCCGAACCGATCACCGTCGCCGACCTCGCGGCCTGGGCGGGCATGTCCCCCCGTACGTTCGCCCGCCACTTCACCGCCACCACGGGGACCACACCCAGCCGCTGGCTGCTGGCCCAACGCCTGGCCACGGCCCAGCGGTTGCTCGAACGCACGGACCTGGCGATGCCGGAGGTGGCACGGCGCGCGGGCTTCGGCAGCGAGGTGACGATGCGTCAACACTTCGCGAGCCAGCTGTCGACCAGCCCGAGGGCGTACCGCGCTGCGTTCTCGACAGCGGGGTGAGAACGGCGGGTTGAGAACGGTGCGGGGTACAGGTTTGAAGCCCGTCGGAGGGTGGTGTACTGTTCTTCGGGTTGCCGCCGGACCGTGCTGGTCCGGAGCAGCGAATCCCGCTGTCATGTGACTCCAGCCTTTTGTCGGGCTGTTTTCGTCTGATGGCATCCACTACGCAGTACGGTCTCCCTCCGCAGGGGCGTTTCCGGCATGCCGAAATCGTCTCGGGAAAACCCCGATTTGGAATCCGGGGAAGGAACCCGCTAACGTAGAGGAACACGAAGGGAAGCGCCCGGAGGGTCCCGGTGAAACGGGTCCGATGGAAGCGTCCGTTCTTTGAGAACTCAACAGCGTGCTAAAAGTCAACGCCAGATATGTTGATACCCCGCCCCCTGTTTTTGTGGCGCTCGAGGCGAACCACCCCGCCGCCGTCCCGGTCGTCCCGGTCGTCCCGCGCCGGTCCGTCACGCCCTCCGCGAGCGCAGCCAGCGCCGGGCCCGCGTCGGCGTGCAGGGCGACGGCGGCGGGGTGGTTCGCCTCGAGCTTGCCCAGGTCGGCCTCGATCTGCACGAGACTGCCGCGCGGGCTGAACGTGCCGTAATGCGACGACAGTTCACCCAGCCCCGACCCGGCGACCAGCAGCACGTCCGCGTCTTCCAGGAATTCGGTGGTGTGCTGGTCCTCCAGCCACGATTGGAGCGACAGCGGATGCTCCCAGGGGAACGCACCCTTGCCGCCGAACGTGGTCGCCACCGGCGCGTCCAGCCGCTCCGCCAGCGCCAGCAGCGCCCGCTGCGCCCCCGCGCGTACCACCCCGCCCCCGGCAAGAATCGCCGGGCGCCGGGCACCGTCGAGCAACGCGGCAGCCTCGGCCGTGAGTTCGGGGCGTGGCTCCAGCGTCCGTACGGCCGCGGCGAGCCGTACGACCGGCGGCACCCCGACCGGGGCGAGCAGCACATCCTGCGGGATCTCCACCCACACCGGTCCGCGCGGCGCCTCCAGCGCCTCCGCCCAGGCGGCGGCGAGCGCGGACGGGATCTGGGCGGCCGAACGCACCGTACGCGCCGACTTCACCACCCCGCGGAACGAGGCAGCCTGATCGCGGAGTTCATGCAGATACCCCTTACGGCCACCACCCAGCCCCGCCACCGGCACCTGACTGCCGATCCCCAGCACCGGGACCGACGCGGCAGCCGACTCCTGAAGCGCCGCAAGCGTCAACAACGCCCCCGGCCCAGTGGACACCAGCAGAGGAGCGACGCCGCCGGTGACGCGGGCGTACGCGTCCGCGGCGAAGCCCGCGTTGTTCTCCACGCGGAGCCCGACGTGGGTCAGCGGGGAGCGGCGCAGGGCGTCGAAGAGGCCGAGGGCGTGCTGCCCGGGGAGGCCGAACACGGTGGTGGCGCCGAGGGCGGTGAGGGACTCGGTGACGAGGTCGCCGCCGTTGCGGCCCGGGGCGCTCACCCGCGCACCGGGTTCGCCGCGCTGCCGTTGTCCCCGCCCCCCGGCTGATCCGCCGTCTCGCCCGGCACGGGCGGGTCGGGCGCGGGCGGGTCTGCGCTGCCGCCGCCCGCCAGGCGGTCCCGCCAGGCCGCCAGCCGCTCCGGGTCGGTGGCCTTCCCGGCGAGGCTGACCGCCACGTACGCGGCGAGGGAGGCCAGCAGCCCGTAATAGATCGGCTCGTTCGCGAGCACACCCTTCCAGGCCATCGTGGCGAGCACCACGGCTCCCCCGACACCGGCCGCGGCGAGCGCTCCGTACGCCGTACCGCGCCGCCACAGCAGACCACCGAGCACAGGCACGAGGAGGCCGCCGACGAGCAGGTTGTAGGCGACGGTCAGGGCCTCGACGACGTCGTCGATCACTATGGAAATCACGATCACGGCTGTGCCCATCAGCAGAATGAACGCCCTGTTGTCGCGGATCTCGTCCCGTGCCGCGCCGTCCTCGGTGCCGCCGTCCTCGCCGTCCCCGGTCCCGCCGTCGCCGCTCCCTTCGGCACCGCCGCGCGCGCGGCGGCGAATTCGGGCCCAGATGTCGTTGTTGGCGACGGTCGCGCAGGCGATCAGCGCGCCGGACGAGGTGGACATGACGGCGGCGAGCGCCGCCGCCAGCACCAGTCCCTTCACGCCGACCGGCAGGGACTCGTCGACGATGACGGCGAATGCGTTGTCGGCGTTGGCCAGTCCGGGGTGCAGCACCTTCGCCGCGGTGCCGATGACGGCTCCGGCGATCGCATAGACGAGGCAGTACGTGCCCGCGACGGTGCCGCCGACGCGCGCCGTACGGTCGCTGCGCGCGGTGAACACCCGCTGCCAGATGTCCTGCCCGATGAGCATGCCGAACGAGTAGATGAGCACGTACGTGAACACCGTCTGCGCGCCGATGCTCATCGGTGAGAAGTAGCCGTCCGGCAGTTCCGCGTTCATCTCGGCGAAGCCGCCCGCCTTGTAGACGGCGATCGGGAGCAGCAGCATCAGCACGCCCACCGTCTGGATCACGAACTGCGCCATGTCCGTCAGCGTGATCGACCACATCCCGCCGAGCGCGGAGTAGCAGACCACCACGGCGCCGCCGAGGATGATCGCGGGCACCCGGTCCAGGTCGAAGATGACGTCGAAGATGGTGGCGTACGCGATGGTCGACGTCACCGACAGCATCAGGGTGTACGCCCACATCACCACGCCGGAGACCATCGCGGACGAGCCGCCGTAGCGCAGGTCGAGCATCTGGCTGACGGTGTAGACGCGCAGCCGCGAGATGCGCGCGGAGAAGAAGATGCTGAGCGCCAGCAGCCCGAAGCCGATGGTGAAAACCAGCCACGCGCCGGAGAGCCCGTACTGGTAGCCGAGGCCGACGCCGCCGATGGTGGAGGCGCCGCCGAGCACGATCGCGGCGATGGTACCCGCGTACATCGTGGGCCCGAGCCGGCGGCCGGCCACCAGGAAGTCGCTCTTGGAGCGGGCCCGGCGCATGCCCCACCAGCCGGTGGCGAGCATGCCCACCAGGTACGTCACGATCACTGCGTAGTCGACGGCCATGAGCGCTCCTCGGTCAGCTGAGGGGTCAGGCGCCACAACGTAGGTGTCCTCGCGGTGGCCGAGAAGTGTACGTTTCCTCCACCAGCGACCGGCCGGGTGTGCGAACCGTCCACGCCCGCCGCCCCCGGCGCCTTGGGGAGGGAGTCAGCCGTGCACGAACTGGTGCCGCCCACCGCCCCCGTACCGCTGTCCGCGCTCCTCGCGGACGGCGGTCTCGCGCTCCGCCAGGTTGCCGGTCCGGACAGTCCGGACGTGCCGGTGCACGCGGTGCACACGAGCGAGATGGCGGATCCGGTGCCGTATCTGCTGGGCGGCGAACTGCTGCTCAGCGCCGGTGTCCACTGCCCCGCCGGCGCCCGTACGGAGGCCGCTGCCCGTACGGAGACCGGCCACCGTACGGAGGACGATCCGCGGACGGAGAACGGCCACCGTACGGAGGACGACGGCGCCCGTACGGAGGCGTCGGCCGTCGCGCACTGGGAGCGGTACGTCGAGCGCACGGTGACGGCGGGTGCGGCGGCGCTCGGTTTCGGGATCGCCCCGCTGCACGACGAGGTGCCGCCCGCGCTGGCCGACGCGTGCGACCGGCACGGGCTGCCTCTGCTGCGGGTGCCGCCGGGCACGCCATTCACGGCGGTGGCCCGTACGCTCTGGCAGCTCGTCGCCGAGCGGCGGCACGCGGCGCTGCGGAGGCTGAGCGAGGCGCAGCAGGCGCTGACGAGCGCCGCCGCGCGGCCCCATCCGGTGCCCGCCGTACTGGCGCGGTTCGCCCGGCACACGGGCGCGTGGGCGGCGCTGTTCGGCCCGGACGGGGCGGAGTTGGCCGGTGCGGGGACGCCGCCGGACGCCTCCGCGCGCGCGGCGGTCGCATCGCTCACCGCGCAACTGCGCCCGGGTCCGTCGTCGGCGTCGAGTACGTCCGGAGCCTGGTTCCTGAGCGCGTACGCGCTGACCGGTGCCGCCGGGGGCGGTGGCGGGCGGCTGGCGCTCGGGGTGTGCGCGCCACAGCGGGACAGTACGGCGGACGCCGCCGCCCGTGTCGCCGTCGTCCTGCTGTCGCTGCTCACGGGGCACCGTACGGCGGGCGCTGCGGCGGGCCGTACGGCCGCGCTCGTACGGCTGCTGCTGGGCGCGGCACCGGAGGAGGCGGCGGCGCTGATCGACGGCGGCACCGACCGCTGGACAGTGGTGCACGGGCGGCGCGACCCGTACGAGGCGCAGGGCGGACGGGAGCCGCACAGGGCGGACGATGAGCACCGTACGGATCGTGATGAGGCCCCCGGGGACGGGCCGCTCGCCGCCGCGGCGCTGGCAGCCGGGCTGGGCACCAGCCTGGTCGACCGGGACGGCGAGGTGCTGCGGGCGCTCGTGCCGGGCGGGCGGCCGGTGCCGGCGCGGCCGGGCTGGACGCTCGGCGCGTCCGCGCCGGTGCCCGCGGCGGAGCTCGGGCGCGCCGACGCGGAGGCGGCGCGGGCGCTGCGCCGTGCGCTCGCCGCGCGGCGGCCGGTGGTGTGCGCCCGCCCGGCGGACGCGCGTGGTGTCACGTCGCTGCTGGACGGGGACGAGGCGCGCCCGCTGGCCCGTTCGCTGCTGGCGCCGCTGGAGGGCCGCCCGGAGCTGGCGGAGACGCTCCGCGTCTGGCTGTCCGTGCACGGCAGTTGGGACCGGAGCGCGTCGGTGCTGGGCGTGCACCGCAACACCGTACGGCAGCGCGTGGCGCGGATCGGCGGGCTGCTCGGCGCGGACCTGGGCGACCCGGATGTACGGATGGAGCTGTGGTTCGCCCTCAAGTGGCTCTGACCGCCCTATGCGTGGAACGGACCGCCGTACGCGTGGCACTGACCGTCGCAGCTGTCCTCACCGCGGCCCGTCCGCCTTCAGGGCGCGGGCGCCCGTACTCCCGCCGTGACCGCGGCCTCGTTCTCGCGGCACCACTCCGCCTCGACGCGGCGGTGGATGCGGTCACAGGTCTGGTTGATCAGCCGGGAGACGTGCATCTGGGAGATGCCCAGCTGCTCGGCGATCCGGCTCTGCGTCATCTCGCAGAAGAACCGCAGGTAGAGGATGCGCCGCTCGCGTTCCGGCAGGCAGCGCAGCTGCGGTTTCACGGCCTCGCGGTAGAGCACGAGGTCGAAGCCGGGCTCAGGGCTGGTCAGGGTGTCCTGCAGCGAGTAGCCGTCGTCGGCGCTGGGCAGCTCCGCGTCCAGGGACAGCGTGCTGTAGCTCTCCAGCGCCTCCATGCCGAGCAGTACGTCCTCCTGCGAGAGGCCGCTGTGTTCGGCGAGCTGCGCGACTGACGGGGAGCGGCCGCCGAGGGTGAGGCTGAGTTCGCGGTGGCTGGCGCGCACCTGGTTGCGCAGGTGCTGTACGCGGCGCGGGACGTGGACGTCCCACATGTGGTCGCGGAAGTGCCGTTTGATCTCGCCGATGATCGTCGGCACGGCGTAGCTCTCGAAGGCGGTGCCGCGCGCCGGGTCGTACCGTGCGACGGCCTTGACGAGGCCCAGCGCCGCGACCTGCTGGAGGTCCTCGAGCGCCTCGCCGCGGTTGCGGTACCGGCCGGCGAGCCGGTGGGCCATGGGTATCCACTCCCGTACGACCTGCTGCCGCAGTGCGTCCCGTTCCGGGCCGTCGGGCAGCGCCGCGATCCGCTGGAAGTCGGCGGCTGTGTCGGGGGCGTCGTCGTGGGGATGGCGTGCGCGCTTGGCGCGGAAACATACAGCGTTCATGGCTTCGCTCTCCCATCACACGGAGCCCTGGAGGAGCGGGCCACCGTGAGAGCAGGCACCAGCGGGCGGTCCGCCAGGGGCGGCGGGGCGTGCCTGCAGGTCCGAAGCACGGAAAGTCACGCGCAACTCGAGCAGCACGTGACCCAGCCGTTGTTCTCTTACGCTTTTACGCTACGCGAACGCACCCGCCCCCGCGATCTGGCGCGGGGCCGGGTGCGTGCCGTTCAGCTTCCGCGTGCCTCGCCGCGGGGTGCCCGCTGGCGCGGTGCGGAGGCCCTGGTGGCGGTGCCCCTGCGGGCCTCGGCGGAGCGGCTGCGCCGCCCGCGGGACGAGCGGCCGCTGCGCTTGGGCCGTTCGGAGGCGGGTGTCGCGGCGGGCGTGGGCGGGGTGACTGTGACGGGCACGCCGGACGGCGCGCGGGCTCCGGTGACCCGGGAGAGTTCCTCGTCGCCGGGGCGTACGGCGAGCGTGCGGGCGGTGATGTCCGCGGTGGCCATGAGCCGGGTCATCTCCCGCCGCTGCTCCGGGAGTACGAGGGTGACCACGCAGCCGGACTCGCCCGCGCGGGCGGTGCGCCCGCCGCGGTGGAGGTAGTCCTTGTGGTCGGTGGGCGGATCGATGTTGACGACCAGGTCGAGGCCGTCGATGTGGATGCCGCGGGCGGCGACGTTGGTGGCGATGAGCGCGGTGACGTCGCCGTTCTTGAACTGCTCCAGCGTCCGGTTGCGCTGCGGCTGCGACTTGCCGCCGTGCAGCGCGCCCGCCCGTACGCCGTTGGACAGCAGCCGGCGGGCCATGCGGTCGACGGCGTGCTTGGTGTCCATGAACATCAGGACCCGGCCGTCGCGTGCGGCGATGTGCATGACGGCGGCGTTCTTGTCGGCGTCGGTGACGTGCAGCACGTGGTGGTCCATGGTGGTCACGGCGCCCGCGGAGGGGTCGACCGAGTGGACCGAGGGGTCGGTCAGGAAGCGGCGTACGAGCTTGTCGACGTTCCGGTCCAGGGTGGCGGAGAACAGCATCCGCTGTCCGTCCGGCTGCACCTGCTCGAGCAGCGCCGTGACCTGCGGCATGAAGCCCATGTCGGCCATCTGGTCGGCCTCGTCGAGCACGCTGATGCGGACCTGGTCCAGGGAGCAGTCGCCGCGGCCGATGAGGTCCTTGAGCCGGCCGGGCGTGGCGACGACGACGTCGGCGCCGTTGCGCAGCGCGGAGGCCTGGCGGCTGATGGATATGCCGCCGACCACGGTGGCCACGCGCAGCTGTACGGCTCGTGCGTACGGTGCGAGGGCGTCGGTCACCTGCTGGGCGAGCTCGCGGGTGGGGACGAGTACGAGGGCGCGCGGGTGGCGGGGTTCGGCGCGCAGGCCGCGGGTGCGGGCGAGGAGCGCCAGGCCGAAGGCGAGGGTCTTGCCGGAGCCGGTGCGGGCGCGGCCGAGTACGTCGCGGCCGGCCAGCGAGTTCGGCAGGGTGGCGGCCTGGACGGGGAACAGCGCGGTGACGCCGTTCTGCTGGAGCGCGGTGCGCAGCTCGGCCGGGAGTTCGAGTTCGGCGACGGACTCCGCGGCGGGCAGCGGCGGCGTGGTGCTGACGGGCAGCGCGAACTCGCCGCTGGGCGCGGCGGCCGGTCTACCGCGGCGCTGGCCGCCCTGCTGGGGGCGGGGGCGGCGGGAGAAACCCGCGCCGGAGCGGTTGGAACGGTTGGTGCGGTTCATTTCGGAACCTTCCTCGGGACGGCACGTGTCGAGGAGGTCCCGGCGGCCGACTGCCGCACAAAGGAATCGCAAGAACGAACCGCGGAAAAAACGCGTGGATCGGGAATGGAGGGGCCGTTCTCCGGAACACGTAAGGAACGGAATCCGGAAACGGAGCGGGCCCGCACCGGTGGTGCGGGCCCGCGGCGCACGGCGCGTGGCCGTGCCGGTGGATCAGACGATGTTGATGCTCTCGGCCTGCGGGCCCTTCGGGCCCTGCGTGACGTCGAACTCGACCTTCTGGCCCTCGGCGAGCTCACGGAAGCCCTGAGCGTTGATCGCGGAGTAGTGCGCGAAGACATCGGCGCCGCCGTTGTCCTGCGCAATGAAACC
Source organism: Streptomyces armeniacus (assembly GCF_003355155.1). NCBI lineage: Bacteria > Bacillati > Actinomycetota > Actinomycetes > Kitasatosporales > Streptomycetaceae > Streptomyces > Streptomyces armeniacus. Next base: position 7,530,871 of record NZ_CP031320.1, on the reverse strand, counting down.
GAAACCCTTTTCGGCGTTGAACCACTTAACGGTTCCAGTAGCCATGTGTAAATCTCCTCGGGGTGTAAAACCGCGGACCGCACTGCGCGGACCACGTGTCGCTGCGATGATCACCCGTCCGGAGAAAAACACCGGGAAACAGAAAATGCGCCTGAAGGTTCAGAACCAGCAGGCGCACACAAGAATCAATGGGAACCACAACTGCAACTAACCACAAAGGTAGCACGTCCGCGGCCCGAGCGGGCGGCACGGCGGCCGGAATCGCTCCCGGTCCGCCGTGCCGGCCCGCCGTCGACGTGCCACGATCACGCCGCGGACACGCCTTCTGTGACCTGCGACTCAGACGCGCGCCCCGCTGTCGCCCGGGGGCCGGCCCCCGGCCGTACGGCGTCCGCGCCCGCTCCGCGCGCCGCCGTACGCGCTGCCCTCCGCGCCGCCCTTCGCGCGGGGCGCGGGAGGCCCGCCGGACGAGTCGGAGGCGCCGGGCCCGCCGCCCGGTCCACCCGGTCCGCCCTGCCGCCCGCGGGGCCGCTTCGGGCGCGGCGGCGGCGCGCTGCTCCGCGCCTCCAGCGTGATCGCGAGCGGCGCGGCCGTGAACATCGACGAATACGTGCCCAGCACCACGCCGATGAGCAGTGCGAGTGCGAAGTCGGTCAGCGACTCGCCGCCGAGCAGAACCAGTGCGGCGAGGATGAACACCGCTCCCGCCCCCGTGTTCAGGGTGCGCGGCAGCGTCTGCAGGAGCGCGGTGTTCACGATGCCGCCGAACGGCGCGCGGCGATCGGCGGACCACAGCTCGCGTACGCGGTCGAAGACGACGACGGAGTCGTTGACGGAGTAGCCGATGACGGTGAGCAGCGCCGCCAGGAACACCCCGTCGACGGGCTTGCCCAGCCAGGCGAAGACGCCGACGAGGAGCAGCACGTCGTGCGCCATTCCCGCCACCGACGACGCGGCGAACGTCCAGCGGAACCGGAGGGCGAGATACGCGAGTTGGGCGGCGAGCGCCACGCCGAGCGCGATGAGGGCGTTGCGCCGCAGCTCCTCGCCGAGGCTCGGGCCGATCATCTCGTCCCGTACGCGCTCCGCGGATCCGCCCGCCTCGGCGAGCTCGGCCCGTACCTTGGCCTCATCCGCGTCGGACAGTTCCCCGGCCCGTACGGACACCCGGCGGTCGCCGTCGCCGTCGCCGGAGGTCTGGACGACCGCGCGCGGCCGGCCCGCGTCGGCGACGGCCTGCCGGGCGGCCTCGCCGCTGACGGGCCGTTCGGTGGTGTACTCGACGGACCGGCCGCCGGTGAACTCCACCCCGAACTCCAGGCCGCGGACCACCAGCCCGCCCGTGGCCAGGACCAGCGCGGCGGCGGAGCCGGCGAGCCAGCGCCGCCGGTGCCGCATCAGGTCGGGCGCGCGGCGGGTCAGCCAGCGGCGTACGGCGCCGGTGTCCGCGATGCCGGACAGCCGGGGCCGCGCCATCACCGCCCGGCGGCGTACGGCCACGTCGGCGATTACGCGCGTGATGACGAGCGCGCTGACCATGGACGCGAGGACGCCGATGGACAGCGTGACGCCGAAGCCGCGTACGGGTCCGGAGGCGAGGACGAACAGCAGCGCGGCGGCGAGCAGGGTGGTGATGTTGGAGTCGGCGACGGCACTGAGCGCCTTGCGGAACCCGGCGGTCAGCGCGCTGCGCAGGGTCCTTCTGCGCGCCGGCATGGCGGCGTACTCCTCGCGGGCGCGTTCGAAGACGAGCACGTTGGCGTCCACGGCCATGCCGATGGCGAGGACGAACCCGGCGAGGCCGGGCAGCGTGAGGGTGGCGCCGATGGCGAGCAGGGCGGCGTAGGAGAGCAGCCCGTAGCAGGCCAGGGCGAGGGTGGCGAGGCCGCCGAGGAGGCGGTAGACGCCGATGATGAACAGCGAGGTCAGGACGGTGCCGATGACGGCGGCCTGGGCGCTGGCCTCGATGGCGCGGTCGCCGAGGGTGGCGTCGACGGTGCGCTGCTCGATCAGGTCTACGGGCACGGGCAGCGCGCCGCCGTTGATGAGCAGGGCCAGCTCCTCGGCCTCGTCCTGGCTGAAGCCTCCGGTGATCTGGGTGGCGCCGCCGGTGATGCCGGTGCCGCACTCGACGGACGGGTCGACCTGGGGCGACGAGATGACCTTGTCGTCCAGGACGATCGCGGCCCGGCGTGCCGGGTCGCCGGGCTGCGCGCAGGCGGCCTTGCCGGTGAGCCCGGCCCAGGCGCTCTCGCCGGAGCCGCGCAGCTCGACGGAGACGAACCAGCCGCCGCCCCGCTCCTGGTCGAGCCGGGCCTCGGCGCTCTCCACCTGCCCGCCGGTCAGGGCGGCGGGGCCGAGCCGTACGGGCTGCCCGCTCTCGTCGCGGAGCACCCGGCCGTCGCCCTTGCCGTCCTTCCCGCCCGCGCCGTCGGGGCCGTCGGGGCCGGCCTTGCCGCCGGTGTCGCGTACGGGGTGGAAGCTGAGCTGTGCGGTGCGCCCGAGGACCTCGGCGGCCTCGCGCGGGTCCTGTACGCCGGGCAGCTCGACGACGATGCGCTGGTCGCCGGAGCGGGCGAGGGTGGGTTCGCTGACGCCCAGCGCGTCCACGCGCTGGCGGAGCACCTCCAGGGTGCGGTCGGTGGCGGTGCGGTCGGCCTGCGCGGTGGGCGAGTCCTTGGTCTCCAGTACGAGTCGGGTGCCGCCGCGCAGGTCGAGGCCGAGGCGGGGCGGCTGGGTCAGGGCGAGGTACACGGACAGGGCGAGCAGGGCGAGCGCGAGCAGCGCCCGCACCCTGGTGGCACGGGTCATGGGGTCTCCAGCAGGCATGCCGCGGCGCGGCGCCGCACGGCGCCGCCGTCCCCGCGGCGGGGAAGGGTGTGGGGGTCAGCTGCCTGCTGGGGCGGGAGGCCCGCGGTCCGTGCACGGCCCGGCGTACGGGGCCGGTACGGGCGCGCCGCACGGGTACGCCTGCGTCCACGCGCCGTGCCCCGGGCGGGGCACGTGGTGGGCGGGGAGGGCGGCGCCGGGGCCGTTGGCCTGGCCGTGCCCGTGCGGGAAGTGCTGGCGTTCGGCGGCGGTGTCCCGTGCGGCGCCGTCGGGGGCGTGGCTGTCGGGCGCGGTGAGGGAGGCGGGCGTGCGGTCGCCGGCGGGTCCGCCGTCCCGGTGCGGGACCGTGGTGACGGTCGCGCCGGAGTGGTGCGGCGCGTGGGCGGCGGTGCTGGCGTGGCCGTGGCCGGCGAGTCCGCCGGGCCACTGGCCCTGGCCGAGTACGGTCGCGGCGCCGCCTGCCGCGCCGGGCTGGAGCAGCCCGCACAGGAGCACGGCCAGGATGGCGAGGAGCTGCCCCACCGCCGCGCCGGGCCCGCCGCGTACGGACGGGGCGGAGCCGCGGACGGTCCGCCGGACCATACGTCTCCCTCCCCGGCCGCCGAGTCCCGGCCGCCTGTCGGTCCCTGCGCCGAAGTGCCCGCTGCGCGCGTGCCGTTGCCGTGCCGCGCCGGGGGCGGTGCCTTCCGCCCGAGGGTACGCGGTCGCGCGCGCGGAGCCGTGCCGGTCCGGCGGGCGCGTCACGGGGCCCGGCCCCCGGGCCCGGGGGGTCGGGGGGCAGGGAGGGGCCCGCGGGGGGCCCGCCGCTGGCATTCGCTCGCCCGCCGCTGGCATTCGCTCCGGACGGGCTGCTGACCAGCCTGGCGTCCCTGCGGGCGGTCAACGTCTTCGCCGGGCACGCCAACGAGGCGCCCGCCCCCGGGCGGAGGGCGTGTGGCGGCTCAGACGGGGTAGCCCATGCCGCGGGCGGTGTTGACGGCCTCCATGCGGTTGCGGGTGCCGAGCTTGCGCATGACGCTGCTCAGATAGCACTTCACGGTGCCGGGCGAGAGGCCCATCAGCTCGGCGATCTCCGCGTTGGCCAGGCCCAGCGCCGCGCACCGCAGGGCCTCGCGCTCGCGCCGGGACAGGGCGACGGGCGGCTCCGGCGGCTCCGGCGCCTCGGCCTGTGGCCGGGCGTCGTCCGCGGTGCCCGTCATCCGGTGGCGGATGCGTTCCAGCTCGGCCCGTACACCCGGGTCGTGCACGCGTTCCAGCAGCGACCCCAGGTCGTCGTACGCGTCCCGCAGCCGCGGGTCCGCCGGCGCGGCGGGCGCTTGCCGCTCCCGTACGTCCTGCCGCTCCCGTACGTCCTGCGCTGCCCTCGCGTCGGCGGCCAGGCGCTCCTCGGCCCGCCGCGCGACGTTCGCGGCGACGCGCTGCAGCCGCTCGCCGATGTCGAGCCGCTGCCGCAGCGCGGCGTAGCACACGCCGCTGACCCGGCCCCCGGTCAGCAGCGGCACGGCCACGATCGAGTGGATGCCCTCGCGCATCACGGGCAGGTCGTACTCGTGGCTGATCCCGTCGGCCCCCACGTAGTCGCTGACGGTCACCGGCCGGCTCAGCGCCATCGCCTTGCCGCCCAGGCCCGTGCCCTTCAGTACGACGAGGTCCCGCAGCAGCGGCGTACGCGCCCCGCGCAGCCGGCTGATCACCAGCCGCCGCCCGTCCGGCTGCACGCGCGCCGCGAACGCGAGGTCCAGCCCCGCGCGGTCGACCAGCTGCGCGAGCGCGCCGTCGATGACGCCCGCCCACCCGTCCTGCCCGGCCGCGGCCATCGTCACCACCTCCTCCCGGGCCGCCCGGCCCGGGGTCGACTGCCGGACACCACCGTAAGCCTGGCCGGGCCCGTACGGGCCGGGTCGGGAAGGCCGGACAAGGGAGGCCGGACAGGGCAGGCCGGTCCGGGACGGGGCAGGTCGTACGGCCCCTAGAGGTCCTCCAGGCCGATGAGGCCGTCCTCGACGGCGCGTGCCACCAGGTTCGTCTTCGTGCGGGCCGCGCGGCCCGCGTTGGCGTACTTGATGCGTACGCGGTCCAGATACGTGCTGACCGTGCTGGTGCGTATCCCGAGGCGCTTCGCGACCAGTTCCTTCGACTCGGACTGGAACCACTCGATGAGCACGTCCAGTTCGCGCCGGGAGAGCTGCGGGCGGTCCGATCTGGTGTTGGTGCCGAAGGCGCCGGCGAGGCCGGGCGGGGTGTACGCGCGGTTCTCCGCCGCGGCGATGGTGGCAGGCACGAGGTGCTCGCCGCCCTTGGACTTGGTGAGGAACGTGAACGCGCCGATGTCGATGCAGGTGAGCGCGGTCTGCTGGTCCTCGCGCATGGTGTAGACGATGACCTGCCGGCCGGCGTCCACGAGGCGTCGCAGATCGGAGTACGCCGGTTCGCCGCCGGACAGCTGGAGGTCCAGCACCACGACGTCCGCGCTGTCGCCGGGCGGCACCCACGCGGCCTTGACGTCGGGCCCGGAGGCCACGACGTCGATCGGGGTGCCCGCGGTCGCGTACCAGTGCTCGACCGCGGCGACGATGGCCGGGTGGTCGTCGATCACTGTGACGGTGATGCGTCGTGCCGATTCCATACAGTCTGTACCCACCATTCCTTTTCCAGGGTGATCTCCTCGACCCGTACGTGCTCCGCACACGAGTCGATTGGTGGCGCGCCGGCCGCGTCGCTGACGATGCTGACCCGGACCTGCTCCGGTGTCCGCAGGAGCGTCACGCGCGCGGAGTCGCGGGTCGCCGACAGCACGGCCAGTACGGGGTCCACCAGTTCGCGCCGTACCACCTTGGGGACCTCCACCGGGTCGCCGGTGATCTCCAGCTGCGCGGTGACGCCGCGGCGGTCCGCCACTCCGAGGCCGGCCTCGAGTTCGTGTGCCAGCGGGTCCGGCACGTCGTCGTTCTCCGCCTGCAGGCGTCTGAGGCGGGCGGACTCCACGGCGCAGCGGCGCTGCGCGTCGGGGTCGGACGGGTCCAACTCGCCGTCGGCGATGGCGCGGAGCAGCGGAATCGTCGTGTCCAGCAGCCCCAGGAAGCGCTCCTCGCGGTAGCGGTGCGCACTCTCCGCGACCGCCTTCTGCGTACGGGACCGCTCCTCCTCGGCTGCTGCCTGCGCCGCCTTGTTGGCGATCTTCCGGACGGTGTACGCGAACATGCCGACGGTCAGCTGGAATCCGTACACGGAGACCGCGGAGATCGCCTTCGGCGCGACCATCTGGATGTCCGGCAAGCCGCTCAGCACCAGCGGCGCGGCGGCCAGCACGAAGTGCACGCCGAACACGGCGACCAGGATTCTCAGCGGCTCCCCGAACAGCAGGACCAGGCAGTACCAGCCGACGACTCCGAACGTCCAGTGCTCGGTGTTCATCACATCGGCGGGCGTCAGCGACGTGGTGGTCAGCAGGGACGCCGCGAAGGTGGCGCCGACTCCCAGGACCCGGCTCGTCCGCGAGGGCCGGCGGCCGACCAGCACGTGGTACGCGCCCACGCCCGCGACGGCCAGCAGCAGGCAGAAGACCACGGCGTGCGACCACAGCGGCTGGTACAGCTCGAGTTCGGTGAGGATCCGGGGGAGCGCGAACACGCACTGGACGTTGAGCGCGACACCGAGGAGAGCCGCCCGTACGCGGCGGACGAGACCCTCCTCGATCTGTGCGGCTGCCTCGGCGTCACGCGGGTTCATCGGGCCACACCCACCGTACGGTCGTGCCTTCGCCGATGCCGGACGTGACCGAGGCGGAGCCGCCGACGGCCGCCATCCGGCCCATGATGGAGGAGCTGAGGCCGCGGCGCTGCGCCGGTATCCGGCCGGTGTCGAAACCCCGTCCCGCGTCCCGCAGTTCGACGACGTACCGGCCCGGCTCGTCGCGGCGGGCGCTCAGCACGGCCTCGTACACGCCGGCGTGGCGCTCGATGTTGATCAGGCCCTCGCGTACGCCGCGGAAGATGGCCAGCCCCGCCTTGGCGGGCAGGACGAGCGGGCCGCCCAGGTCGAGGCCGAGGCGTACGGTGTGCTGGTCGGTCAGCGTGGCCAGCAGCGCGGCGAGGTCCACGTCGCGGCTGCCGCCCTCGCGGGCGTCGGTCAGCGCGGCCAGGTCGCGGCGCGCGCGCCGGGCGAGCTGGTCCCGGTCGTACCCGGGCGCGCCCATGGACACCGTGAGGAGCGTCGCGCTCGCGGTGTCGTGGAGCGTCGCGAAGTATTCCCGCTCCGCCTGTCTGCGGGATTCGCCGACGAGCGCCGCGCGGCGGGATTCGGCGGCTTTCCGCATCATTTCGTCGGCACTTCTCGCCTGCCGTCGTGTCAGCATGTAGATGGCGCGCCACATCAGGCACTCGCCGAAGATACGGCCGCTGAGCGTGAATGCCGTGGAAATCTCCTCGGACGGGGCCACGAGGGCCAGGCCGCCGATATACGAACTCAGGCTGACAATCGCCAGCAGCAGTGCCAGAAAGGGCCGTGTCGTCCATTCGACCTGATATGTCAGTGCGGTGATGGAGGCGATGGCGAGCACCCAGCTGTCCACCGTCTCGGTGCCCGTCCAGCCCTGGCTGAGGCCGAGCACGGGCAGCACGCCGAGTTCCAGCGCCAGGATATACCGTACGGGCGGGCGCAGATGCAGCCAGAACAGCCGAACGGCACACCACATAAACACCATCGCCATTGTGATGGACATTTGCAGAATGCGGTCCGGAGGTACGGTGAAGATCGCGAAGAGGCCCGTCGCGCCCACGACGCAGGTGCGTACGAGGACGGAATAGCGCTCGAAGGCGCTGTTCAGCGCCAGTTCGCTCTGGCCCGGCGCGTGCGGCGTACGGGTGGCCGCGGGGGTCCCGGCGGCCACGGAGGCCCGTCCTTGAGATCTCCTCAGTACCCTCACGTGCCCAGCCGTCCCGCCCCGGAGGTCGTTCTCGCCGGAAAGGCCCGCGACGGGCCTCGCCGCTGCATGGATATCACAGTACGGTGCCTGCCCGCAGACTCGGCGTATGCGCCTGAATACGTTACTACGCAACACTCCAGTAGATTTCGGACAGGTCCGGACGGCCGCGTCCGTCGACCGGAGGACACAGCTCCGCGCGGATCCCCTCTACGGTCTGGGCTGCACCCGGTCAAGACCAGCCGGGAGTGGGGGTATCCGGTGGACAGCCGATTTCACATACGCATGCTGGGGCCGTTCGAAGTGGAAAGGGACGGGGCTCCTGTCCGAATTCCGACGGGCAAGCAGCGTGCCCTGCTGGCCAGTCTGGCCGTACGGGCCGAAAGGGGCGCTTCGGCGGACGAATTGGTGGAGCGCCTGTGGGGAGAGGAGGCCCCGCACGGTGCCCGCACCACCATTCGCGGCTACGTGATGCGGCTGCGGCGGCTCCTGGACGAGGGGAGCGCCGGGGCGGGCTCGGCCATCGAATCGGGCGAGCTGGGATACCGCCTCACCATCGACCCGGAGAACGTCGACCTGTCCCGGTTCCACGCGCTCGTGGGCCGGGCCGGCACGGAGACCGACGAGACGCGCGAGGCCGGACTGCTCGGGGAAGCGCTGGCGCTGTGGCGCGGCCCGGCCCTGTGCGACGTGGCCTGCGACTCCCTCCAGCGCGAGGTCCTGCCCGTACTGAACGAGAAGCGGCTGCACGCCCTGCACAGACGCAACGAACTGGCCCTGTCGCGCGGCGAGTCCACCGCGCTCCTCCCCGAACTGGGCGAGCTGGTCGCCGAATACCCGATGGAGGAGCGGTTCTGGGCCCAGCTGCTGCTCGCGCTGCACAAGGCGGGCCGGCAGGCCGCCGTGCTGACGCGGTTCGCGGAGTGCCGCCAGGTGATGAACGAGCACCTGGGCGTCGAGCCCGGTACGCAGGTGCAGGAGATCTTCGAACGCATCCTGGCCGAGGACCGCGACGCCGGTGCCGGGGCCCGTACGGGTGCCGCTTCCCGTACGGGCGACGGCGCGGCCCGGCCCGGCGGTGAAGAGGCGCCGCACGCCGCCGCACCGGACCCCGCCGCGCCGCGCCCCGCCGCACCTGATCCCGCACCGCGGGACGCGGCGGGCGCGCCCGCGCCGCACCTGGCCGTGCCGCGGCAACTGCCGCCCGACGTCGTGCCGTTCACCGGCCGCGTCGACGAACTCGCCGAACTGGACCGGCTCGTCGGCGGGCGCCGGGACCGGGCCGGCTCCCGCTGCGTACTCGTCGACGGCCCGGCCGGCGTCGGCAAGACCGCGCTCGCCGTGCACTGGGCACACCGGGCCGCCCGGTGCTTCCCGGACGGCCAGCTCCACATCGACCTCAACGGATTCGGCCCCGGCGAGCCCGTCGAAGCGTCCCAGGCACTGCGCGTACTGCTGCTCGGCGCCGGGGTGCCCAGGGAGCAGGTGCCCGCCGAGACGAGCGCGCGGAGTGCCCTGCTCCGCACGCTGCTCGCGGGCCGGCGCGTGCTCGTCATCCTGGACAACGCGGTGAGCGCCGAGCAGGTGCGCGCGCTGCTGCCGGGCAGCACGGCGACCGTGCTGGTGACGAGCCGCAGCGGGCTGCGCGGGCTGGTGGCGCGGGACGGCGCCGCACGCGTGCGGCTCGGGCGGTTCACGAAGGACGAGGCGGCCCGGCTGCTGGCGGAACTGCTCGGCAAGGACCGCTGCGCCGGGCAACGCCTCACGCTGGCGGAGCTGGCCGTCCTGTGCGAACGGCTGCCGCTGACGCTGCGCATCGTCGCCGAACGCGCGAGCCGGCACCCGGACTGGCCGCTCGGCCACTTCGTGAACGAGGTACGCAACTCGCCGCCCGTCTCGGCCTTCGACACCGGCGAGGACCGTACGGGGCTGCACGCGATGCTCTCCCGCTCCTACCGCGTGCTCGAACCCGCTCCCGCCCGGCTGTTCCGGCTGCTCGGCAGCCACCGGCCGCGTGCCATCGAGCCGGACTCCGTCGCGCGCCTCCTCGGCATACAGGCCGGCGCCGCGGGCCGCCTGCTGGACGAGCTGGCGGACGTCAACCTGATCGAGCACACCGCGCCGGGGCACTTCGAGGTGGACTCGGTCTGCCGCAGCTTCGCCGCGTCACTGGCCGGCGAGACCCGCCGGTCCGCGGGCCGCGCCCGCATGGCCCGCCGCTGAGCCGGACTGCCGCTGAGCCGGACTGCCGCTGAGCCGGACCGCCGCCGGGCTCGTTGTCCCGGCACAACGCGGCGACCAACGCCCGTTCAACGGGCGGTCCGCAGGGTGGTCCACGTCGCAACAGCACGCACGCCACACACGCCACAGCAGGAAGGGCTGGACCGTGTCCGAGAGTCAGACGGTGCGCCGTACGGTCTCCGCCGCACAGCTCGGCGTATGGGTCGCGCAGCAACTCGACCCCGCCAGCCCGCTGTACAACGTGGCCGCCTACGTGGAACTGCGCGGCGACGTCGACGCCGCCGCCCTCCGGGAGGCCGTCGCCCGGGTCGTCGCGGAGACCGAGCCGCTCAGGACCGCGTACGCCGAGGACGACGACGGCGTCTGGGAGACCGTCCACGCCGAGGCGGGCGCCGGCCTCGAACACACCGACCTCACCGGCCACGCCGCCCCGGAGACGGCGGCGCGCGAGGCCATGGACGCGGACCTGCGCACCGCCGTGGACCTCACCGCGCCGGGGCACTTCCGCTTCGTGCTGTTCCGGCTGGCCGCCGGCCGGCACTTCCTGTACTTCCGCTTCCACCACATCGCGATGGACGGCCACAGCCAGGACCTGTGCCTGCGCCGCCTGGCCGAGGTCTACTCACGGCTCGCACGCGGCGAGGACGGCGGCCGGGTCAGCAACGAGGACGGCGGTCAGGCCGACGACCGGGCCCGCGACGTGACGCCCTTCCCGTCCGCTCGGCTGCTCGCCGAGGAGGACGCCGAGTACGCCCGTTCCCCCGAGCGCGAGGCCGACCGCGACTACTGGCTCGGCGAGTTCCCCGCCGTCCCGGAGACCACCGGCGTCACCGGCCGGACCGCTCCGCTCGCCCAGGGCGCGCTGCGCGGGAAGGTGCGGCTGTCCCCGGAGCGTACGGACGCGCTCGGCGCGGTGGCCGAGGCGGCCGGCACCCGCCCCTCGGCGGTCCTGCTCGCCGCGGCCGCGCTGTACGTGCACCGCCTCAGCGGACTCCGCGACGTCGTCCTCAACGTCCCCGTGCCCGGCCGTACGAGCGCCACCGCCCGCCGTACGCCCGGCATGCGCGTGAACGAGCTGCCCCTGCGCGTGACCGTCACCCCCGCGATGAGCTTCGCGGATCTGGCCGCGCAGGTGTCGGCGCGGCTGGGCGCGGCCCTGCGCCACCAGCGACGCCGGCTGGAGGACGTGCACCGCGATCTCGGACTGGCCCGGCACGGCGGCGCGTTGAGCGGCGTCATGGTCAACATCCGCTCCCACATGGGCAGCGGCCTCGACTTCGCGGGCTGCACGCCGGTCCTCCACGCGCTGTCGAACGGCCCGGTCAGGGAACTCCTCCTCGACGTGCACGGCACGCCCGGCGCGCCAAGCGGCCTCCGGCTCGAACTGACCGGGAACCCGGGGCTGTTCAGCCGCGCCGAACTCGTCGCCCACCAGGACCGCTTCCTGCACCTACTCGACCAGGTGACGGCCGCCGCCGACCGCCCCGCCGGGCGGGCCGACGTACTGGCGGAGGACGAACGCCACCACGTCCTGGAGGAGTGCAACGCCACGCGGCGGGACTTCCCCGGCGGCTCGGTGACGGAGCTGTTCGAGCAGCGTGCGGCGGACGAGCCGGATGCCGTCGCGGTCGTGTGCGACGGCCGCGGCGTGTCGTACGGCGAGCTGAACGCCCGCGCGAACCGGCTGGCGCACTGGCTGACCGGCCGCGGCATCGGCCCCGAGTCGCTGGTGGCGGTGGCGCTCCCGAGGACGGAGACGCTGCTCGCGGCGCTGCTCGGCGTGTGGAAGGCGGGCGCGGGCTACCTGCCCGTCGACCCGGGCTATCCGCCAGAGCGCGTGCGCTACCTCCTCGACGACGCCCGCCCCGCGCTCGTGCTGACCACGGTCGCCGTCGCGGAAGGGCTTCCGGCCGTGGACGTCGAACGGCTGCTGCTGGACGACGCGGACGTGGCGCGCGCTCTCGCCGCCTGCCCCGCGGGCGACCCGGCGGACGGCGAGCGCCGGCAGCCGCCGGCGGCGGAGCACCCGGCGTACGTCATCTACACCTCGGGTACGACGGGCCGCCCGAAGGGCGTCGTCGTACCGCACCGCGGCGTACGCAACCTGGCTCACTGGGCGGTGTCCGAGCTGGGGCGGGAACGGCTCGCCCGTACGGTCGCCTCGACCTCCCTCAACTTCGACGTGTCGGTGTTCGAGCTGTTCGCGCCCCTCGTCGCGGGCGGCACGCTGCGGCTGGTGGGCGACGTGCTGGAGCTGGCCGACGAACCGGACGCGTGCGCCGGCCACCTGGTCAGCGCGGTGCCGTCGGCGTTCGGCCACCTGCTGGCCTCGGCCGGGAACCGGCTGGACCTCGCCGCGGTCGTCCTGGCGGGCGAGGCGCTGCCCGCGCACCTCGTCAACGACGTGCTGGCCCGCGTCCCCGGCTGCACCGTCGCGAACTTCTACGGCCCGACCGAGGCCACCGTCTACGCCACCCACTGGACAGCGGACGGCCGTACGGACAGCGCGCCGCCGATCGGCAGGCCGGTCGCCAACACCCGTGCGTACGTGCTGGATTCCGGCCTGCGTCCGGTGCCCGCAGGCGTGCCCGGCGAGCTGTACCTCGCGGGCGCGGGCCTGGCACGGGGCTATCTGCGGCGGCCCGCGCTGACGGGCGAGCGCTTCGTCGCCGACCCGTACGGCCGCGCGGGGACGCGGATGTACCGCACGGGGGACATGGTGCGCCGGCGCCACGACGGCGGGCTGGAGTATCTGGGCCGCACCGATGACCAGGTGAAGATTCGCGGCTTCCGGATCGAGCTCGGCGAGATCGAGGCGGAGGTGGCGCGACAGCCCGGCGTCGCGCAGTGCGCCGTCGTGGTCCGCGAGGACCGCGCCGACGACAAGCGCGTCGTCGCGTACGTCGTCCCGGACGGCGCCCCGGACCACACCGCCCCGGACCGCACCGCCCCCGGCTCCGGCACAGGCGCCCTGCGGGACCGGCTCGCCCGCCGCCTCCCCGAGCACATGGTGCCGTCCGCGGTGGTCGAGCTGGACGCGCTGCCGCTCAACCCGAACGGCAAGCTCGACCGCGCCGCGCTGCCCGCGCCCGGGTACGCGGGCGAGCCGCGCGGCCGCTCGCCGCGCGGCCCGCTGGAGGAGCTGCTGTGCGAGCTGTTCGCCGACGTGCTCGGCCTGCCGCGGGTCGGCATCGACGACGACTTCTTCGCGCTGGGCGGCCACTCCCTGCTCGGTACGCGCCTGGTGAGCCGCATCCGTACGGTCCTGGGCGCGGAACTGCCCGTACGGGCCCTCTTCGAGCGGCCGACCGTCGCCGCGCTCGCGGCGGCCGGGTCGCTGACCGCGAAGGCCGGTACCGGACGGCCGCCCCTGCGCCCGGCGCCGCGCACCGCACGCGCGCAGCTGTCGTTCGCCCAGCAGCGGCTGTGGTTCCTGCACCGCATGGAGGGCCCGAGCCCCACGTACAACATCCCGGTCGCGCTGCGGATGACCGGACCCGTCGACCACGGGCTGCTGCACCGGGCGCTGGCGGACGTCGTACGGCGGCACGAGAGCCTGCGTACGGTGTTCGCGGAGGACGATGACGGGCCGTACCAGCGCGTGCTGGACGCGGACGCCGCCGAGCCGGTGCTGTCGGCCGAAGCCTGCGACGAGGACGGCCTGCCCGCGCGGATGCGGGCCGCGAGCCGCCACGCGTTCGACCTGACGCGCGAGATCCCCGTACGCGGCTCCCTCTTCGGACTCCCGTCCTCCGAGAGCGTGCTGCTGCTCGTCGTGCACCACATCGCGGGCGACGGCTGGTCCCTGTCCCTGCTCATCAGGGACCTGATGAGCGCATACGCGGACAGGTGCGCGGGCCGCGAGCCGTCGTGGGCGCCGCTGCCGGTGCAGTACGCCGACTACGCCGCCTGGCAACGCGAGCTGCTCGGCAGCGACACGGGTGACACGGGCGACACGGGCCGCTCGGACGGCAGCGGTGACGCGCGCGGCGCGCTGGCACCGCAACTCGGCTACTGGCGTACGAAGCTGGCGGACCTGCCCGGCGAACTCCCCCTGCCTGCCGACCGGCCGCGCCCCGCCGTGGCGTCGCACCACGGGGAGCGGGTGGTGTTCACCGTCCCGCCCGAGCTGCACGCGCGGCTGACCCGGCTCGCGCGCGAGAACCAGGCCAGCGTCTTCATGGTCGTCCACGCGGCGCTGTCCGCCCTGCTCTCACGGCTCGGAGCGGGCAGCGACATCCCGGTCGGCTCCCCGGTTGCCGGCCGTACGGATGACGCCGTCGAGGACCTCGTCGGCTTCTTCGTGAACACCCTCGTGCTGCGGACCGACCTGTCGGGCGACCCCACCGTACGGGAACTGATCGCCCGTGCGCGCGAGACCGACCTCGAGGCGTACGCGCACCAGGACGTGCCCTTCGAGCAGCTCGTCGAGGTGCTGAACCCCGAACGCACGCTCTCCCGGCACCCGCTGTTCCAGGTCATGCTCGCGTTCAACAACACCGACCACCGCGACGTGCTCTCGTCCGCGCTGGACGCCGCCGGGCCCGCCGCCGCGGAGGAACCCGTACACGCGGGCGTGGCCCGGTTCGACCTCCTCTTCAGCCTCACCGAACAGCGCTCCGCGCAGGGCGAGGTGAACGGCATGCGCGGCGAACTCGAGTTCGCCACCGAGCTGTTCCACCCGGAGACGGCCGGACTGCTCGCCGAACGCTTCGTCCGCGTCCTGGACGAGTTCGCCGCAGGCCCCGACCGGCACGTACGGGAACTCGACGTGCTCGGCGACACCGAACGGGACCGGGCGCTGACGGCCTGGCACGGCCCGGTGCACCCCGCCCCTGAGATGTCCGTCGCGGGGTTGTTTGAGGGGTGTGTGGTGGCGTCGCCGGGTGCGGTGGCGGTGGTGGGTGTTGATGGTGTGGCGGTGTCGTATGGGGAGTTGAACGCGCGGGCGAATCGGTTGGCGTGGTGGTTGAACGCCCTCCCGCCGCTGCTCCGCGGCTACCTGCGGCTCGGCGCGAAGGTGTGCGGACCGCCCGCGTACGACCCGGACTTCCACGTCGCCGACCTGTACGTGCTGCTCTCCCTGCGCGACACCAACCCTCGCTCTCTGCGGCACTTCCTCTCCCCCGTACCGGCTTGAGCCCCTTGTCCGCTGCCGTATCCGCCGGAGTCACCGCCGCTGTCTCCCCCGCCGCCGTCACCGCCGCCCCAGCCGTCGCCTCCGGCACCGGGCCCGGAGTCCTGACTTCCGGTGCCCACCCCGGTGAACCAGGGCTGCCCCCACAAGTCCGGGTCACCGAGCTGCACCAACTCGCCCTGGCCGCCGAAGCGGACGGTGCCGGTGCTCTCGCCCAGTCCGAACGACACCGCCAGTGCGTGCGCCACGACGTCGTCCACGAGGTCCGTGCTGCCGTACTCCACGTCTGCCAGCGGCAGCAGCGGCACATGCCCGGTCGGCCTGTCCGGGCGCTTGAGCACGGCAACCGGCTGTCCGTCGCGCACGAGCTGCGAACCGCGCCTGCCGTGCTTCCGCAGCTCCCACTGGCGGTTCGCGGCGGCGACCGTGACGGTGTTCTTCGACAGCAGCCGGGAGGTGTCGATCGTGAGGGCGGCGGGCTCGTCCCCGATCGTCATCTCCAGGTTCCTGGTCTGGTTCTTCCGGTCCAGGGACACACCCTGAGGCGCGCGGATACGCACCGTGGGCGCGCCCTCCGCCCATACGTCCACCCGCACCCCGCGCCGGTCCACCGCCACCGTGACCGGCCCGTGCGGACCGTGCGCGGAGCGCCGCGCGATCCACAGCGGGACGCCGACCGCCCGCGCCTGCGAGGCCAGCCGCCCGACCGCCTCGGGGCCGCCGCTGCGCAGCACGGCGAGCTCGCCCAGCGCCCGCGCGAAATCGGCGGCCCGGCGCGGCTTCACGATCATCGACGAGCCGGATATCCGGGTCACCGGCACGATGCCGCGGGCGTCGCCGAGGTGCGCCAGCGGACGTTCGGAGCCACCGCCGCCCAGCCAGCCGCCGCGAAGGTAAGCGTCCGCCATGGCCGGGAAGTTGAGCTCGTCCAACGGGATCCAGCGCAGGCCGATGCGCAGGTTTCTGTCGTCGAGCCGGACAAGCCACGCGAACGGGTTCCGCGACGTCTCTGTGTACAGGTACTCGTCGCTCATCCGCGCGCCCCCATCGTCCGTCTGGTCCCGTCTCAATTCGCCGAGTGGTGCTGCGCGGTTCGCCGCGCAGCTCTCGTCGTACGGGACGCCGGGGGCGCTCGGCCTGGTTGCGGATCAGCCGCGACCGGCCGTGACCTGCGCCTGCACCGGTCCTGCTCCGCCGTGGCCGACCGTGGTGGACGGGGCGGGAGTGGCACGTTTGGTGTGGTTTTGAGTCGTCTGCACCTCCTCAGGGGTCAGCCGGGCCGTGTGGCGGCGGGGACCCGGGTCATCAGGGCTGGTCGGGGCTGCCGGTCAACGCGGCCGGGAGCGGGCGGTGATGGAGGACGTCGAGGCGGGAGACGGCGCGGGTGAGAACCACGTACAGCCTGTTCAGGCCGCGCTCCTCCGCGTCGACGACCGCGGCCGGCTCGACCACGATCACGTGGTCGTACTCCAACCCCTTGGCGAGCGTGCCCGGAAGCACCGTGACCCGGGCGGCGGCGCCCATGTCGTCGGCCGTGCCGGTCTCGATCCCGGCCGCCCCGAGGACGTCGCGCAGCCGGGACGCCGACGGCTCGTCGGCGGCGATGACACCTGTCGAGCCCTCGCGGGTCAGGGCGGTCCGGACGGCCTGGACCGTCGCTGCCTCCAGGTCGGGCGCCGCCGGATCCGGCACTCTCCGCACTCTCAACTCGCCGTCGCGGCGCAGCGACCGTGCCCGCGGCACGGCGGCCCCTATCGGCTCGAGCAGCCGGTTGGCCAGCTCCAGGACCGCGGCCGGGACGCGGAAGCCCGTGGTCAGCGGCACCACGGCCGTCCGCGGCCTGCCGAGGTGCGCGAGGTGCTCCGGCCAGTCCCGGGCCGCCCAGGGTGTGGTGCCCTGGGCCAGGTCGCCGAGGACCGTCAGCGAACCGAAGCCGGACCGGCGGGCGATGGCGCGGCACTGCATCGGCGAGAGGTCCTGCGCCTCGTCGACCACCACGTGTCCGTACCCCTCCGGCCGGTCCATGAGCCCGGCCACCTCGTCCAGCAGCACGAGGTCGGCCGCCGACCAGCGGACGCTGCGCCAGGAGCGCGGCGCCTTCGGCCAGAGCAGCGCGCGCTGCTCGTCCTCCGTCAGCACGCCGGCGGCCGCGGCGGCCAGCTCACCGGCATCGCCGAGCAGGGCGGCGACCACCTCCTCGGGCTGCACGCCGGGCCACACGGCGTCCACGAACGCCGAGACCGGCCGGGACCGTTGGACCCGGCGCAGCCACTGGCCGCCCGGCGGCCCCGCGCGCCGCTCCGCCTGGCCGCGCAGCACCTCCGCGACCCTGACCCGTATCCGCTCGCGGCCGATGGCGTACGGCGGCTCCTCCTCGCGCGCCTCGGCGACGATGCGCTCCAACTCGTCGACCGGGACCCGCCAGCGGTACGAGCCGTCGGCCACCTCCACGGGGCGCATCGGCCGGTCCCGCTGCCCGCCCACCCGTGCGTACAGCGCGCGGCGGAGCACCTCGGCCATGCGGGCGTCGTGTTTCAGCGCAGCCGCCCGCTCGCTGTCCACCGCGCGCACCGGATGGCGGCCGATCTCCTCGTCGACGGTGGACTGCCGGACGTCGAACTCGCCGAGAGACGGCAGGACATCAGCGATGTACGACAGGAAGGCGGGGTTCGGGCCGAGGATCAGCAGCCCGGCGCGCTGGATGCGTTGCGGATAGGTATAGAGGAGATACGCCGCGCGGTGCAGGCCGACGGCGGTCTTGCCGGTGCCGGGGGCGCCCTGCACACACAGGGAGCTGTCGAGCGCGGCCCGCACCAGATCGTCCTGCTCCGGCTGGATGGTGGCGGCGATGTCCCGCATCGGGCCGACGCGGGGGCGCTCGATCTCACTCGCGAGGATGCCGCCGGGCGCGCCACCTGCTCCCCCGCGCCCTGCCTGGTCGGGCCGCCCGTCCGGGCCGGGCCGCACGTCGAGGTCGGTGCGGCCGTCGAGGTCGGTGCGGCCGTCGAGGTCGGTGCGGCCGTCGGGGGCGAAGGGCCGGGCGGCCGTGAGGAGTTCGTCCTCCAGGCTCGTCAGATCCTCCGGGGCGCCGCTGCTCCACGGTGCCCAGCCGAACCGGCGCCGGATCTCGACACCTCGGGGCTCGCGGGCACTCGCTTGGTAGAAGGCCTGCGACACCGGTGCGCGCCAGTCCACGACCAGCGGTGGAGCGGCGACCTCCTCCGTTATGCGGCGCCGCCCGATGTAGTACCGCTGGCCGCGGTGGTCAGCCGCCGCCTCTCCGTGCCCGAAGTCGAGGCGGCCGAAGAAGAGCGGCCGGTCGGCCTCCTCGCGCAGCCGCTTGGCGTGGCTGCGCAGCTCGAATCCGAGCACCTCGGCATCGGCACCGGACGCCGAGACGTCCTGGCCGGTGACGACGTGCTCCTGGGCGCCCTCCGCCATGGCCGCCTGGGCGGCACGGCACGCCTCGTGGTGGGCGCGCTCGCGCCGGAGCTCCTGCTCGAGCTCCTGATCCGGTGCTTCGTCGAGTGCTTGGTCGAGTGGTGTCACGAGGACACCGTAACAGAAAAATGTGACTCGGTTACAAATCTTCTTGAGTTTCATCTTCAGGGTGCGTAGGCTGCCTGTCATGAGCGGCGAGACGGGCTTGCGGGAGCGCAAGAAGCAGCGGATGTACCAGAACGTGTCCGAGACCGCGATCGAGCTCTTCCTGCGGCGGGGCTTCGACCAGGTGTCGGTGGCGGAGGTGGCGGAGGCGGCCGAGATCTCCAAGCCGACCCTGTTCCGGTACTTCCCGGCGAAGGAGGACCTTGCGCTGTACCGCTTCGCGGACCACGAGGACGAGGCGGCGCGGGTCGTCACGGGGCGCGAGGCCCACCAGTCCCCTCTCGGCGCACTGCACGAGCACTTCGTGACGGGGCTGCGGCGGCGCGACCCGGTCACGGGGCTGAACGACGACCACGACGTGCTCGGCTTCCACGACCTGCTGTACGGGACCCCGAGCCTGGTCGCCCGGCTGCACGGCTATCAGCACCGATCGGAGGAAGCGCTGGCGAGAGCGCTGGCCGAGGCGGGCCCTGGCGGGCTCGAGGCCCGGCTGGCCGCCGGGCAGATAATCACGGTCCAGCGCATCCTCGCCGAGGACAACTGGCACCGGATCCACGCCGGTTCGAACGCGACACGGCTGCTCGGAAGCGCGGTCCGCGCGGCCAACAGCGCGTACGGGCAGCTGCGCGACGGGCTCAGACCGTACGCCTGACGGGGCGCGCGGCGTGCGCGCGACGGGAGCGTGCGGGATGCGCGCGGTCCGGGCGGCCGGCGGGACCGCGGGCCCGTACGTGACCCCTGCTCGTACCAAATACCCAGGAAGCAAAGGGTCTTGGGTGCCCCTGGAGGCCGGAGCAAGATCCATGGCAGGATGCCCCGGCCGGGACGGCCTGCGATTCCGGATCATCGTGGAAGGAGACGACGTGGTCGAGACGCCTGTGCTGCTCCGGGACGACGAGATCGAGGCGCGGCTACGGGAACTGCCCGGCTGGACCCGCGTCGGTCACGAGATATCCCGGTCGTTCCGGATCAGGTACCACGGCGGGGTGGCGATGATCGTGCATGTCGCCGATGTGGTCCGGCAGATGGGGCACCACGCCGACATCGACCTGCGCTGGGATCTGGTGCGGTTCGGGATCACCACGCACGACGCGGGGAACCGGCTGACCGAGGCCGATTTCGACCTCGCCCGCCGAATAGACCGCATAGCAGCGGCACACGACGCGAGTGCGCTCTGACGCGACAGCGGACGCGCTGAGCGGGCCCAGCGGCGCGGGTCCAGCAGCGTGGGCCCAGCGGCGCGGGTCCAGCAGCGTGGGCTCAGCGGCGCTGGTCCGGACGAGGGCACGCCGTGGTCTGCGTGGTCGGATCACCGACGGTGAGTGGCCTCCCGGCCCGTCCTCGAACGCCGGACGGGCTGGCTGTGTCCAGCCGCGCACTCGGTGCCGAGGGCGCGACCGGGACTGAGCACGCGGCCGCGGCCGGGCATCCGCCCCTACGGCGGGTCCGGCTGGCGGAGGGGGATCGTGCCGCGGGTGCGGTGGCTGTCCAGGACCTCGCGGTTCACCGGGGGGCGCGGGGCCGGGGTGGCCGCGGTCAGCTTGATGACGTCGCGCGGCGACAGCGCCGTACGCCACTCCGCGAGCGTCGGCCGGGTGCCGTAAGCGCCCGCCGCCTCGTCGAACCGGCGGCGTACGGCGGCCTCCTGGCGGTCGTCCAGCTCCCCCGCCACCAGCGTGAGCGGCTTGCCGGGCGCGGCGTACGCGTCCTGCGCGAGGATGCGCCCGACAGCGAGCGCAGCCTTGTACCGGTCGCTGTCCACCGTCGCCGTGCCGGGCGGTGCCGCCGCGTCGTTCCAGTCCACGGTGTCGGCCTGGGCCAGTACGGGTGATTCGCCGGCGGCCCGGAAGCCGTCGCAGTCCAGCAGGAAGACGCCCGTCTGCGGCCGTACGGTCCACAGCACGTTGGCCTGCGAGACATCGCCGAGCACCAGCCGCCAGCTGTGCAGCCGGTCGATCAACTCGACGAGGGCCAGGGCCAGTTCGCGGCGCTGGCCCGGCCCCGGCTGGACGATGTCCTGCCACTGCGGGCGCGGAGAATGGAGGAGGAACTGCAGTTCGGTCAGCTTGCTGCCGCCGTTCGCGGTCTGCCAGGTCATCGATGCGGGCGCGCGCCGCATCAGGAACCCGGCCGTGCGCGGGCCGTCCATCACCCGGCACAGCGGCCACGCCGCCTGCGCGTCCAGCTGGTCGCGTTCCGGTTCCGGCAGGGACCGCCGTACGGAGACGAGGGTGGCGAGCGCCTGCCCGTTGACCTTCTCCGGGGAGCGGTAGCTCTTGTACAGCATCCCGTCCTGCCCGTGCACCGTACGGACCTCGCCCTGCCCGCCGTCGCCGATCTTGTCGCCGGGCGCCAGGTCCTGGAGACGTACGTCGGCGCCGTCGGCGGCGGTCAACGGACGCCTTCCCAGAGGCAGATGACCGTGCGGTCGTCGTCGTACGTCTTCGCCCTGGTCTGCACCTGCCAGAGGAAGTCGGAGAGGTGGGGGACGTCTGCGCCGCCGCCCCAGTCGTCGGCGAGGAGGGCGCGCAGCTCGCGTTCGCCCTCCAGCGGTCCGGAGAAACCGTCGGTGCAGAGCACGAGGACGTCGCCCGGTGTGGAGGGCGCGAGGAGGGAGGTCGCGACGCGGTCGTAGTTGTCGGGCAGTGCGGGCGTGCTGGTGTTGATGACGCCGCGGCCCTCGCCGTCCGGGTCGGTGGCGCCGTCGAGCAGCTGCCAGCCGCCGGTGGTGATCCGGAACAGCCCGCCGTCCCCGACGGAAAGGAACCCGCGGGTCTGCACGGCCGGGTCGAGCGGCACGAGCAGGGCCCGCAGCGTGGTGCTGTACTCCTGGGCGGGCGCCTTCATGTTGGCGCGGAGCATATCGGCGGCGTCCGCGACCGCTTCGTCGGCGAGGTTCTGGAACGTGTCGGCGTCGCCGCCCGCGATGGCCTCGAGGAGCGGTTCCGCCATGCGGTCCAGCAGTTGGGCGAGGCCGTGGACGATTCCGTTGGACCCGGAGTGCGAACGGGAGGCGCCGCCGACACCGTCCGCGACCGCGAGCAGCAGCAGCCCCGACTCGGCGCTGCCGAGCCGGGTCAGCGCGAGGGCGTCCTGGCGGCACTCGCCGAGGTGGCGGTGCGAGTCGCCGCGTACGGAGACGGCCCGTACGGTCAGCGGGCCGTAACGGGCGCCGTCCAGCACGGTGTCCGGGAGTATGGCGGCGTGCGCGTCGCCGTCGCGGGGCGCGGGCAGGCCGAGCGGTGTGGGCGCGTAGCGCGGCGGGCGCGCCCCGACGTGCCGCGGCGCGCCGCGGGGCTTCTCCGGCGGCGAGGTGTCCTCGCGTGCCCAGCGCGGGACGTGGCGGCCGGGCGCGGAGGCGCCACCGTACGGGTCGCGGCCCGCGCCGGTGCCCGCGTCGCCGTACGGGGCGGGGTCAGGATCGGCGCTCCCGTACGGATCGGCATCCGCATGCGGGCCGGTGCTCCCGTCGCCGTACGGGGCGGGGTCGGGGGCGGCGTACGGGCCGGTGCTCCCGTACGGCTCGGCGCTCCCGTACGAGTCGGCATCCGCGTACGGGTCGGCGGCGTCCGCACCGCCGTCCGCGTACGGGTCCCGTCCCCCGCGCGGCGCGTACGGTGCTCCGTACGCGCCCGTGTCCGTGTTCTGGTCCATGGCGAGTCCCCTGGGCGGTCAGAGCTTTCAGAGCTTGTCGAGGGAGACAGTGCTGAAGCCGGGCACCGTGTCGTCCACCGCAAGTGTGAACCCGGAGCCGCCGTCGGCGGGGATGCTTCCCGCGGAACGCACGATGGAACGCGTGAGGCTCGCCGCGAACTCCCGCAGCGCCTGCGCCGGCGACACCGACGCGTCCTGCTGCATGAACGCGCGGAAGTTGGCCACCTGGCTGATGGTCGCCGTGTCCGCCTCGCCGATGCCGAACGCGATGATCTTCGGCCCGTAGCGGGACGACGTCAGGTCCTTGAGCGACTGCTCCCAGCCGGAGTCGGTCGGCACGCCGTCGGAGAGGAAGAACACCACGGGCCGGTACACCTCGTGGCCCTCGCCCTTGAGCGCGGCCACATCCGCTTCGATGCACTGCTGGAGGGTGCGGAACGCGTGTCCGTACGAGGTGACACCACCCGCCGTCAGCGCGGGCAGCTCCGCCAGTTCACCCAGATCCACCAGCGGCTGCAGCACCTTGGCGTCGTCGGAGAAGCCGATCAGCGCGAAGCGGGTCTTGTCGGCCACCGTCGGGTTGGTGCTGATCTCGTGGTGGAGCTCGGGCAGTGCGGAGTTGATCGCGTCGATTGGCGGGCCGCTCATGGAGCCGGACTCGTCGCACACCATGTAGAAGGGCAGGATCTGCACGGAAGGTCTCCTCCGGTAAGGAGTTCGTCGTTCGGCGTTCGTTCTTCGTCTTGCGCGTGGTGCTCAGCAGGTGCGGTGCGTTCGGTTCGTTCGGTCTGTTCGGTGCAGTCGGTTCGTTCGGTCGTTCAGGGGCCGCGGGTCAGTGTGTGTAGAAGTAGATCTCCAGGTCGGCGTGGCCGACGGCGCCGCCCAGGTCCATGAAGTCGCGTGTGGTCGTTCCCTTGAACATGTCCGGCCGGGCCTCGTCCAGCAGCGAGTTGACCCGGTGCGCGTACGCGATGCCCGGTCCCGGGCTCGGGCTGCGGCCGAAGGTGAGCACGATGGCGGCCTCGCGCCCCTCGTACTTCTCCGTGACGTCCTTCAGCCGGTCGACGATCCCCTTGCGGTCCGAGGACTTCGCGCTCAGCGACACCTTCACCGGCTTGCGCTCCACCGCGCGCGGCCCGGTCTCCTTGGGGCTGGGGGTGGGCGTCGCCGACTTCTTGGGCTTCGCCTCCTCGGCCTTCACCGGGTCGCCCTGGTCCCCCATCGCGACGAGGGCGAGGACGAGCAGCATGTCCGCGAACAGCCAGCCCGCCAGATGCAGCGGGTTGAGCCGCAGGCGGGGCCTCACCGGGGCTCCGACATGCTGTCCGCACCGGCTCCGCTCTGGCCGCCGCTCTGGCCGCCGCTCTGGCCGCCGTTCTGGGCGCTCCGGCCGCTCTCGCCCTGGCCCCCGTTCCGGCCCGCGTCACCGCCCTGACCGCCGCCCTGCCCGCTGTTCTGACCGGGGACCTGCCCGCCGTACTGACCGCCGCCCTGGCCGCCGTTCTGGCCGGGGGCCTGCCCCCCGCTGCCGCCCCACCAGCGCGTACGCCACCAGCGGCCCGACGTCCGTTCACCGTACGGCGACTGGTCTCCCTGCCACTGCGCGTACGGATCGCCCGCGCCCGGTACCCCGCCCCGTTCGTGCAGCAGAGTGGCCAGCTCCGCGAACCGCTCCGCGCTGCCCCGCAGCGCCTCCGTCTGCTCGGCGAGCAGCCGGGCCGAGTCCTGGGACGCGGTGACCGCGTCCGCCGTCTGTGCCGCTATGCCCGCGATGCTGGTGAGCGCCTGCGTGTGGACGTCGGTGGCCACTTCGGTGCTGGTGGTGAAGGCGCGCTGGGAGGCGCCGAGGGTGCTCAGCGCGTCCTCGACGCGGTCGCCGGTCCGGTCGAGCTGCGTCTTGATCTCGCCGTTCGTCGAACGGACGTCGCCCAGCGTCCTGTTGAGTGACGTGCCGCTGTCCCGTACGGCCGCCTCGATGCGGCTGGCCGCCTCCTCCAGCGGCTTCACGGCGGAGGCGACGCTGGCCACCAGCCCCTGGACGCTGGCGAGCGCGGTGCTGACCTGTTCGGCGGCCTTGTCCATGCCCTCCTGTGCGGAGACGGATTTGGTGGTGAGCTTGTTCAGTGCGGAGGCGCCCTTGTTGAGGTCCGCGGCGAAGCGGGCCGGCGTCCCCATACGGTGCTCGTTGAGCTTGAGCTGCGCCCAGGTCAGGACCGGCACCATCTCGGCGAGGACGGCGTCCCGTTCGCGTTGGGCGTTCTCCTCGGCGCGCTCCGTACGGGCGCGGCGCGCTCCGTGCAGAAGCGCGCAGCCGAGCAGCAGGAGGATCGCGAACGACGCGGCTCCGGCCACGTGCCCGAAGGTGAACCAGCCCGACAGGTGCCCCTCGAAGCCGGTCTGCCAGAGCTGCAGAAAGGGCCGTGCGGCGTGCTTGGGCTCCTCGTCCGTCAGCGACTCGTACGCGGTGGAGGCCCGCGTCAGTCCGTACCAGGTGAAGAGGAGCGGCACGAACACGAGGCCGCCGAGGGCGGCTTCGAGGCCCTTCCAGTACGGCGGCTCGGCCGGTACGGGGGTGTGGACGCTCTCCGGACGTACGAAGGTGCTGTGCAGGTCGACCTCGGTCCACCGCTCCAGGTCCCCGTCCTTGTCTCCGGTCAGTGCGTCGGACAGTGCGGAGAGCTCCGCGCGGCGGGACTTCAGCGCGGGTTTGAGAGCGAGTTTCCGGACCTCGTTCCCGACGTCCTGACGCTTCGACTGGGCCCCGACGGGCATGCTGTGACCCCCTGTGAGATGCCTGGAGGCGATGAGCCTCGCACAGCCGGGCGGGGACCGCTCCCGAACTCGTGGGTATACCACCGCAGTTGGCGCCCAGGTGCGCGTTACCGATCGTAGCCCACGGGTCACAGAACCGGCATAGACTTCGCGGCGGGCGTGGGCTGCGCCGTTGTCGCCGCGCGCGCCGCAAACCGAAGGTGGCCTGCGCTGCGGCGGCGGGCGGAGCAGGGGGCAGCGGTGGTTCCTGACGACCGTACGCGCGGCGTGATTCGGCTCGGCGGGACGGGCAGCCCGTCCGGTGACCGTATGGAGGCACCGGGGGCGCCCCCCGGCGCACAAACGGGGCGCGGAGCGCTGCAGGCTCACCTCAACTGGCCCCCCGACGCGGGTGTGGACCTGGACCTCGGCTGCCTGGCGGAGTACGCGGACGGGAGCGTCACGGCGGTGCAGCCGCTCGGGGAGACGTTCGGTTCGCTCACGTCGTGGCCGTACGTCGTGCTGGACCAGGACGACCGTACCGGCGAGGAGCCGGACGGGCAGACGCTGCGGGTGAACCTCGCCCACCTGCGGGAGTTCCGGCGGCTGTTGTTCTACGTGACCATCTACGAGGGCGCCCCGGACTTCCGCCGGCTGCGTGCCGCGCTGACCGTCTCCGCGCCGTCCTCCGGCAGCCGGACGATCGCGCTCGACGACTCACCGGGCGGCGCGACGGCGTGCGCGGTGGCGATGGCGCGCGTGGAAGCGGGCGAGCTGTCGGTGGAGCGCGAGATGCGCTGGTTCACGCCCTCCCCGATGGTGTCGGACCAGGAACAGCTGGACCGCGCGTACGAGTTCGGCATCGAGTGGGTGCCCGCGACGAAGCGCCCGCGGCCGGGGCGCGAGGCGCCGCGCGGCTGAGGCGGGGCGTGCGGGGTGGGGGTGGGGCTGGGGAGGCTCGGGCCGGGCCTCGGGTGGATCAACGGCTGGCGGCCGGACTCCGACCGGGGGCTGCGTGAGCAGACGGACGGGTGGGACGAGTTCGGCGGCGTGGCGCGCGTGCCGGAGGGCCTCGCGTGCCCCGGCCGTGGCGTGCCGCCCCGGCCGGAGGGCCGGGGTGCGGCGTCGGCAGGCCCGTCAGAACGTGGTGAGCAGGCCCGCGAGGAACGCCACCGTCTTGGCGGGCGCGTCGGCCGTGGCGCACAGCCGGTCCATCAGCGCACCGCCGAAGCACTGCCCATCGACCCCTACGCCGACTCCCGCCGCACCGGCTCCTTCCTCCTCATCGACCCCGCCGACGGCACCACCCTCACCGCCGGCATGGCCGGCAACGCCTTCGCCGAACCCCTCACCCGGCCCCACTCCTGACCTAAGGAACAGATCTCGATGCCTGTTGCCCCACGAAGCACGCACGAGCCCGAGCACGCGCCGCCACCGCCCGCCGAGCCCGAAGGCCGGACAGAGGACCAGCCGGAGACCGAGGGCGGGCCCGGGGCGAAGAACGCCTCCCGGGGCGAGTTCGCCGTCACCCTGCTCTGCGACCTCGTCCTGCCCATGGGCCTGTTCTACGTGTTCCGCGCCGCCGGCCTGGGCCAGCTGCCCTCCCTGCTGCTGAGCGCCGCGCCGCCCGCGCTGCACACGCTCTACTCGATGACCAAGCACCGCAGGGTCGACACGCTGGGCGTGTTCGTCCTCGGCATCGTCGTGCTCAGCGCCTCCGTCTCGGCGATATCCGGCGACCCGCGCGCCGTCCTCGTACGCGGCGCGGTGCTCACCGGTCTGATATCCCTGTGGATCCTCTCCACGATCTGGCTCGCCCGGCCGTTCGTCTTCCGCGCCCTGGAGGCGCTCCTTCCCGGCAAGCGCGCCAAGCTGGACCAACTGTGGCGTGAGGACGCCGCGTTCCGTCGCATCTGGCAGCGCCTGACGGTGCTGTGGGGCTGCGGCCTGCTGGCGGACGCGGTGATCCGCCTGGTGATGGCGTACACCCTGCCCGTCGACACCGTGCCCGCGCTGGAGGGCATCCTGTACGCCGTGACCTGGTGCCTGCTGCAGCTCATCACGCAGCTGTCGCTGAGCCGCAGCGGCACGTTCCGCAAGATCTTCGGCGACAAGCACAGCCCGTTCGCCCGCTTCCGCAAGAAGGACGGCAAGGACGGCGCGGACGGCGAGACCCAGCCCGCCGCACCGGACGCCGAGCCGCGTACGGAGGAGCACGTGGGCGCTGCGTCCTCGGGCGGCTCGCGGTAGGCCCGTACGAGTCGGCCGTACGAGTCGGCCGTACGACCGGTCCGTACGGCTCGGCCGTACGGACCCCCCGTACGAGTCGGCGGTCAGCGGCCGAGGAGGACGCGGAGCGCCGCGCTGATCTGCCGCGGTGACTCCTCCGCCATGAAGTGGCCGCAGGTGACCGTCGAGTGGTGCAGGTCCGGGGCCCAGGCCCGCCACAGGGCCGCCGCGTCGAAGCCGAGGGCCGCGCCCCAGTCCTGCTGGAGTACGGCGACGGGCATGCGCAGTAGGCGGCCGGCCTCCCGGTCGGCGCGGTCGTGGTCGGCGTCGATGCCGGCCGAGGCGCGGTAGTCGGCCACGATGGAGGGCACGGCCGCGCGGCAGGCGGCCAGGTAGGCGGCGCGTACGTCGGCGGGGACGGCCTTCGGGCCGCCGGCCCAGAGGTCGAGGAAGTGGCCGAAGAACGCGTCCGGTTCGGCGCCGATCAGCCGCTCCGGCAGTCCGGGCGGCTGGGCCATCAGATACAGGTGGAAGCCGACGGCCGCGGTGACGCCGTGCAGCGCGTCCCACATGTCGAGGGTTGGGAGTACGTCCAGGCAGGCCAGGTGCGTGATGGCGTCCGGGTGGTCGAGCCCGGCGCGGAACGCGACGAGGGCGCCGCGGTCGTGCCCGGCCAGCGCGAAGCGCTCGTGGCCCAGGGCGCGCGCCAGGGCGACGGTGTCGGCGGCCATGGTGCGCTTGGAGTACGCGTACGTGCCGTCGGCACCGCCGTGCTCCGCGGGCTTGTCGCTGGCGCCGTAGCCGCGCAGGTCGGGGCAGATCACGGTGTGGTCCGCCGCGAGGTCCGCGGCGACGTGCCGCCACATCAGGTGCGTCTGCGGGAAGCCGTGCAGCAGGACGACGGGGCTTCCCGTGCCGGCGACGGCCGCGTTGAGCGACACTCCGTCGGCGACCGGGACGCGGTGGTACGTGAAGCCGGCGGTGTCCGGAGCGGCGTCCGAGCAGTCGGCGAACCGGGGGCCGGCGAGGGCAGGCGGCATCTTCCGCCCCTTTCCGTTGGTGGTGGCGGGCAACGTGCAGCCAGCCTCCCCGGCGCGGATGAGCAGCGGATGAGCAGCGCGCGCGTGCACGCTACCGTGGCCCGTGACCAGGGGCGCCGTCCCCGGGAAGGCGGTCGAGGGCATGGTCACGTTCGGCGTGCTGGGGCCGGTCGCGGCCTGGGACGCCGCCGCGGACGCGATCGCGCTGAAGGGCCCGCGGCACCGCGCGGTGCTGGCCCGGCTGATCGCCGCCCGCCGCCGCGTCGTCCCGGTCGGACTCCTGGTCGAGGACCTGTGGGCGGGTGATCCGCCGCCGGGCGCGGTGAACGCCGTACGTACCTTCGTGGCCGCGCTGCGGCGCGCGCTCGAACCGGAGCGCGCGCCCCGTACGCCGGCCCGGCTGCTCGTGACCGAGGGCCCCGGGTACGCGCTGCGCGCCGGGCGGGACGCGGTGGACGCCTGGCGCTTCGAGGACGCGGTGGCCGAGGCCGCGGCGCTGCCGCCCGTACGCGCGCTCGCGCGGCTGGAGGAGGCGCTGGGGTGGTGGCGGGGGCCCGCGTACGCCGAGTTCGCGGAGGAGGCGTGGGCGCGCGCGGAACGGTCCCGGCTGGGCGAGCTGCGGCTCCAGGCCGTGGAGCGGCTGGCCGGGGCGCGGCTCGCGCTCGGCCGTACCGCCGAGGCGGTGCCGGACCTCGACGCACACGTGGCCGAGCACCCGTGGCGCGAGGACGCCTGGCGGCTGCTGGCCCTCGCGCTGTACCGCACGGGCCGCCAGGGCGACGCGCTCGCGGTGCTGCGCCGGGCCCGTACACTCCTGGCCGAGCAGCTGGGCCTGGACCCGGGCCCGGAACTGCGCCGCCTGGAGAACGACATCCTGCGCCGCGCGGACCACCTGGACGCCCGGCAGCCGGGCGCCGCCACGGAGCCCGAGCGCGTGTGGTCCGCGGCGGCCTCCGCGTACGACCGGACCGTGGCCTCCGGCGCACGTGCCCGCCTCGAATCGACCGTCGGGCTGCTCCGCAGCCTCGCCGTGACCGGGGGCGGCGGCGGGCTGCTGGAGTCGCGGCGGCAGCGCGTGGCGGCGGTCGGGGCGGCAGAGGAGTTGGGCGACGCCGAGCTGACGGCGCGGGTGATCGGCGCGTACGACGTACCGGCGGTGTGGACCCGCGCGGACGACCCGGAGCAGGCGGCGCGGATCGTCGCGGCGGCCCGGCGCACACTGGCCGACCTCCCGCCCGGTACGCACGAGGCGGCGCGGGCGCGGCTGCTGGCGACGGTCGCGGTGGAGTCACGGGGCATGCCCGCATACGAGGACGAGGACGAGGACCAGGCCGGGTCCGCGGACGGGCCGGGGGCCGCCGCCCGCGAGTCCGAGCGGATCGCGCGCCGCCTGGACGACCCGGCGCTGCTGGCGTTCGCGCTGAACGGCACGTTCATGCAGACGTTCCACCGCGCGGGCCTTGCGCCCGAACGGGACGCGATCGGCGCCGAACTCGTCGCCCTCTCCGCCCGGAACGGCCTCACCACGTACGAGGTGCTCGGCCACCTCGTACGGCTACAGGCCCGCTCCGCCCTCGCGGACTTCGCCTCGGCCGACCGGCACGCGGCGGACGCGGACCGGCTCGCCGAACGCCACGAGCTGCCGCTGGTGGGCGTGTTCACCCGGTGGTACGGGGCGCTGCGGCTGGCCGCCGCCGAGGACACGCCGCTGCCCGCGGCGGAGGCCGCCTACCGGGACGCCGCCGCACTGCTGGACGGCGCCGGCATGCCCGGACTGGAACGCGGCCTGCTGCCGCTCGCCCTGCTGTGCCTCCGCTTGCGGCACGGGCTGCCCGCGCAGACCGGGCATCGGACCGGTGAAGAGACCGACTGGGGACCGTACGAGCCCTGGGCCCGCCCCCACGTCCTGCTCGCCCGTGACCGCCGCACCGAGGCCGCGGCGGCGCTGCGTACGCTGCCGGAGCCGCCGCGCGACCTGCTGTACGAGGCGATGTGGTGCCTCGCCGTACGGGCGGCGCGCGAGGTCGGGGACGAGGCGACGCTGCGCCGCGCGCACGCCGAACTCGCCCCGGCGGCCGGTGAGCTGGCCGGAGCGGGCAGCGGTCTGCTCACCCTGGGCCCGGTCGCGGACCACCTGCCGCCCGGCCCCTGATCCGGTGGCCGGGCGCGGCCGTCACCCCGGCGCCGCGTACTGCTGCCCCGTCGCGTACAGCGGGACGTACGCGTCCAGCACGCGGTCCAGATACGCGCCGGGCGGCCCCGACCCGGCGGTGAAGTCCGGGACCAGCTTGCGCAGTCGCGCGGTGGAGACCGGCGTACGGGAGGGCGCGCCGTGGCCGGGCACGCGGGTGCGTTCCACCGACGTGCCGAGCCGCTTCTCGATGCCGTCGATGATGTCCTCGACCGACTCGGGCCGTCCGGAGACCACGTTCAGCGTCTCGCCGGTGACCCCGTCCGTCAGCAGCCGGTCCAGGGCGTGCAGCAGGTCGTACACGTCGACCAGGTCGCGGTACACGCCGTCGTAGACGGTCACTTCACCGGACTCGATCTGCCGCACGAGCGCGGGCAGCAGCTGGTGCGCCCGCTGGCGCGGCCCGATCAGATGGCTGAGCCGCAGGATCAGATGGTCCGCGCCCGAGGAGCGTACGCACGACTCCAGGGCCAGCTTGTGGCGGCCGTACACGCTGGGCGGGAACACCGGGTCGGTCTCCGCCGCCGGGGCCTCCGGCGCGCCGTACATCGCGAACGACGCCGTGGAGAAGAACACCACCGTGCGCCGCTCGCGGCAGCTCTCCCGCAGCACCTCGTACAGCAGGTGCGCCTCGCGGTCGAACTCCTCGGCCACGGCGACCGAGGTGCTGGACACCCCTGCCGCGATCGCCGTGACCCGGGGGAAGCGCCCGTCGAAAGCCTCGCGCAGATGGCTCGCGACGAAGCCGTTTCCCACGATCCGCATCGTCACCCCTCGCCCGTCACGCGCGCGTCGCCCGTCACGCGTACGGCCAGCTTGCGCACCTGGTCGACCAGCTCCATCGTCTCGAGCGCCGCCGCACGCCAGGCGGTCTCCGCCGGGTCGGCGGCGGCGCCGCCCTCCGTACGCGCGGCACGGGCGACGGCCGCCGCGAACCCGGCGAGCCCGTGGGCGAGTTGGTCCGACGGCGGCAGCGTGAACCGCTCGCCGTGGTCCTGCTCCTCCAGCACCAGCACCGGCTGGTACGTGGGCGGCGCGGTGAACGCGCGGTCGACGGACAGCCGCGCCTGGCTGCCCCACAGGGTGTACGACTGGCCGTAGGTGTGCTCGAAGCCGAAGTCGACCGTGACCAGCACCCCGCTCTCCGAGGCCAGCGTCGCCTGCCCGGACAGGTCCAGCCCGTCGGACTCCCGTACGCGCAGGGTCGCGCCCGCCACCGTGAGGCGCTCCCCGAGGATGAGCTGCGCGGCCCGCAGCGGGTACACGCCCACGTCCAGCAGTGCGCCGCCGCCCAGCGCCTCGTCGTACCGGATGTCGCCCTCGCGCAGCGGCGGGATGCAGAACGAGCCGTGGAACGAGCGCAGCGTGCCCAGCCTGCCGTCCGCGACCATGCCGCGTACGTGCTCGTGCTGCGGGTGGTGCAGGAACATGAAGTTCTCGCGGAGCACCAGGCCGCGCTCCTCGGCGAGCCGTACGAGGTCGCCGACCTCCACCGCCGAGATGCCCGCGGGCTTCTCGACCAGGACGTGCTTGCCGGCGCGCAGGGCGCGTTCGGCCCAGGGCACGTGCAGCGAGGTGGGGACGGAGACGTACACGGCGTCGATGTCGTCGCGCTGCAGCAGCCCGTCGTACGTGTCCGCCGCGCAGCCGAAGCGGTCCGCGAACTCGCGCGTGCGCTGCGCGTCGCGTCCGGCGACCGCCGTCAGCTCCACCGCGTCGCTCGCCGCCATCGCGGGCAGCGCGCGGCGCATGGCGATGGCGGACGTGCCCAGCGCGCCGAAGCGGACGGGGGCCTCCGCTGCGGGCGCCGCGCCCGCGCCCGCGGGGCTCACCGTACGCTCCGCAGCGCCGCGACCAGCGTCCTGGCCTGGACGTTCAGCTGGCTGCTGTACTTGAGGAGCTCTCCCAGCTGCGTCACGCTCATCCAACGGAACTCCTCGTGGCCCGGGCGGAGTCCGTCCTCTGTCTCCAGGACGTCGTCCGCGACCTCAGTGATCACATAACGGCACTCGGCGTGGTGGAACCGGCCGCCCTCCTCCGACAGCACGGAGTCGAACAGCGCCTGCTCCGTGCTGCGTTCCAGCAGCTCCTCCTGGAACGGCGGGCGGTCCTCCGCCGGGAGATGAGCGTAGTTGCCCGGAGTGCCCTGCACCGTCGGGGCCAGCTCCGCGATGTCCAGCAGGCCAGGCTCGACGCGCGCCCGCATCAGCGCGTGCAGCACCCCGTCGATGTGCCGCACCAGCAGACCGGCCAGCCCGACGCCGCTCGGGTGCAGCAGCGGCTGCGACCAGGCCGGGACCTCGCGGCGGCCGGAGCTGACGTCGACCGCGATGATGCTGAAGTACCGGCCGCGCTCGTGCTCGATCCGGTCGTCCCAGCGCTCCCAGCCGGTCACGTCGTTCAGCGGCAGCGCGGTCGTGATGATCTCGTGCTCGATGCGGCGCTGCGTGAGCCAGCTGCGTACCTCGGTGTCGCTGTGCAGGGACATCGCGCTGTGCAGGGACGTCGCGGGGGCACCGTCGGACACCTCGCCGGTGACGGCGGGCTGCCAGTCGGGAAGGCAGGACAGGACGGTACGGGCGTCCATGTTCACCAGGTTGTCGAAGCCGAGGAGGGCGTTCACCTGGCCGAGGGTCAGCCAGCAGAAGTCCTCGCCCGCCTCCACCTCCGGGCCCACCTCGACCACCATGTTCCGGTTCCGCTTGCGGTAGAACCAGGTGCCCTGCTCCGACTGCAGCGAGTCCGCGAGCACGCTGCCCGGCGCCGGCCGGTGGAACGACTCCAGATACTTCACGGCGGAACCGCCGTGCACCCGCGAGTAGTTGCTCTTGGTGGCCTGGATCGTGGGGGACAGCTGCACGCCGTTGATGTTGCCCGGCTCGGACTTCGCCTGCATCAGCAGGTGCAGCACGCCGTCGATCTCCCGTACGGCGATGCCGAGGATGCCGAACTCCGGCTGGTTGATGATCGGCTGCTCCCACTCCGGGACCGGCCCGAAGTCCGACCGTACGCGGAGGCCGTGCACCGTGAAAAACCGTCCGCTGCGGTGCTGGAGGTTGCCCGTGGCCTGGTCGAAGCCCCAGCCGGACAGCTCGCTGAATGGAATGCGCCGGACCTGCTGCGGCTGCTCGCGCCGCCGCTCGTCGAACCACTCGAAGAACGCGGCGTTGCTCATGGCCACGCCGTCCGTGGCCGCCGCGGAGACGGCTAGCCGGGCCGCGGGCTCGCCGCCGGTGCCGCTCCCGGTGCCGGAACCGCGTGACGTCAGCGCCGCGCTGGCCTTGTGCATGTTTCGCCTCTCCCGTACTGATCCCTGATGCCGTACCGATCCCACTGCGACTCCCACTGCGACCGGGTCGCTCACTGCCCTTGCAGCCTGCCCGGCGGGCTTCCGGGATCTGCCTAGACTTTTGCCTCAGGGGCCAGCCTTACGAAAACCCAGCCCGTCCGGCGATTGAGGACGGACAGGAGCGGCCACGGCGTCACACTTGGCCACTTCCGTGTGGTCTCTAAGAGATACGTAGGGCCAACGGCCTGGTGGCGCACCTCGCGATCGTCGTGGCTGAGGGCCGTCCTCAAACGCCGGACGGGCTGGATTGTGGCCGCTCCGGGCCGTGGTGAGGCGCGGGAGCGACAGGGGTCGTTTCGGGAATCACCTAGATCCCGCCGGACACCCACCGGCCCCGCCCGCTTCCCCTTTTACCGTGAGGGCCCCGGCCCGTGCGGACACCCCGTACGGACACGGGGCGAACGCGGGAGGCGCACAGCATGAGTCACTTGGCAATCTTCGTGGTTCCGGGCTACGGCCACGTCGGCCCCACGATCGAACTCACCAGGGAGCTCGTCGGACGCGGGCACCGGGTCACGTACGTCATCGACGAGGGGTACGCCGGGCTCGTGGCCGAAGCCGGGGCCCACACCGTCACGTACCGGTCGAGCCGCGGCCGGCTCGCCGGGCAGAAGAGCTTCGAGGGCGCCGACATGGCCGCGCTCTTCGCCGACTTCTTCACCGACGGCGCCGAGACCGTGCTGCCGCTGGCCGAGTCCGCGCTCGCCGACGACAAGCCGGACCTCATCCTCTACGACTTCGGCGCCTTCCCCGCCGCCCGCATGCTCGCCCGGAACTGGTCCGTGCCGACCGTGCAGCTGTTCCCGCAGATCGCGTCCAACGACGAGTTCTCCCTGTTCGGCAGCCCGGACGCGGCGATCCAGGTCGACGAGGCCGCCATGGCGGAGTTCGGCCGCGGCTACGCCGCGCTGCTCGGCATGGCGAACGCCAACGGTCTGACCGAGGCGGACATGCCGTCTTTCGCCGCCGCGTACGACGACCGGAACCTCGTCTTCCTGACGCGTTCGTTCCAGCCGAAGGGCGAGACGTTCGACGAGCGCTTCGTGTTCGTCGGCCCCTGCTTCGCGGCCGGTGCCGACGACGGCACCGTGCCCGGCGCCTGGCAGCCGCCGCAGAACGACAGCAAGGTGCTGCTGGCGTCCATGGGCACGGAGTCCAACGAACAGGCCGAGTTCTTCCGCTCGTTCGGCGAGGCGTTCAAGGACGACGAGTGGCACGTCGTCCTCACCCTCGGCAAGGGCGCCGACGCGGCCGAACTGGGCCTCGCCGACCACCTGGAGGCGCACAGCTTCCTGCCGCACCCGCAGGTGCTGCCGCACGCGGAGGTGCTCGTCACGCACGGCGGGCCGGGCAGCGTCACCGAGGCGCTGCACTACGGCACGCCGATGGTGATCGTCCCGCAGACCCCCGAGACCCGGTTCAACGCGCAGCACGTCACCGAACTCGGCCTCGGCACCGCCATCCTGCCGGAGGACCTGACCGCGCACGGGCTGCGCGCGGCCGTGGACGAGCTGGCCAAGGACACCCGGGTGCGGGACAACGTCGCCCGCGTGAGCCAGGAGTCCCGTGACTCGGGCGGTGCCATACGGGCCGCCGAGGTGCTGGAAGGGTGGTTGGCGGCCCTGCCCGACGCGCGGTGAGCCACCCGGCGGTCTTGCCGCTCACCGATTTCGGCCATGCGAAGCCGGCGGTCGAGGTCGCCGCCGAACTCGTACGGCGCGGGCACCGCGTCACCCAGGTCGTGGACGAGCGGTACGCCGGCCTCGCCGCCGAGGCCGGCGCCCGCGTCGTCACGTACCGGTCGCGGCGCCGCAGGCTCGGCGGCCACGAGCTGTCCGCCGCCGACATGGGCAGCATGATGCAGGCGCTGGCCCACCGGACGCCCCTGGTGGCGGTCCCGCAGGCCCCCGAAAACCGCTTCAACGCGCGCCGCGTGACCGAGCTCGGCCTCGGCCGCACCCTGCCGCGCGGCGAGCTGATGGCGCACGCGCTGCGCGCGGTGGTCGACGAGGTGGCGAACGACGCAGGTGTACGCGACAACGCGGTCCGTATGTCCGGTCCTGTCCGGGCGGCGGGCGGCGCCGACCGCGCCGCCGACGTGCTGGAGGGGTGGTTCGGGCAGCGGCCCAACTGACCGCTGCGGGCGGCGTATTCCCAGTTCATCGGGGCTGGACTGGCCGGGGGCCAGCCACTGGAAATTCCCCTAGTGCTGGGCGCTCGGGACAGGTTACCCGCAGTCCGCTGTGGAACTCTGGGCGCGGTTGTGAGGCTCCACTACGGGTGACTTGGTTGTTTGGAGTGCGATAGATGAACATGTCGGAAACTGCAGGCACCGGAACCCCCCTCACGCAGCACGACATCCCGCAGGACGGCCCCGACCAGCAGCAGAGCCCCGACCACCAGGCCCATGACCACGGCCCGCAGCACCGCGAGCCCATCGCGATCATCGGGCTCGCCTGCCGCCTCCCCGGCGCCGACAGCCCCGAAGCACTCTGGGACCTGCTGACCGACGGCCGCAGCGCCATCACCGACGTGCCCGAGGACCGTTGGGACGCCGACTTCTACCGGGACGCGGCAGTGGCGCCCGACGGGCGGCCCGTACCCGCGCGCGGCGGCTTCATCGATCACGTCACCGACTTCGACCCCGCCTTCTTCGGCCTCTCGCCCCGCGAGGCCGTCGCCATGGACCCGCAGCAGCGCCTCGCACTCGAACTCGGCTGGGAGGCCGTCGAGAACGCCCGCCTCAACCCCGACGCGCTGCGCGGCGAACGCGGCGGCGTCTTCGTCGGCGCGACCGTCGAGGACTACGCCGCCCTGGTGCACCAGTACGGCGAGACCGCGATCGGGCACCACACCATGACCGGCCTCAACCGCGGCCTCATCGCCAACCGCGTCTCGTACGCCCTCGGGCTGCGCGGCCCCAGCATGACCGTCGACACCGCGCAGTCCTCGTCCCTCGTCGCCGTGCAGAACGCCTGCGACAGCCTCCGCGCGGGCGACTGCGACGTGGCGCTCGCCGGCGGCGTGCACCTCAACCTCGTACCCGAGAGCACCGTCGCCGCCGCCCGGTTCGGCGCCCTCAGCCCCGACGGGCTCTGCTACACGTTCGACGAGCGCGCCAACGGCTTCGTACGCGGCGAGGGCGGCGGCGTCCTCGTCCTCAAGCCGCTCTCGCGCGCGCGAGCCGACGGCGACCGCATCCGCGGCGTGATCCGCGGAGGTGCCGTCAACAACGACGGCACCGGCGACAGCCTCGTCAGCCCCGACGCCGGCGCGCAGGAGGACGTCCTGCGACGCGCCTGCGCACGCGCGGGCGTGGACCCGGCCGACATCGACTACGTCGAGCTGCACGGCCCCGGCACCCCCGCCGGCGACCCCGTGGAGGCCGCCGCGCTCGGCGCGGCCCTCGGCACGGCGGCCGGGCGGCGCGCGCCGCTGCGGGTCGGCTCGGTCAAGACCAACGTCGGCCACCTGGAGGGCGCCTCCGGAATCGCCGGCCTGCTCAAGACGGTGCTGTGCGTCGAGCACGGCACGCTCGTGCCCAGCCTGAACTACTCCCGCCCGAACCCCCGTATCTCCCTGGACGAGCTCAACCTGCGCGTACAGCAGGACGCCGCACCGTGGGAGCGGGACGGCGAACGGCCGCGCACGGCGGGCGTCTCGTCCTTCGGCATGGGCGGTACGAATGCGCATTTGATTGTTGAGGAGCCGCCGGTGGTGGGGGTGGAGGCTGTTGGGGTCTCTGCTTCTGGTGGGGTGGTTCCGTGGGTGTTGTCGGCGCGTTCGGGGGAGGCGTTGCGGGCCTTTTCAGCACCGATCCTCTAGCTTGTCTATCGTGCGTTCGTGTTTCCGACAGGGACAGAGGCCAGGGGGCTTGCGACGTAGGCCTTGGTGGGCAGCGGCGAATGCGTAGAAGAGACAGGGGGGGGGGGCGGGACGGCGGCGGACATGGCGGCGAGCATACCGACCACGTCCGGAACCGTACGCTCCGCATCTTCCCCGCGAAGCGGGCCCTGCTCCCCACCAAGCGCGGGCACCCCCTCAAGCCCGTCCGGCGTTTGAGGACGGCCCTCGGCCGACGAGTGGCGGTGGATGGCCATGGGCGGTGAGTCGCTGTGGGGGTGGGGGTGGCCACTGGGAGATGGGTCACGTTCTGGGCTGTCTGCGGTCCGGCGTTGGCGGGGGTCCGTCCTCAATCGCCGGACGGGCTTGAGCGGGTGGCCGAGCGCCGTGGATGGGCGAGGGCCGGGCACCTGGGTGGCACGGCCGCGGACGGAAGGGCCGGGGCGGCCGCTACTATGCTCACGGCGGGCCGATCGGCCCGTCATCGCCAGAGACGGCGACAAGGGGAGGAAGCCCGGTGAGAATCCGGCGCGGTCCCGCCACTGTGAGCCCGGCGCAGTCAGCCGGGTGAGCCAGGAACTCCCTTCCCCACGCTCTCGGCTTCGCCGGAGCTGGGGAGACCCCACTCGTTACCGCCCGGGGCGCGGACACCCCGAGGAAGGCCAGACGCCGCATGCTGCTGCTCCTGTCGACGTCCGACACCGACCTGCTGAGCGCGCGAGCCGCGCAGGGCCCGGTTTCGTACCGTTTCGCGAACCCCTCCCGCCTCGAACTCGACGAGCTGCCCGGCCTGCTGGACGGCGCCGAGCTGGTCGTCGTACGGCTCCTCGGCGGCGTACGTGCCTGGCAGGACGGGCTGGACCGGCTGCTGGCGACCGGGCTCCCCGTCGTCGTGCTCACCGGTGAACAGGCCCCCGACGCGCAGCTGATGGAGTCGTCCACCGTTCCGGTCGGCATCGCGGCCGAGGCGCACGCGTACCTGGCGCACGGCGGGCCGGGGAATCTGGAGCAGTTGGCCCGGTTCCTGTCCGACACGGTGCTGCTCACCGGCCACGGCTTCGACCCCCCGGCGCCCGCGCCCACCTGGGGCCCGCTGGAACGTACGGCACGCGAACCGCGCGAACCGCGCGAACCGCGCGAACCGTACGGAGAGTCCGACGCCGCGCCCCCCACCGTCGCCGTCCTCTACTACCGCGCCCACCACATGAGCGGCAACACCGCCTTCGTCGAGGCCCTGTGCGCCGCCGTCGAGGACGCCGGCGGTCGGCCGCTGCCGCTGTACGTGGCGTCGTTGCGGGCGCCCGAGCCCGAGTTGATCGAGGCGCTGCGTCCGGCCGACGCGATCGTGACGACCGTGCTGGCGGCGGGCGGTACCCGCCCGGCGGCGGCGTCGGCGGGCGGTGACGACGAGTCCTGGGACGCGGGCGCGCTGGCCGCGCTCGACGTGCCGGTGCTGCAGGCGCTCTGCCTGACCAGCCCCCGCAGCGCCTGGGAGGAGAACGACGAGGGCGTGTCGCCGCTCGACGCGGCGAGCCAGATCGCGGTGCCTGAGTTCGACGGGCGGCTGATCACGGTGCCGTTCTCGTTCAAGGAGATCGACGAGGACGGGCTTCCGGCGTACGCCGCCGACCCCGAACGGGCCGCGCGCGTCGCCGGGCTGGCCGTACGGCACGGGCGGCTGCGGCACGTACCGGCCGCGGAGAAGCGGCTGGCGCTGGTGCTGTCGGCGTACCCGACGAAGCACTCGCGGATCGGCAACGCCGTCGGCCTCGACACCCCCGCCAGCGCCGTCGCCCTGCTGCGCCGCCTCCGCGACGAGGGCTACGACTTCGGCCCGCAGGCATCGGGAGAGGGAGAGTCGGACACCGACACCGACACCGATACCGTCCCCGGCCTCGCCTCCGGCGACGGCGACGAGCTGATCCGCGCCCTCATCGACGTCGGCGGCCACGACCGGGACTGGCTCACCGAGGAGCAGTTGGCGCGTAACCCCGTACGCATCCCCGCCGCCGACTACAAGCGCTGGTACGCGACGCTCCCCGCCGCCCTCCGCAAGGACGTCGAGGAGCACTGGGGGCCGCCGCCCGGCGAGATGTTCGTCGACCGGAGCCGCGACCCGCAGGGCGAGGGCGACATCGTGCTCGCGGCCCTCCGCCGCGGCAACCTGCTGATCCTCATCCAGCCCCCGCGCGGCTTCGGCGAGAACCCGATCGCGATCTACCACGACCCCGATCTGCCGCCCTCGCACCACTACCTCGCCGCCTACCGCTGGATCGCCGCCCCCGAGGCCGACGGCGGCTTCGGCGCCGACGCGATGATCCACCTCGGCAAGCACGGCAACCTGGAGTGGCTGCCCGGCAAGAACGCCGGCCTGTCCGCCGCCTGCGGCCCCGACGCCGCGCTGGGCGACCTGCCGCTGGTGTACCCGTTCCTGGTGAACGACCCCGGCGAGGGCACCCAGGCCAAACGGCGCGCGCACGCCACCCTCGTGGACCACCTGGTGCCGCCGATGGCGCGGGCGGACAGTTACGGCGACATCGCCCGGCTCGAGCAACTCCTCGACGAGCACGCCCAGATCGCCGCCATGGACCCGGCGAAGCTGCCCGCCGTACGGGCGCAGATCTGGACGCTCATCCAGGCCGCGAAGCTCGATCACGACCTGGGCCTGGAGGACCGGCCCGACGACGACGGCTTCGACGACTTCCTGCTGCACGTCGACGGCTGGCTGTGCGAGATCAAGGACGCGCAGATCCGCGACGGCCTGCACGTGCTGGGCGCTGCCCCGTCCGGCCCCGAACGCGTCAACCTGGTGCTGGCGATCCTCCGCGCCCGCCAGATCTGGGGCGGTACGGCGGCACTCCCCGGTCTGCGCGAAGCCCTCGGCCTCGACGAGTCCGCGGCGACCCGTACCACCGCCGACGAGGCGGAGGAGCGGGCGCGGGGCCTCGTGCAGGCGATGGAGGATGCCGGCTGGGACCCGGCGGCGGCCGCGACGGTGGCGGCGGGCCAGCCCCAACAGGTCGCCGATATCCTGGAGTTCGCCGCCCGCGAGGTCGTCCCGCGGCTCGCCGCGACCACGGACGAGCTCGACCACGCCGTACGCGCCCTGAACGGCGGCGCCGTCCCCGCCGGACCCTCCGGCTCCCCGCTCCGCGGTCTCGTCAACGTGCTGCCGACCGGCCGCAACTTCTACTCCGTCGACCCCAAGGCCGTACCCTCCCGGCTCGCCTGGGAGACCGGCCAGGCCCTCGCCGACTCGCTCCTCGCGCGCTACCGCACCGACAACGGCGACTGGCCCACCTCCGTCGGCCTCTCCCTCTGGGGCACCAGCGCGATGCGTACGGCGGGCGACGACATCGCGGAGGCGCTCGCGCTGCTCGGCGTACGTCCCGTATGGGACGACGCGTCGCGCCGGGTGACCGGCGTGGAGCCGGTGCCGTACGAGGAGCTGGGGCGGCCGCGTATCGACGTCACGCTGCGCATCTCCGGCTTCTTCCGCGACGCGTTCCCGCACACGGTGGGGCTGCTGGACGACGCCGTACGCCTCGCCGCCTCCCTGGACGAGCCCCCGGAGCGGAACTTCGTACGCGCCCACACCCAGGCCGACCTCGCCGCACACGGCGACGAACGGCGCGCCACCACCCGCATCTTCGGCTCCCGCCCCGGCACGTACGGCGCGGGCCTCCTCCAGCTCATCGACAGCCGCGACTGGCGTACGGACGCGGACCTCGCCGAGGTGTACACGGTGTGGGGCGGTTACGCGTACGGCCGCGGCCTCGAAGGCAGCCCCGCGCGCGCGGAGATGGAAAGCGCGTACGCGCGGATCGCGGTCGCCGCGAAGAACACGGACACGCGCGAGCACGACATCGCGGACTCGGACGACTACTTCCAGTACCACGGCGGCATGGTCGCGGCGGTGCGCGCGCTGAAGGGCACGGCCCCGGAGGCGTACATCGGCGACTCGACCCGCCCCGAGACGGTCCGCACCCGGAGCCTCGTGGAGGAGACCTCGCGGGTCTTCCGCGCGCGGGTCGTCAACCCGCGCTGGATCGAGGCGATGCGGCGCCACGGGTACAAGGGGGCGTTCGAGCTGGCGGCGACGGTGGACTACCTGTTCGGCTACGACGCCACGACGGGTGTCGTCGCCGACTGGATGTACGACAAGCTCACCGAGACGTACGTCCTGGACCCGGTGAACCGCGACTTCCTGCAGCAGGCCAACCCCTGGGCCCTGCACGGCATCGCGGAACGCCTGCTGGAGGCGGAGTCCCGCGGCATGTGGGCGGAACCGGACCCGGCGATGGTGCAGGCGCTGCGGGACGTGATGCTGGAGGCGGAGGGCGACCTGGAGGGCGACGAGGGCAGCGCGTAGCGCGCTTTCCAGCCCGTCCGGCGCTTGAGGACGGCCCTTGGGTGCCATGGTCTGTCGGTGGGCCGATTGCGTGCTGGTACGGCGCGGGTTGGTCGTGGCCGACGGCCGTCCTCAATCGCCGGACGGGCTTGAGAACGCCCCCGCCCGCGCGGCGGCGAAGGCTGCGCGGGCCGCCGCCTCCGCCGTCGCGGCGTCCAGTGGGCCGCCGGCCGCCAGCAGCCGGTAGTACAGCGGCGCCGAGACCGCGCGGATGACTTCCTCCGCCGACGTCCCCTCCGGGACCTCGCCCCGTTCGACGGCCTGTTCCACACACGGCGCCCACTCCCGAATCCGCGTCTCGTAGAAGCGGTGCAGGGCCTCGGCCGTCTTGGCATCCGTCGTCGCCGCCGCGATCAGCGCCTTGAACAGGCGGGACTGGCGCGGGTCGGTGAGGGTGCGGCGTACGAGTTCGGCGTTGGCGCGCAGGTCGCCGAGGAGTGAGCCGGTCTCCGTACGGGGCAGGGACTGTTCCGCCATGTCGGTCAGCATGTCGGCCATCAGGCCTGCGAGCGTTCCCCAGCGCCGGTAGACGGTGGTCTTGCCGACCTCCGCGCGGCGGGCGATCTCCGTGAGGTCCAGTCCGGCGTGGCCCTCCTCGGCGAGTGCGTCCTGGGCGGCGCGGAGCACCGCGTCCCGTACGCGCGCCGTACGCCCTCCGGGCCGCACGGTGCCCGGCCCCGGCCCGGCCCCTGGCGCCGTATCCGCGACAGCCCCCGCCCCCGTATCCGCACCATCCGCTTCCGCCATAACGGGCCTCCAGTTCCATTAGAGCGCTGCCTCTGCTAGCTTGACGGCACCAGGCTAACGGAACGACATTCCCGTTAACGAGAGGACCAGTCATGGAGACCATGGAGTACAGGCGACTCGGCGCATCCGGCCTCCACGTCCCGGCGCTCAGCCTCGGCACCGGCACCTTCGGTGGCCGTGGGCCGCTGTTCGGCGCGTGGGGGGACACCGACGCGCAGGCGGCGCGGCGGCTCGTGGACATCGCCCTGGAGGCGGGGATCACGATGTTCGACAGCGCGGACGTGTACTCGGACGGCGCCTCCGAGGAGGTGCTCGGGCAGGCCGTGAAGGGCCGCCGGGACGAGGTGATCCTGTCGACCAAGGCCGGTCTCCCGACGGGCGACGGCCCGGGCGACGCGGGCACCTCCCGCGCGCGGCTGATCACCGCGACCGAGGACGCGCTGCGCCGGCTCGGTACGGATTACATCGACCTGTTCCAGCTGCACGCCTTCGACGCCGCTACGCCCGTGGAGGAGGTGCTGGCCGCGCTGGACCAGCTCGTGCGGGCGGGCAAGATCCGCTACGTCGGCGTGTCCAACTTCGCGGGCTGGCAGCTGATGAAGTCCCTCGCCGTCGCCGACGCCCGCGGTTTCCCCCGTTACGTGGCGCACCAGGTCTACTACTCCCTCGTCGGCCGCGACTACGAGTGGGAGCTGCTGCCTCTCGCCGCCGACCAGGGTGTCGGCGCGATCGCGTGGAGCCCGCTGGGCTGGGGGCGGCTGACCGGGAAGGTACGGAGGGGGCAGCCGCTGCCCGCCCACAGCAGGCTGCACCGTACGGCGGACTTCGGTCCGCCCGTCGAGGACGAGCACCTGTTCCAAGTCGTGGACGCGCTCGACGAGGTGGCGGAGGAGACGGGCCGTACGGTGCCGCAGGTCGCCATCAACTGGCTGCTGCGGCGGCCCACGGTCGCCTCCGTCCTCATC
Organism: Streptomyces armeniacus; assembly: GCF_003355155.1. Taxonomy (NCBI): domain Bacteria; kingdom Bacillati; phylum Actinomycetota; class Actinomycetes; order Kitasatosporales; family Streptomycetaceae; genus Streptomyces; species Streptomyces armeniacus. The sequence continues at coordinate 7,486,957 of NZ_CP031320.1, read as the reverse complement.
GGCGCCCGCGACGAGGCACAGCTGCGCCAGAACATCGGCGCCGTCGGCTGGACGCTCACGCCCGCGCAGGTGGCGAAGCTGGACGCGGCGAGCGGCAAGCCGGCGCCGTACCCGTACTTCCCGTACGAGCGCCAGGAGGGCTTCGCCCGCGTCAACCCGCCGCTGGTGGGCCGGACTTCGCCCGCGGGCGCGGGGCGCGGCTGACGGGCGGGCCGCCCCGGCAGGCCCGCCAGGGCGGGCCCGCCCCGGCGGAGACCGGCAGGCCCGTGCCGGGGCCGTGTTCCGGTGGATCACCGCGCGCGGGGTCCGTATCGTCGCACCGGCAGGGGCGAGGGAGCCTCGCCCCGACCCCGTACGTGCCCACGGGCGAAGGAGCTCGAGTGCCCTCCAACGACGTGCCCTCCAACGACGTACCACCCAACGACGTGCCCGCCGCCGATCCGGCCGCGGGCGAGACCCCCGCGGCTCCCACCCATCCCCCCTTCGACCTCGTCCTGTTCGGCGCCACAGGTTTCACCGGCCGGCTGGTCGCCCGCTACCTCGACCGGTACGTGCCGCCCGGCTGCCAGTGGGCGCTCGCGGGGCGCGACCGGGAGAAGCTGGCCGCCGTACGGGCCGAACTGGCCGCCCATCGCCCGCCCGACAACGCCGAACCCGAACTCCCGCTGCTGGAGGCCGACGTGGCCGACCCGGCGTCGCTGCACCGGCTCGCGTCCCGCGCCAAGGTCGTCATCAGCACCGTCGGCCCGTACCTCCGCTACGGCGAACCCCTCGTCGCCGCCTGCGCCGAGAACGGCACGGACTACCTCGACCTGGCGGGCGAACCGGAGTTCGTCGACTCCATGTACGTCCGGCACCACGACACCGCCCGCCGTACGGGTGCCCGGCTGGTGCACGCGTGCGGCTTCGACTCGGTGCCGTACGACCTGGGCGTGCTGTTCACGGTGGGCCATCTGCCGGAGGGCGTACCGCTGCGGGTGGACGGCTACGTCCACACCGACGCCGCCTTCTCCGGCGGTACGTTCGCCTCCGCGCTGGGCGCCGTGTCGCGCGGCCCGCAGATGCTGAAGGCCGCACGCGAGCGCCGCCAGGCCGAGCCGCCGCCCTCCGGCGACCGCCGCGTCTCCACGCCCCCGGGCGGGCTGCGGCACTCCGCGCTGCTGGACACGTGGGGCGTGCAGATGCCGACGATCGACCCGCAGATCGTGGCGCGTTCGGCCGCCGCACTGGACCGTTACGGGCCGGACTTCCGGTACCGGCAGTACGCCGCCGTACGCCGCCTCCCTCTCGCGCTGGGCGGCGTGGCGGGCGCCGCGGGGCTGATCGCGCTGGCGCAAGTGCCGCCCGTACGGCGCTGGTTGTCGGACCGTACGCCGCCGGGCGAGGGGCCGAGCGTGGAACGGCGGGCGCGCAGCACGTTCTCCCTGCGCTTCCTCGGCGAGGGCGGCGGGCACCGCGTCGCCACGGAGGTGGCGGGTGGTGATCCGGGCTACGACGAGACGGCCAAGATCATCTCCGAGGCGGCCCTCTGCCTGGCCTTCGACCCGGGCCTGCCGTCGACCGCCGGGCAGGTCACCACGGCGGCGGCGATGGGCGACGCCCTGACGCGCAGGCTGATGCGGGCGGGGCTGACGTTCCGCGTGACGCACACGGGGCGGGAGCGGCCCGCGGGAGGCGCGTGACACGGAAGGCGCGTGACGGCGGCGGTGCGTGGCGAGGGCGGTGCGTAACGAGGGCAGTGCGTGGCGAGGGCTGTGTGGCACCGGCCGGGCGGCGCGCCCGTACGGCTCAGGGCTCGCCGCCCTCGTACGCCGCGAGCGCCGTCTGCCGGGCGTCGAACAGGGCGCGGAGCGCGTCGCAGTCGACGTGCTCCCGCGCCAGCACCGTACTGGCCTCGGCTTCGACGGCGGCCCACGCCTGCCGGGCCCGCTTGTTGGCGACGCGCCTGCGGTCGCTCCGCAGGAAGCCCGCCCCCGCGGAGAACCCGGCGGAGAGCAGCGCGAGCACGGCGGCGGGTACGCGCGCGTCGGCCGTCGCCAGCGCCGCCGTACCGGACACCGCGGCGAGCAGCGCGGCGGGGAAGCCCAGGCAGATGTCGACGACGGCCCAGAAGTGGGCGCGGCGGTCGGCGGTGTTCAGCTGCCGCGCCGCCTCCTCGCGTAACCGCTCCGCCTCCGCGCGCAGACGGTCCTGACCGGTGGCACCAGAGAGACCAGTGAGAGCAGCCATGCCTCAGCTTCCAGCGCCGGCCCGCCCGTACGCACCGGCGCCCGGCGACAAACCGGCCCGCCGGGCCGTTGTGGACTCCCGACGGGAACGCGGAACCCCGAACACCCGGGCACCCGCCGCGGCCAAGACTGTTGAGCCGCCAGGTGACTACGCGGGCGGCGGCTGCGCCCCGGAACGCAGGTCCGCCAGCGCCTCCGTACCCTCGACGAACGCCGCCGCCAGCTCGCTCAGCCTGCGGTTGTGGGAGCGCGCGTAAGCCCGCAGCAGCGTGAACGCCTCCTCCATGCCCACGTCCAGGCGTTCCGCCAGCTTGCCCTTGGCCTGCTCGATCACGACGCGCGTCTGGAGGGCGTTCTCCAGCTGCTCGTTGAGCAGCTCGCGCCGGGCTGCGCCGCGCTGCTGGAGCACGCTGATGGTGGCGACGTCCGCCAGCGCCTGCGCGAGCGGGGTGATGTCGGGGGCGAAGGGCTTCGCCGCGGTGTGGAAGAGGTTGAGGGCGCCGATCACCTCGTCCCGCAGCCGCATGGGCACGGCCTGTACGCCGGTGTAGCCCCGCCGTCGTGCCTCCTCCGCGAACCGCGGCCAGCGGTGCGCCTCCATCGCGAGGTCGGGCACCACCACGGGCGCCGCGGTGCGGTAGCAGGTCAGGCACGGCCCGCTGTCGTGCTGCAACTGGAGCAGCTCCATCAGCCGTGCCTCGTCGCTGGAGGCGGCCATCACGCGCAACTGCCCGTCCGTATCGGCCAGCAGGAGGCCGGCCGCGGCGATGTCGAGGGTGCGTACGCTGCGGTCGGTCAGCAGCCACAGGAAGTCGATGAGGTCGAAGTCGGCCACCAGGTTGTCGGCCAGTTCGACGAAGACCGTGGCGAGTCGTCGTTCGTGCATGGTGGTCACCTTGGCGTACGCCTCAGTCCTTCCGCTTCTGCTCTCCCTCGGCATTTCCTCCGGCGGACCCTCCGATGCTCCCCCCGGCCGCCCCGTCCCGCACGGAAGCGGAACCGTCCGCCCGGAACCGCAGCCGCCGCGACACCACGTCGAGGGCCACGTCGGAGAGGCGGCGGGAGTGCGCGTACGCGTACCCGCGCAGCCGTACGGACGCGTCCTCGACGCCCGTGCCGAGCTGCACCGTGAGCATGCCGACGGCCTGGTCGATCTCCGCGCGGTACGCGTCGAAGCCCAGCACCTCCTCCATCGTGCCCGGCCCGGTGCCCTGCACGGTGACCACGCCGGGCGAACCGAGCAGCATCAGCAGCGCCGCGGTCTCCGCGAACGCCTGCGCGTCCGCGAGCGCGTCGCCACAGAGCGTTCCGGGGTTCGGCGCGTACAGGTCCAGCACCCCCGGCCGCTGCCACCGCCCGTACGGCGCCCGGCCCCGCAGCGGGAGCGCGAACAGCGCGGCGGCCCCCGCCGCACGGGCCGCCGGGGCGAACGCGGGCCACCTGCCGCGCGCGGCGGCCGCGGACAGGTCGGCGGACAGTACGGGGGCGCCGCCGGCGAGCGCGTCCGTACACGGCCCTTCGCCCAGCGTGAGCTGGAGCTCCGCCAGCTCCCCGCTCACCCGGTCCGTCGTGTGCAGCACATGCCGTACAGCGGGACCGGACGACGCGGACAGCGCCGCGCCCGCCACCGGCAGCGCGGCGACGGCGGCGGCGCAGACGTCCCGTATGTCAGCCGTACGGCCACGGCGCTCGGCCTCCCGCGTGACCAGCCCGAGTACGCGTACGGCACGGGCGTCAGCCAGGGGGGTCATCCGGCGGGCCGCGGCTCCCGGCGGATGGGCCGGCCGGCGTCGTGCAGGCTCTTGAGCGCCTGCCGGTACGACGTGATCAGCCCGGTCTCGAGATACTCCACACCCCGCTCCGCACAGAACTGCCGTACGAGCGGCTGCGCCTCGCGCAGCTGCGGGCTCGGCATGCTGGGGAAGAGGTGGTGCTCGATCTGGTAGTTGAGACCGCCGAGGGCGATGTCCGTGAAGCGGCCGCCTCGTACGTTGCGGGAGGTCAGCACCTGACGGCGCAGGAAGTCCGGGCGGTCGTCGCCCTTCAGCGTCGGCATGCCCTTGTGGTTGGGCGCGAAGATCGAGCCCAGATAGACGCCGAACAGGCACTGGTGGACGACCAGGAACGCCACCGCCATGCCGGGCGGCAGCACCAGGAACAGCGCCCCGAGATAGAGGGCGAAGTGCGCGAACAGCAGCGCCCCCTCCGTGCCGCGCCGCTTCAGCGACCGGCTCCACAGCGCCCTGATCCCCGCGACGTGCAGGTTGAAGCCCTCCAGCGTGAGCAGCGGGAAGAACAGGAACGCCTGCGAACGGCCCAGCAGCCGCGGCAGCCCTTTCGCCGCGCGCGCCTGGTCCTCGGACCAGACGAGCAGGTCGGGGTTGACGTCCGGGTCCAGCTCCTCGTGGTTGGGGTTGGCGTGGTGGCGCGAGTGCTTGTCCTGCCACCAGCCGTAGCCCATGCCGATGCCGAGGTTCCCGGCGAGCCGCCCGCAGCGCTCGCTCGCGCGGCGAAGCCGGAACACCTGACGGTGCCCCACGTCGTGCGCCACCAGCGCCACTTGGCCGAAGACGGCGGCCAGATACGCGGCGACGGCGAGGTTCCACCAGCTGTCGCCGACGAGGACGAAGGCGGTCCAGCCCGCGGCGTAGAGGACGCTCACCAGGGCGATGCGGGCGATGTAGTAGCCCGTACGGCGGCGCATCAGGCCCGCCGCGGTGACCTGCTTGGTGAGCGCGGCGTGTCGGGCGGCCTGCGCGGGAACGTCGGGCGCGGCCGGGGCGGGGAGAGTGGTTTCCTGTGCCTCGTGCACCAAGTGCCTCCTCGGGGCGGAGCTGATCATTTCGCAGCCGAGGTCTGGGGCGCTCTGTGCGAGTGTAAGGGGTGTGCGATGCGGCGAATGGGTCATTCCGGGCGTATGGCTCCGTGGCTCCGACGGCTTGGGGTGCCCCGGTCTCCTATACACATCTCGCTTGAAAAAAAAAAAAAGCACCGCGCCAACGATTCCGTGCGTGCCCCCGCTTCCGTGCGTGCCCCTGCGCGCGTACGCGCGCCCGCTTCCGTACGCACGCCCGCTTCCGTACGGGAACCCGCCCCCGTACGTGCCGCCTCCTCCGCGCGGGCCGCGGCGCGGGCGCCGCGCAGGCCGCGCACCATGCCCTGGCCGTGATCGCCGTCGCCGCCCACCGCGTCGAGCCGGCCCAGCCCCTCCTCGGGCTCCGTCACGGTCGCAAGCGCCGCGGCCAGCGCACACGCGGCGCACGCGTCCCGCGCCGTACCGGCCGCCGCCCGCACCCGCCCCGCAGGCGCCCCAGGCACCCGCACCCGCCCCGCAGACCGGCGGCGGACCCGTACAGCTGAGCAAGGTCACGCTGACGAAGTCGGCGCCGTCCGTGTCGCTCAGCAAGCAGGGCGGCACCTCGGGCATGCTGCGCGTCAACCTCAACTGGCAGGTGCACAAGCAGTTCTCGGGCTGGGGCCGCAAGCTGGGCCGCGCCATGGCCATGCACTCCGACCTCGACCTCGACCTGTGCGCGCTGTACGAACTCGCCGACGGCCGCAAGGGAGTCGTCCAGGCGCTCGGCAACGCCTTCGGCGCGCTGCACCAGCCGCCGTACATCCACCTCGACGGAGACGACCGCACCGGCGCCGTCGAGTCCGGCGAGAACCTCACCGTCAACCTCGACCACGTGAAGGACCTGCGGCGCATCCTGCTGTTCGTCACCGTGTACGAGGGCGCGCGCAGCTTCGCCAACCTCAACGCCACCGTCACGCTGCAGCCGCAGCACGGCGCGCCCGTCGACTTCCACCTCGACGAGTGCACCGTCCCCTCGACGGTCTGCGCGCTCGCCCTGCTCACCAACCAGGGCGGCGAGCTTCACGTCCAGCGCGAGGCCCGCTACCTGGTGCCGGACCGGGGCGTCAGCCCGCAGCGGACCGTCGACTACGCGTACGGCTGGGGCATGCAGTGGACGCCCGGCCGCAAGTGACCGCGCAGGCCGGCTGATTCGGGCAGGCCGGCAGGAGGATCAGGGGTAGGTGCGGCCCTTCCAGGCCGCACCGCGCCCCCGGTGGTGCTGCACGGCGGAGTCGACCGTCATCAGCAGGTAGAGCGCGGCCGTCAGCGGCAGTGTGAGCGCGAGCCACGGCGGCTGCCGGTAGTAGCGCAGCATCGGCACGTACGTCGCCGTCATCACCGCCCACGCCGCGCCGCCGGCGGCCGCCGCGGCCCAGTTCCCCGTCGCGGCCCCGGCCAGCGCGGTGGCCGGCGGCACGAGATAGACCAGCACCAGGCCCGCGACCGTACCGATCAGGACCGCCGGGCTGTGCCGCAGCTGGGCGTACGCGCTGCGCGCCACCATCCGCCACAGCTCGCGCAGCCCGTCGTACGGGCGCACGCTGGCCACGCCGTCGGCGAGCCCCAGCCAGATCCGGCCGCTGCCGCCGCGCTTCACCGCGCGCGCCAGCGTCACGTCGTCGATCACCGCCTGCCGGATGCTGTCCGGCAGCCGCTCGCGTACGGCCGCGTCCGTACGCAGCAGCATGCAGCCGCCCGCGGCGGCGGCCGTACGGGCGGACGGCCGGTTGACCCGGCGGAACGGAAAGAGCTGCCCGAAGAAGTACACGAACGCGGGCACGAGCAGCCGCTCCCAGCCGCTCGCCACGCGCAGCCGCGCCATCTGCGACACGAGTTCCAGGCCGCCCGTACGCGCGGCGGACACGAGGTCGCGCAGCGAGTCCGGGTCGTGCGCGATGTCCGCGTCCGTCAGCAGCAGGTACTCGGCGTCCGTACGGTCGCGGGCCAGCGCCATCCCGTGCCGTACGGCCCACAGCTTGCCGGTCCAGCCCGGTTCCGGTTCGCCGGGGGAGTCCACCGTCAGGGGCAGCCCTCCGGGGTGTCCGTCGGCGAGCGCGCGGGCGAGGGCGCCGGTGCCGTCGGTGCTGCCGTCGTCGACGAGGAACACCTCGGCGCGGCCCGGGTACTTCTGCGCCAGCAGCGACGGCAGGCTCCGCGGCAGCACCCCGGCCTCGTCCCGCGCGGGGACCACGACGGCGACCGGCGGCCACCGCTCCGGCTCCGCACGTCCCGGCCGCCCGCCGCGGGACGCCGCGCGGTCCGGCGCCGTACGGTGCGGCAGGCGGACGTCCGTACGCCAGAAGAACCCCTGGCACAGCAGCAGCCAGGCCCATGTGCCGAGTGCGGCCACGGCCATCCAGGTCAGCACGCTCACCCGGCGCAGTCTGCCGGAGAACCCGCGCCCCGCGCGGCAGCCGTGCGGTGCACGGCTCCGTTCCGGCGCGCCGTACGCCCGCGCGGCGCGGTCGGCGCGGGACCGGCGGGCCGCGCCAGGCGGCCGCACCGTACGCTGTGCCCGTGAGAATCGCGCTCCTGGACTCCGGCCTCGGGCTGCTCGCCGCGGCCGCCGCCGTACGCCGGCTGCGGCCGGACGCCGACCTCGTACTCTCCTCCGACCCCGGCAGCATGCCCTGGGGGCCGCGTACGTCCGCGGACATCGCCGAACGCGCGCTGGCCTGCGCGCGCGCCGCCGCCGCGTACGAGCCGGACGCGCTGATCGTCGCCTGCAACACCGCCTCGGTGCACGCGCTGCCGGCGCTCCGCGCCGAGCTGGAGCCGGGCCTGCCGGTGGTCGGTACGGTGCCCGCGGTGAAGCCAGCCGCGGCCGAGGGCGGACCGGTCGCCGTCTGGGCGACCCCGGCCACGACCGGCAGCCCGTACCAGCGCCGCCTCATCGAGGAGTTCGGGAACGGCGCCCGGATCACCGAGGTGCCCTGCCACGGCCTCGCCGACGCCGTCGAGACCGGCGACGAACCCGCCATCGACGCCGCCATCAGCGCCGCCGCGCTCCTCACACCGAGGGACGTACAGACCGTCGTGCTCGGCTGCACACACTACGAGCTGGTCGCCACCCGCATCCGCGCCGCCACCGCCCCGTCCGCGGCGCCACCCGCCGACCTGCGCGGCTCGGCCGCGGCCGTCGCCGCCCAGGCGCTGCGCCGCGCGGGCGTACGGCCCGCCCCCGACGCCGAGGCCGCCGGCGGCCTCACCGTGCTGCTCGGCGGCGCCCCCGCCGAGCTGCCCCCGGCCGCGCTCGGCTACGCCGAGGGCCGGCTGCTCGCCGGCGTCCCCGCAACGCCCTGACCAGGCACCACGCCACGCGGCGCGGTGTGATGCGTCACCCGGACGGGCGACACCCTGGGTGGCGGCACACGTTCGGGCGTAGGCTGCGGCACATGAGCGACCACCCCCGTCCCCAGGGGGCGTGTGCGGAGACCGCCCCCGCCGGCACACGGCAGCCCGCCCTCTGGACGGGCCACGCGCGCAACCGCCTCCAGTGGCCCCTGGCCACCCTCGGCGCCGGCTGCCTGGCACTGGGCATAGTCCTCGCCGTGACCACCGCCTGGACCCACAACGTCGTACCACTGCTGATGTCCGTCATCGGCTGCGTGGCGGCAGGACTGCTGATGCTGTTCGGCACCCTGGCGTTCGTCACCGTGCGCGTCCGCGTCGACCACGAGGCGCTCGAGGTGCGCTGCGGGCACGCCGGACTGCCCCGGCGGCGCATCCGGCTGGCGGACGTGGTCGAGGCCGATCACGCGCCCGAGGTCACGCCGCGGAAGTGGGGCGGCTGGGGCTACCGCTGGCGGCCGGAGCAGGGCACGGCCGTGGTCGTACGGCGCGGCGAGGGCCTTGTGCTCACGCTGGGCGACGGCCGCGTGTTCACCGTGACGGTGGACGACGCGGAGGCGGCCGTCGACGTGATCCGGCAGCGGCTGCACCGCTCCGGACGCAACGGTCCGCCGCTCGGCGGCGGGCACACCGCGGAAGCCTGACGCGGCCCCGCCACCGCCCGCGGCACACGGGAACGCTCAGCCCTACGACAGCCTGCGCGCCGTCGCGATCCCCGCGAGCGCACCGGCACCAGTCGTCACCGCCGTGAAGCTCAGCGCGTTGGACACGCACGCCAGCACGGCCACCGCGGTCAGCGCCGCGCCCGCGGTGAGCACCACCGGCGTGCCGCACGGCGACGCCCACAGGGCCAGCAGCAGCCAGCCGAACGCCGCCGCCAGCAGCACACCGCCCGGCACCCCCTGCTCCGAGGTGACCTGCAGCAGCGCCGAGTGCGGCTTCCCGTCCGACACGGCCGTCCGCTGCGCCGGATCGCCCAGATCGCCGAACGTGTCCGGGCCGTAGCCCATCAGCGGACGCTCCCGCACGGCGTCCACCGCGTCCGCCCACAGCGCCTTACGCTGCTCGGTCACCTGCCCCTCGACGGCCGCCGTCAGCCCGTCCGGCGCACGGTCGCCGGCCACCGCCCAGACGCCGCCCGTCACCGAAGCGGTCAGCAGGGCCAGCCCGGCCAGACCGAGCAGGCGGCGCCGCATGCGTTCCGCGCCGAGCGACGCCAGCAGCACGCCGAGCGCCGCCGCGAACGCCGCCGGCGGCCCGTACGCCAGCGCCACCGCCACCACGCACACCGCGAGCAGCCGCAGCGCCGGCCGTACGCGCCGGGAGCGCGCCGCCGCCGCGGCGCAGCAGGCCGCGCCGGCCGCGAGGATGAGCAGCGCGGCGGTGGCGCCGTTCCGCCCGGCGGGCTCCGCGCCGGTCGCGGCGGCCATCGCCCCCGGCACCACGCGGGGCGACGCCAGCGCCAGCGCGACGCAGCCCAGCGCGGCCAGCGCGGGCGCGGCCACGGGCAGCAGGGCGCCGGTGACGCGCCCGCACGCGTAGCCCGCGGCGACCGCGAGCACCGCGAGCAGCACCCCTTCGGGACGGGAGTCGCGGCCCGCGGCGGTGATCAGCGCCCAGGCGGCGCAGCTGCCCAGGACGAGGGTGCCGGCGATGTCGGACGCGTTCCCGCCGCGTGCGGCGGCTGCGGGCTGCTCCAGTACGGGTGACGCCATAAGCCGTACGACCCCCCCCGGGCCTGTGGGCGCCGCGCCACCGTGTGGGGTTGCGGGAAGCGGCCGTGACTCAGGCTGCCCACCGTAACGGCTGAACGTACGGAGTGTGCAGGTCTCGGGCGGGACCGGAGCGCCCGGAGTGGCCACGGAACGTCCGCCCGCAGCACGTAGAGTCGAGCGCATGGCTACTCCCGACTTCATCCGCGAACTGCGCGTCACCGCGGGACGGCAGCTGCTCTTCCTCCCCGGCGTCAGCGCGGTCGTACTGGACGACGAGGACCGCGTGCTGCTGGCCCGCCGGGCCGACACCGGAGGCTGGTCGATCATCGGAGGCATCGCCGAGCCGGGCGAGCAGCCCGCCGCCACGGCGGTGCGCGAGGTGTACGAGGAGACGGCGGTGCGGTGCGTGCCGGAGCGGGTGATCCTCGTCCAGGGCATGGAACCGGTGGAGTACCCGAACGGCGACCGGTGCCAGTTCATGGACATCGCGTTCCGCTGCCGGGCCGTCGGCGGCGAGGCGCAGGTGAACGACGACGAGTCGCTGGAGGTCGGCTGGTTCGAGCGGGACGCGCTGCCGCCGCTGGAGGAGTTCGCGCTGATGCGGATCAAGCAGGCGGCGGGGGACGGACCGGCGTGGTTCGAACACCCCGCCCCGCCCGCTGCCTGACGGCGCCCCTCGCCGGCCCAATCCAGCCCGTCCGGCACCCCCAATGGGGGTCGGCCGCAGGTGAGAGCGGCCTTTGCCCAGTACAGCCCGTCCGGCGATTGAGGACGAACCTGGGCCCCTTCCGGGCCGCGTCCGGGTACGAGGCGGTGAGCGCCCGTCGGTGGGTGCCGCCCGGTAGTGGGCTGAGGGCCGTCCTCAAGCGCCGGACGGGCTTGGGGTGGTGGCGGTTGTGGACCGGGCGCCGGACGGGCCAGGGGCGGCCGGGGCGGAGTTACGTCTTGCGGTAGTCGTACGCCTCGCGGGCCGCCGCCGCGACCGCCGCCCGGTCGGCTCCCGCCGACGCGGTCACCAGCGCGGCCACCGCGCCCTCCACGAACGGTGCGTCCAACAGCTCCGAGCCGGGCGGCAGTTCGTCCTCGGCCAGCAGCGTCTTGACCGTCAGCACCGCGCTGCCCAGGTCGGCCAGCAGCACCACGCCCGCGCCCTCGTCGGCGGCACGCGCCGCCTCGGTGATGCCGTCCGCGTTCGTGCCGATGCCCCCGTCCGGGGTGCCGCCTGCCGCCCTGACGGGCGCCACCTCGCCACCGCCCGCGAGGGCCGTGGCGAGGTGCGCGACCGAGGCGGCGACGTCGGCGCTGTGCGATACCAGCACGATGCCCACACGAGCGTCCGCACGGGGCGCGAGCGCCTCACGTTCCGGCACGCGTCACGCCCCCCAGCGCAGTCCGGGCGTACGGACCGGCGCGTCCCACAGCCGCAGCAGTTCCTCGTCCGCGCGGCACAGCGTCACCGAGGCGCCGGCCATGTCGAGTGAGGTGACGTAGTTGCCGACGAGGGTGCGCGTGGCGGCCACGCCGCGCTCGGCGAGCACCCGGTGCACCTCGGCGGCGAAGCCGTAGAGCTCCAGCAGCGGTGTCCCGCCCATCCCGTTGACGAGGGCGAGGACCGGCCCGTCCGGTGCGAGGTCGTCGAGGACGGCGTCGACGGCGAAGTCGGCGATCTCGCCGGAGGTCATCATGGCGCGGCGTTCCCGGCCGGGTTCGCCGTGGATGCCGATGCCCAGCTCGAGTTCGCCGGGCGGCAGATCGAAGGTGGGGCTGCCCTTGGCCGGTGTCGTGCACGCGCTGAGCGCCACCCCGAAACTGCGCGCCGATCCGGCGACTTTGCGGGCGACCGCCTCCACGCGTTCCAGCGGCGCGCCCTCCTGCGCGGCGGCGCCCGCCATCTTCTCCACGAACAGGGTGGCGCCCGTGCCGCGCCGGCCCGCGGTGAACGTGCTGTCCGTGACGGCGACGTCGTCCTCCACGAGGACCTTCGCGACGGCCACGCCCTCGTCCTCGGCCATGTCGGCCGCCATGTCGAAGTTCAGCACGTCACCGGTGTAGTTCTTCACGATGAACAGCACGCCCGCGCCGCTGTCCACGGCCGCCGCGGCGCGCACCATCTGGTCCGGCACGGGCGAGGTGAACACCTCGCCGGGGCAGGCCGCGTCCAGCATCCCGTAGCCCACGAAGCCGCCGTGCAGCGGCTCGTGGCCGGAGCCGCCGCCGGAGATCAGCGCCACCTTGTCCTGTACGGGCGCGTCGCCCCGTACGACCACGCGGTTCTCCACGTCGACCGTCAGCTCCGGATGCGCGGCGGCCATTCCGCGCAACGCATCGGCCACCACGGTCTCCGGAACGTTGATCAGCTGCTTCATCACGGGCCTCCCAGTACAGCGCCGTCACGGACGGCACCACTCAAGCAGTTCACGGGCGTCCGGCGGAACGACCCGCCGCGTGCACTTCCAGCTTGCGGCCGACTCCGGTACGCCGCCCGCTCGGCATACATCGGCATACACAGGCCGCAGCCCGGACGCCATACTGGGCGGGGGAGGACCGGGGCGACGACGGGGGCGACTGCGGCGATGGCGGATACCGCGCTGATCCAGGGCCGTTACCAGCTGCTGGAGCTCATCGGGCGCGGTGGCATGGGCGAAGTGTGGCGGGCCCGCGACGAGTCGCTCGGCAGGGCCGTGGCCGTGAAGTGCCTCAAGCCCGCGGGCCAGGCCGGCGACCGGTCCTTCATGCCGGTGCTGCGCGAGCGCTTCCGCCGCGAGGCCCGCGTCGCCGCCTCGCTCCAGCACCGCGGCGTCACCGTCGTACACGACTTCGGCGAACACGACGGCGTGCTGTACCTCGTGATGGAGCTCCTCGACGGGCACAACCTCAGCCAGCTGCTCAACGCCAACGGCCACCAGCCGCTGCCCGTCCCCGAGGTCACCGACATCGCGGGACAGGTCGCCGCCGCGCTCGCCTACACCCACGACCAGGGCATCGTGCACCGGGACCTCAAGCCCGCCAACGTGATGCGCACCGCCGACGGCTCCGTCAAGATCTGCGACTTCGGCATCGCCCGGCTGGGCCACGACATCGGCTTCACCTCCCGGCTCACGGGCGGCGGCATCGCCATGGGCACCCCGCACTACATGTCCCCGGAGCAGATCGCCGGCGCGTACGTCGACCACCGCAGCGACCTGTACTCGCTGGGCTGCGTCCTGTACGAACTCGCCACCGGCGCGCCGCCGTTCGACAACGGCGACGCCTGGGCCGTCCTCGTGAGCCACCGCGACACCCCGCCCGCGCCGCCCCGCAGCCGCCGCGCCGACCTCCCCGAGCCGCTGGACCGGGCCATCCTCGCGCTGCTCGCGAAGCAGCCGGAGGAGCGGCCCGACGACGCCGCGGCGCTCGTACGGCAGCTCACCGGCGTCACGCGGCCCGGCCTCCCGCCGGAGGCGACGCCGACGCAGCCGGACCACGCGTTCCGCATGCCGCACTGGACGCAGGGGATCGGCACGGGCTCGAAGGCCACCGGCTCCGGGCAGGTACGCAGCGAGCCGCACCCGGGCGGCGCGGTCGCCGGGCTGACCGGGCAGTGGACCGGGCCGACGCAGCCGCCGCTCGTCGTCGCCCCCGGCCCGGCGGCCGTCGCCGCAGCAGGCCGTACGGGGGCGCCCGCCGCGCCGGCCGGCGCGGCGCACCGTACGGGCGCCGCCGCGCCCCCGCCGGAGCAGCTCGCGCTGCTCGCCGACCGGCACAGCGCCGGCCTGAGCCTCGGCCGGCTGGGCCGCTGGGCGGAGGCGGAGGAGACGCACCGGGCGGTCGCCGCCGAACGCGAGCGCGCGCTCGGCCCCGACCACCCGGACACCCTGGTGAGCCGGTACGAGATCGGGTTCGCGCTGTGCCGCCTCGGCCGGCACGCCGACGCGGTACGCGCGTACGAGCAGGTGGTCGCCGGACGGGAACGCGCGCTCGGGCACGACCACCCCGAGACGCTCGCCGCGCGGCAGGAGTCGGCGTACGTGCTGGGCAGGCTCGGCCGCCACACGGAGGCGCACGCGGTGTACACGGAGGTGCTCGCCGCACGGGAGCGCACCATGGGCGCCGACCACCCGGACACGCTGCTGTGCCGGCACAACCTCGCGTTCAACCTGAGCCGGCTCGGGCGGCTGGAGGACTCGTACCGCATGGCGAGCGACGTCGCCGGGGCGCGCGCCAGGGTGCTGGGCCCGGTCCACAAGGACACGCTCGTCACCCGGTACGAGGTGGCGTACGCGCTGGGGCGGCTCGACCGGTGGGAGGAGGCGCTGCGCACGTACCTCGACGTCGCCGACGCCCGCGCCCGCACCCTCGGGCCGGACCACCCCGACACGCTCGCCGCCCGCTACGAGGCCGGCATCAGCCTGGGCCGGCTCGGCCGCTCCGAGGAGGCCCTGGAGCTCTACCGCGAGCTGGCCGACGCCCGTACCCGCGCGCACGGCCCCGTCCACCCGGAGACGCTCCGCGCCCGGCACGGGGTCGGCGTCAACCTGGGCCGCCTCGGGCGCTGGGACGAGGCGCTCGCCCAGGCACGGGACGTGAGCGCGCTCCGCGAACGGGCGCTCGGCGCCGACCACCCCGACACCCTCGTGAGCCGCCGCGAACTGGCCGTCGCCCTGGGCCGCCTGGACCGCTGGGCCGAGGCCCTGGCGGTGTACCGCCAGGTGGCCGACGCCCGCCAGCGCGTGCTCGGCGCCGACCACCCGGACGCCCTCAGCAGCCGCAACGACGAGGCGCACTGCCTGGACCGGCTGGGCCGCGGCGCCGAGGCCGCCGAGCTGTACCGGCAGGTGGAGGCCCTGCGCCGCCGGCAGGGCGGCGGTACGGCGGGATGCTGACGGCCCGGTGCGCACGCGCCCGAGGTGCGCGCCGAGGGTCGCGCCGCCGCCGTACGTGCGCTGGCGGGGGTCCCGCGGAGCGTGTTACCAAGAGCCATGCCTGCCCAGCCCTCGTATGACGCCGTGATCGTCGGCGGCGGTCACAACGGCCTGGTCGCCGCGGCCTATCTCGCCCGAGCCGGGCTCAGCGTGCTGGTGCTCGAACGCCGGCCGCACACGGGCGGCGCCGCCGTCTCGACCCGCCCGTTCCGCGGTGTGGACGCCCGGCTGTCGGCGTACTCGTACCTCGTCAGCCTGCTCCCGCAGCGGATCCTCGACGACCTGGGGCTGCGCTTCACCGTACGGAAGCGCGCCGTGTCGTCGTACACCCCGGCCGTGCGCGGCGGGCAGCCGACGGGGCTGCTGGCGGGCGGCGGCACGGCGCGTACGCGGGAGGCGTTCGACCGGTTCACCGGCTCCGAGCGGGAGTTCGCGGCGTGGCAGCGGTTCTACGCCATGACGCAGGAGGTGGCCGTACGCGTCTTCCCGACCCTCACCGAGCCCCTGCCGACCCGCTCGCAGCTCCGCGCGCGCGTCGGTGACGACGCGGCCTGGGAGGCGCTGTTCGAGCGGCCCCTCGGGGAGACGATCGAGGAGCACTTCGAGGACGACACCGTCCGCGGCATCGTCCTCACCGACGCGCTGATCGGCACGTTCTCGCAGGCGCACGACCCGTCGCTGCGGCAGAACCGCTGCCTCCTCTACCACGTCATCGGCGGCGGCACCGGCGACTGGGACGTGCCCGTCGGCGGCATGGGCGCGCTCACCGACGCGCTCGCGGACGCCGCGCGCCGCGCCGGCGCCGAGATCCTCACCGGCCACCAGGCGCACGCGATCGAGACGGACGGGAGCGCGTCCGCGGCCGTCCACTACAGCGGCGCCACGGCCGAGGGCACCGTCGCCGCGCGCGACGTGCTCGTGGGCGCCTCGCCCGAGACGCTCGCCGGGCTCCTCGGCGAGCCCGGACCGGAGCCCGCCGCCGGCTCGCAGCTGAAGGTCAACATGGTGCTGCGCCGGCTGCCCCGGCTCCGCGACCGCGCCGTGGACCCGAGGGAGGCGTTCGCGGGCACGTTCCACGTCGCCGAGGGGTACGAGCAGCTGGCCACCGCGTACCGGCAGGCGCGCGCCGGTGAACTCCCCGCCGCCCCGCCCTCGGAGATCTACTGCCACTCGCTGACCGACCCGACCATCCTCGGCTCCGACCTCGCCGGGCGCGGCTGGCAGACGATGACCCTCTTCGGGCTGCTCACCCCCGCCGGTCTCTTCGCGGACGACGAGCACGCACGCCGCGACGAGCTGCTGGCGGCCACGCTCGCGCAGCTCGACGCGCACCTCGAGGAGCCCATCGCCGACTGCCTCGCACACGACGCCGACGGCAGGCCGTGCATCGAGGCCAAGACGCCGGGCGATCTGGAGCGCGAACTCCGCCTGCCCGGCGGCCACATCTTCCACGGCGACCTGTCCTTCCCGTACGCCGACGACCCCGCCGCCGGACGCTGGGGCGTGGCCACGCGGCACGCGAACGTGCTGCTGTGCGGCGCGGGCGCGGTACGCGGCGGCGGCGTCAGCGGAGTGGCGGGGCACAACCTGTCTCTTATACACATT
>NZ_CP031320.1:7420966-7470253 GCF_003355155.1 Streptomyces armeniacus | reverse complement strand
AAAAAAAAAAACAAAACCAACCCTAAGCTTTCAAGCCGACAGCGGTCCGCCCGTACCCCGTACGCGCCCGCCCCGCCGCCCACCCAGCCGGTGCAGCTCCGCACCCCGCTCCCCGAGTACGGCCCGGCCGACGACAGCACGCTCATCCGCCGCAATCTGGAGGAGATCGAGCCCGTCGCCGACTCCGCCACCGCGTACTTCTACGCCCTGCTCTTCGTCCAGCACCCGCAGCTGCGCGAGCTGTTCCCCGTCTCGATGGACACCCAGCGCGACCGCATCTTCCGCGCGCTGCTGACCGCCGCGCGGCTGAGCGACGACCCGGACGTGCTGACCGAGTACCTGTCCGGGCTGGGCCGCGGCCACCGCAAGTACGGGACGCAGCCCGAGCACTACCCCGCCGTCGGCGAGTGCCTGATCGCCGCGCTCACCCAGTACTGCACGCTGACCTGGAGCGACGAGTCCGAGGCGGCGTGGGTACGGGTGTACACCACCATCTCGCAGATCATGATCGACGCGGCGGCCGAGGACGAGAAGCGCGCCCCCGCCTGGTGGAACGCCGAGATCGTCGCGCACGAGATGCGCACCCCCGGCATCGCGGTGCTGACCGTGCGCCCGGACCAGCCGTACCCGTTCCGCGCGGGCCAGTACACCAGCATCGAGACGCCGTGGTGGCCGCGCGTGTGGCGGCACTACTCGTTTGCGTCGGCGCCCCGCTCCGACGGGCTGCTCAGCTTCCACGTCAAGGCCGTGCCTGCGGGCTGGGTCTCCAACGCGCTGGTGCACCGCGCCCGCCCCGGCGACACGGTGCGGCTCGGGCCGCCGAGCGGCTCGATGACCGTCGACCACAGCACCGACACCGGGCTGCTCTGCCTCGGCGGCGGCACCGGCATCGCGCCGATCAAGGCGCTCGTCGAGGATGTCGCGGAGCACGGCCGGTCCCGCCCCGTCGAGGTGTTCTACGGCGCCCGCAGCGACCACGACCTGTACGACCTGCACACCATGCTGCGGCTCGGCGACCGGCACCCGTGGCTGTCCGTACGGCCCGTCGTCTCGGACGTCCCGCTGCACGGCCCCGGCTACGGGCCCGGGCAGCCGGGCGGCTCCGCACCACTGGAGGGGCAACTGCCGGATGTGATACGGCAGTACGGGCCATGGAGCGCGTACGACGGCTACCTGTCCGGACCGCCGGGGATGATCCGCAGCGCCGTCGACGCGCTGAGAGGCGCGGGCATCCCGGCCCACCGCATACGGCACGATTCGATCGACGAACTGGTCGCCGCCGCGCAGTAGAGCGGCGGACGAGAGCACGCAGCACCCGTACAACACAACACGCGTACCGCAGCACGCAGTTCGCAGCACGCAGGGCACCGCAGTGGAGCGCACCGCATTACATCGTCGCAATCGAGTGCCGCGAGGATGACCGGACGCGAAGCGCCACGGAGCCGCGCACACGGGCGGCCCCGGCCTGGGGAAGCAGAAGGAGACAGCGCAGGTGGCAGACGCCGAGGCAGCCGAGGCACAGTACGAGCACACCAGGGTGGCCGAGACCGTGGCCCGCCCCGGCAGTGACGGTGAGCACGGGCTGCAGCAGCGGCTCGGCACCACCACGCGTGCCGACCGCTTCTACGACGAGCAGGTCCTGGACCATCTCAACGAGCGGATGCGGGAGTTCACGCACCAGCAGGAGATGTTCTTCCTCTCCACCGCCGACCGGCACGGCGAGTGCGACAGCAGCCTCCGCGCCGGGCCGCCGGGCTTCCTGCGCGTGCTCGACGAACGCACCCTCGTCTACCCCGAGTACCGGGGCAACGGCGTGCACGCCAGCCTCGGAAACATCCAGGAGAACCCCCATCTGGGCATCCTGATGGTCGACTTCATCCGCGCCCGTATCGGCCTGCACGTCAACGGCACCGCCGAACTGGTCGAGGACGAGGAGATGCGCGCGCTCTACCCCGACCTGCCGCACGACCCGATGCCCGGACGGCGCGCGCAGCTGTGGGTACGCGTCGGGGTCGAGGAGGCGTACATCCACTGCGCCAAGCACATACCCCACCTGCAGAAGGCGCCGAAGCGGCCCGCGCGCGAGTGGGGCACCGACGACTACAAGCGGAAGGGCGGCGACTTCTTCGGCGCCGCGCGGGACGCGCGCGAGCGCGGGCCCGTGGAACGGCCGCCGCGCGAGCACGACGCGGCGGCGGTGGCGGCGGAGGCCGCTGCCGCGGGGGCACCGCCCGTTCCTGCGGCACCGGCGGCACCGCCCGTTCCTGCGGTGCCTGCTCAACGTCCCGCCGAGCCCGCCGTGTCGGCCCAGCCGCAGCCGCAGTCGGAGCCGGTGGCGGGCTCGCAGCCGCTCCCGCAAGGGCTGACGGTGCCGCCCGTGCCGCCCCTTCCGCCGCTCCCGCCACTGCCGTCACTCGACGGGTCGGACGCGCCGGGCGTACCGGAGCAGGTGATGTGGCGCGAGGAGGCCGAACGCGCCCTCGCCGAGGCGGAACGGCGCGCCCGCGCGGCCCAGCAGAGCGAGCCGGCGGCCCCGTTCCAGGGGTGGTTCGGCTGACGGTCGGCCGTACGCGGCGCCGCGCGGCGCGTGGGGCCCGTGCCGCGGCGAGCCGGCCGAGGCCGGCCGCGGGTCCGGCCGAGGTCAGCCGAGGTCGGGCGCGAGCAGGGCCAGTACGCCCTCGATGTTCGCGTCCAGATACGCCCGCAGCGACGGCGGCACCACCTCCACCGAGGCGATGCCCGCACGGCTGAACGGGATGCGCACGATCTCGTACTCCCCGCTCGGTTCGTCCACTTCCGGCCCGTGCCGCCGCGAGGTGTCCATCGAGGCGAGCCGGCAGACGAAGAAGTGCTGCACCTTCACGCCGCCCCGTACGTCTCCGCCGTCCCCGTCGTCCCCGTCGTCCCCGCCGTCTCCACCGGCCGGTTCGGGCACGGTGTCGACGAACGCGGGCACGACATCCGTCACCTTCGCCCCCAGCTCCTCGTCCACCTCGCGGTGCAGCGCGTCCACGACGGTCGTGTCCACGTCCGGTTCGACGCCGCCGCCCGGCGTGATCCAGTACGGGTCGAGGCCGGGCTTGGTGCGCTTGATGACGATCATGTCGGGGCCGTCGAGGAGGATGGCGCGGGCGGTGCGCTTGACCACGGGACGCTCAGGAGCCATGGGGGAGATGTGGCCCGCGCCGGGCCCGGCGAAACACGCGGCCGCGTACGCCGCCCCCGCTACCGCCGTTCCCTGCCTGTCGGACTGCCCTGTCGGACTGCCCCGTCGGACTGCCCCGCCCCGCGTGCGTGGCGGCGCGTCACCAGTCCGTCGCGGCGCGCAGCAGGCGTTCGTGCGTGCGCGCGATGTGCGGCAGCGCGAGCGTGCCCGCCCGTACCGACAGGAAGTACGTACGCAGCGGCGGCACCGGCGGGTCCAGCAGGGCGACCAGCCGCCCGTCGACCAGGGCGGCGCACAGGTAGCGCGGCAGCACCGCGATACCGGCGCCCGCGAGCACCGACTCCAGCACGGCCCGCAGGTCGGGCACGACGACGGAGGCCGACTGCGTGACGGGGGTGTCGAAGACGGCGGTCCAGTAGCGGCTCATCAGCGGCATGCTCTCGTGCACGTCCAGAGCCGGTACGCGCGCCAGCGCCGCCGCCCCCCTCGCCCGTAACTGCGCCGCCCCGCCGCCCAGCCGGGCGGCCCAGCGGGGCGCGCCGACGAGGACCAGTTCCTCGTCGCACAGTGGTGTCGCGGCGAGCAGTTCGCCGCGCGGGCGGGCGGTGCTGAGCGCGATGTCGCAGCGGCCGGCGGCCAGGCCCGCGAGGTTCTCCTCGGTGTCCCCGAATACCGTACGCACCCCCAGCCCCTCCGCCACGAGCGGCGCCAGCGCGGGCAGCACCCGCAGCGACAGGAACTCCGGCGGCCCGGCGAGGTGCACCGTACGGCCCTCGGCCTGCTCGTCGATCCCGCTCTCCGTGATCTCCGTCAGGGCGTCGAGATGCGGGGCGACCTTGCGGGCCAGCTCCTCGCCGACGGTCGTGGGCGTGACGCCGCGCGCCTGGCGGAGGAAGAGCGGCCTGGCCAACTGCCGCTCCAGTGTCCGTATCTGCCCGGTGACGGTGGGCTGCGACAGCCCCAGCAGCGCCCCGGCCCGCGTGAACGATCCGGCCCTGTGCACCGCGAGGAACGTACGCAGGAGGTCCAGGTCCACGTCATCTCCAGGTTGCCCGGGGTGGTTCGCGGGTGCATTGCGTGGTGCTTCGCTGGCGCTGCCGAAGCGATAAATATATCGATAGGTACAAGTCGACACAGTGATTGGACACTGACTCAGGGCCAACTAGCCTTGTCACCACGGTTCTTGGCCTACGGAGCCGTGGGCGGTTCGAGGCACGAGGGGGGAGCCTCGAGCCGCCCCTCGCAGCTCAGCCCGTCCGGCGTTTGAGGACGGCCCGGAGCGGTCACCGGCCCGCCGGTGGGCCCACTTCGCGCGGCCCAGCGCAGCGCCATCGTGGCCGAGGGCCGTCCTCAATCGCCGGACGGGCTTGATTTGGCTCGGGTAGGCCGTCCGCAAAACGCCGGACGGCCTTGATGCGCGCGCCCGTTCGCCCGCAGCGGAGTGGTCGTCCGGTGCTGGCCGTGGCCCCGAGGAAGGGGGCACGGTAAAGGCATGGTGGCCATTTCCGTACAGGCGGAGCCGCGGGACGCCGCGTCGTGGAGCGTGCTCGCGCGCCGCTGCGAGGCGGCCGGGTTCGACGGGCTGCTGGTGGCCGACCACCCCGGCACCGCCGCGTCCCCGTACGTCGCGCTGGCCGCGGCCGCCGCCGTCACCGAGCGGCTCCAGCTCGGCGCGTACGTCTCGCACGCCGGCCTCCGCGAGCCGCTGCTGCTCGCGAGCGACGTCGCAACGCTCGACGTCGTATCCGGCGGCCGGGCGCGGCTGGCGCTCGGGGCCGGACACACCCCGGTGGAGTGGGAGATGCTCGGTTCGGTGCGGCCCGATGTCGCGGGCCGCGTACGGCGGTTCACCGCCGTGGCCGAGGCGTGCCGGGCGCTGCTCGCGGGGGAGGAGGTGACCGCCGACGGGCCCGAGGTGTACGCGCGGGCGGCGCGGCTGGAGGCTCCGCGGCCGGTGCGGCAGCCGGTGCCGTTCACCTTCGGCGGCGGCAACTCCGTGCTCCTGGAGTGGGCCGGGCGGCATGCCGACGTGGTGGCGCTGAGCGGCCTCGGCCGTACGCTCGCCGACGGGCACAGCCACGAAGTCCGCTGGCGCGGCGCCGACATCGACCGTCAGACGGAGCTGATCGAGCGCGGCGCGAAGGCCGCCGGCCGCGGCACGCCGCCCGCACGTGAGGCGCTCGTACAGCACGTGGAGATCACCGATGACGCCGAGGCGGCGGCCCGCCGCTTCGCCGAACGGGCGGGCTGCGCGGACGCCGACGTGCTGGCGTCGCCGTACGTCTGGCTCGGTACGGAGCGCGAGATCACCGCGGCCGTGGCGGACGCCGAACGCCGTTGGGGCATCACCGCCTACGTCGTACGCGACCAGGCCCTCGACGCGGCGGAGGCCCTCGTCCCGCTGCTGCGCGCGGAAACTCCGGCGCGTCCGCCCGGCCTCCACGGCTAGCCTGGCCGCCATGACAGCCGTCCAGACGATCCACGACGTCCCCGTCCTGGTCTGCGCCCCCGAGGGCGCGACCCTCAGCCGCGAGCAGGACGCCCTCGACCTGATCGGCGACGCCGGTTACCAGGGCGCCCAGTGGATCGCCGTCCCCGCCGCGCGCTTCGACGAGGCGTTCTTCCGGCTGGACACGCGGGTGGCGGGGGACATGATCCAGAAGTTCGCCCAGTACGGCATGGGGCTCGCCGTCCTCGGGGACATCTCCCGGCACACGGAGGGCAGTTCGGCGCTGCGGGACTTCGTACGGGAGTCCAACCGCGGGCGGCAGACGTGGTTCCTGGCCGACGTGGACGCGCTGGGGGAACGGCTCGGGCAGCACACCGCGTAGCCAGTCAGCCAGTCAGCCAGTCAGCCAGCGGGCCCGCTGGCTAGCGGGCGCCCCGCCCGTACGACTCCCGCAGCACCGCCCGTATTCGCGAGGGCGGTGACGCGACGGCGCGGCGCAGGCGGTCCGTGAAGTGGCCGTGGCTCGCGTACCCGAGGGAGGTGCCCAGCCGCGCCAGGTCGTCGGCGCCGTCGGCGAGTGCGCGCAGGGCGGCGGCCGTACGCAGCCGCTCGCGGTACGCGTGCAGGGTCATGCCGTGCACCGCGCGGAAGGCCCGCGCCAGGTGGTACGGCGAGCAGTCGGCCGCCGCGGCGGCGGCGTCGAGCAGGCGCGGTATCGGCTCGGCGTAGTGCGCGGCGAGGAACGCGGCGGCCGCGTCGGCGACCCGCCGCCGGGACGCGGGCACCGGGCCGGACGCGGGCACCGTGCCGCCGCCCCGCGCGCCGAGCTCCGCGAGATGCAGCACCGCCAACTCCCGTACGGCGTGCGGCTCACCGCGCCGCCCCTCCGCGGCGGCGCGGAACAGCACGGTCCGCCACAGGTCACGCGAGTCGAGCCGCAGCCGCTCCCCGCGCCCGTACGGCCGCAGGCCCGCTGGCACGTTCTCCGCCCACTCCGCCCATTCCGCCCACGCGTCGGCGGACAGGGCGATCACCACGCACTCGTCACCGCCTGCCGCAGGATGGCCGAAGCGGTACGGCTCGTCCGCCTCCAGCACGAGCCCGGAACCCGGCCCCAGCACATACGAGGCCCCGCGGCCGGCGCACGAGAACACCCCGTTCACCGGCAGCACGACCCGCCGCAGCGCGCCGGTCTCGGGCGGCGCGGGCGGGTGGCCGCCGTCGGCCGGGGCGCGGCAGCGCACGGAGGTCACCCGGACACCGTCCACGTCGGCCAGCGTCCGGGTCACGAGGGCTGATGCCGGACACCGGGTCACGTATGCACGCTAACCCCCGCCTCTGACATCGCGGCCCGGCCCGCGCCCCGATCGTTCCGCCCCGGCCCGCGCCCCGGTCACCCGGTCCCGGTCACGCCGCCCCGCCTACTCCTCCGCGATCACCGACTCGTAGTGCACCGACCGCTCGTCGAACCGCGCCAGCAGCGCCCTCGCCGCCTCCGGCACCACCGACCGAGCCGGGTCACCGCCCGTGAACTCGGCCACCGCCTCCATGCCGTCGAACGCCATGACCGTCACGAACTCCACCTCGCCCCCGTCCGTCCGCCGCCGCCAGCACTCCAGGCCGCGCAGCCCGGCGAGGCCGCGCGCCCGGATGCCGGGGAAGATCCGTTCGCGCAGCAGCCGCTCGTACGCGTCGGCCTGCGCCGCCGCCGTCCACCCGTGCCAGACCCGCCGTATCATCGCGCCCTCTCCTCGTAGGTGTCGGCCCGTCGGCCCCGCCTGCCCCGTCGGCCGCGCTCCGTACCGCGATGCTGCGCCCGCCCCGCCGCCCGCGCTTCCACGATCCTGCGCGCGCCGAAATTGCCGCGCACGGCGGCGTACGGGCGCCTACGGTCTGGGGGCGTGGAGATCCGTGCCGTGCCCTACGACCACCCCGACGCCGTGAAGCTGAGCGACCAGGTGCAAGCCGAGTACGTCGCCCGCTACGGCTCCGACGACATGACCCCGCTGCACCCCTCGCACTTCGCGCCGCCACAGGGGCTGTTCCTCGTCGCGTACGAGGACGGCACGCCCGTCGCCTCGGGCGGCTGGCGCGCACAGGAGGCGAACGACGAGGGGTACGAGGACGGCGACGCCGAGATCAAGCGCATGTACGTCGTCCCGGCGGCGCGCGGACGCGGCCTGGCCCGCCGCATCCTGGCGGCGCTGGAAGACAGCGCGCGGGAGGCGGGCCGCGTACGGACGGTCCTGGAGACCGGCACCCCGCTGCCGGAGGCGGTCAGCCTCTACGCCTCCAGCGGCTACGTCCCGGCGCCCAACTTCGGCCTGTACCGCGACACTCCGGAGAGCCGCTGCTTCCAGAAGCGGCTGTGACGCCCGTTCCCCGTGCTTTCAGCGCTACGTACGGAGGATCCCCGCCTGCCGCGCGGCGGTGATCCAGCTCGGGAACTCGGACAGCAGACGGTCGTAAAGCCCCTGGTCGGGAACCGTGCTGATGTCGTCCACGGCGAAGAACCCCACGTTGTCCACGCGTCGGCCCGGCAGGGTGTCGAAGCGCTCGAGCACGCCGTAGTTGGACTGCCCGAGCCCCACGAACTGCCAGAACACCGGCTCCTCCACCGCTTCGCGCAGCTCGCGCTCGATCTCCGCGTTGCGGTAGACGCCGCCGTCGGAGAAGAACAGCACGAGGGTGGGGGCGGCGGCCGGGTTCTCGCGTACGTAGGTACGGACTTCGGCGATCACCTTCTGCTCCTCGTTCTGGATGCCGACGTCCCGCATGTCGACCTGGCCGGGCTCCAGGGACTTCTTCGCCTTCTTGCGGCGGAAGAGGGCCAGCTGCCCGATCCGCACGTGCAGCCGCAGCCACTCGGGGAGTTCGCCCAGCCGCAGGTCAGGCAGGCGCGCCGGGTTCGAGGCGAACGTCCACGCCTGCATCTCCCCGTCGTCGTCCAACTGCGCGGCCACCGCCGCCATCCGCTCCACCACGTCGGCCACGACGCCCTTGGAGTAGAGCATGGACATGGACCCGGAGGCGTCGAGGACGAGGATGACGCGCGCGGTGGTGCCGGCGGCGCCGTGCTTCCGGAGGCTGACGGCCACCTGCTCCTTGCGCAGGGACAGGCGCTTGCGCATGTCCACGGGCAGCCGGTCCTCGCCCGCGGCGGCGGGCTGGGCGGGCGCGGGCGCCGCCGGTACGGGCGCGGGCGGTGCGGGCGCCGCCGGGACGGGCGCGGGCGCGGCAGGCGGTACGGGCGCGGGTGGCGCTACGGGTTCCGGTGCCGGTACGGGCGCCGCTGCCGGCGCGGCAGCCCCCTCCGGCTCCTCGTCCACGCTGATGCCGAAGTCGGTGGCCAGCCCGGCGAGCCCGGACGCGTACCCCTGCCCGACCGCGCGGAACTTCCACCGCCCCTGCCGCAGATACAGCTCACCGCCGACGAACGCGGTCTCCGTCCCGGCCTCCATGTCGAACCGCGCCAGCTCGGCGCCCGTAGCGGCGTCCAGCACCCGGAGGCTCAGACCGGGCACCTGCCCGAACGTTCCGCCGTCCGCCGACGCGCACAGCACGACCCGTTCGACGGCCGGTTCCAGCGAGGCCAGCGCCACCTCGACGGTGTCGGTGACGGCACCGCCGGCGGTCTGCTTGCCCAGGTGCGTCACGGCGTTGGAGACGTGCCGCGGCTGGTTGTAGAACACGAAGTCGCCGTCGTCCCGCACGCGCCCGGCCGCGGTGAGCAGCAGCGCGGAGGCGTCGACGTCGGGCACACCCGGTCCCTGGGACCAGACGAGCTCGACGCGCACCGCGGGCGCGTCGACGGGAAGGTTGGCACCCTTGCTGAGCGATCTGGCCGTCATGCCCACAGTCTGCCGACCCGAACGCGCATTCCCAAAGTTTTCCCCGGATACCGAGTCCGCCAGCCAGGCCCGGACCGGTTGTCAGTGGCGGCTCGTAGCATTCGCGCATGGTCCAGGTATCCGTCACGCCCGACTGCGGGAACGCCCCCAAGAAGCTGGTGCTGCGCGACTACGTGACAGCGCTGATGACCCATGACACGGACGCGGTGCTCTCGGCGGTCTCCGACGACGTCGAATGGGAGCTCGTCGGCCGGCAGACGTTCCGGGGGAGAGCGGACTTCGCCGCCGCGCTGGACACGGCTCTCGGCGACCGGGCCGCGACGCTGCGCCTGGACACGGTTCTCACGCACGGCGACGAGGGATCGGTGAGCAGCACCGTCGAGTTCGCCGACGACCGCCGGCTGCGCTGCTGCGACGTCTTCAAGTTCAGCGGCCACGGCAAGAACGCGAAGATCAGACGCATCACGTCGTACTGGATCGGGACCTGACCCACGCGAACGTCCGCGCCGGGCACAGAGGCTGAGCACGCGCGGCCGAGTGTCCCGGCATCCGCGCCGGGACACTCGGCCGCCGGCGGATCAGTCAGCGACCGGGAGGTACACGCGGCCGCCCGCGTCCGCGAACTCGCGCGACTTGGCCAGCATCCCCTCCCTGACCTCCTCCTCCGTGAGCGTTCCGCCCTCGTCGGAGCCGAACTGCTCGTTGATGTCGTGGCTGATCTTCATCGAGCAGAACTTCGGCCCGCACATCGAGCAGAAGTGCGCCGTCTTCGCGGGCTCCGCGGGCAGCGTCTCGTCGTGGAAGGCGCGGGCCGTGTCCGGGTCGAGGGCCAGGTTGAACTGGTCCTCCCAGCGGAACTCGAAGCGCGCGTCCGACAGCGCGTCGTCCCAGTCCTGTGCGCCCGGGTGGCCCTTGGCGAGGTCCGCCGCGTGGGCCGCGATCTTGTACGTGATGACGCCCGTCTTCACGTCGTCCCGGTCCGGCAGCCCCAGGTGCTCCTTGGGCGTGACGTAGCAGAGCATCGCCGTGCCCCACCAGCCGATCATCGCGGCGCCGATGCCCGAGGTGATGTGGTCGTACGCGGGGGCGATGTCCGTGGTGAGGGGGCCGAGGGTGTAGAACGGCGCCTCCTCGCAGATCTCCTGCTGGAGGTCGACGTTCTCCTTGATCTTGTGCATCGGGACGTGCCCCGGGCCCTCGATCATGGTCTGTACGTCACGGGACTTGGCGATCCGGTTGAGCTCGCCCAGCGTGCGCAGCTCCGCGAACTGCGCCTCGTCGTTGGCGTCCGCGATCGACCCCGGGCGTAGGCCGTCGCCGAGCGAGAACGTGACGTCGTACGCGCGCAGGATGTCGCACAGCTCCTCGAAGTGCGTGTAGAGGAAGCTCTCCTGATGGTGGGCCAGGCACCAGGCCGCCATGATCGAGCCGCCGCGCGAGACGATGCCGGTCTTGCGGCGCGCGGTCAGCGGTACGTAGCGCAGCAGGACGCCGGCGTGCACCGTGACGTAGTCCACGCCCTGTTCGCACTGCTCGATGACGGTGTCCTTGTAGACCTCCCAGCTGAGGTCCTCGGCCTTGCCGTCGACCTTCTCGAGCGCCTGGTACAGCGGCACCGTGCCGATGGGGACGGGGGAGTTGCGCAGCACCCACTCGCGGGTGGTGTGGATGTTGCGGCCGGTGGAGAGGTCCATGACCGTGTCGGTGCCCCAGCGGGTCGCCCAGGTCATCTTCTCGACCTCCTCCTCGATGGAGGAGGTGACGGCGGAGTTGCCGATGTTGGCGTTGACCTTCACCAGGAAGTTCTTGCCGATGATCATCGGCTCGGTCTCCGGGTGGTTGACGTTGGCGGGGAGGACGGCGCGGCCGGCGGCGATCTCGTCGCGTACGAACTCGGGCGTACGGTTCTCGCGGACCGCCACGTACTCCATCTCCGGGGTGATCTCCCCCCGCTTCGCGTACGCGAGTTGCGTGACCGCTGCGCCTTCTCCCTGCGGGCCGGTACGCGCCCGGCGCGGCTGGCGCGGACGGCCGGGGAAGACCGCGTCCAGGTTCTTCAGGCCGCCGCGCGGCGACGTGTGCTTGAGCCCGTCGTCCTCGGGCCGCAGCGCGCGGCCCGCGTACTCCTCGGTGTCGCCCCTGGCGACGATCCAGTTCTCCCGCAGCGGCGCCAGGCCGCGGCGGACGTCGGTGTCGATGTGCGGATCGGTGTACGGGCCGGACGTGTCGTACAGCGTCACGTCCTTGCCGTTGGTGAGGTGCACGCGGCGGACGGGCACCCGGATGTCCGGGCGCGATCCGCTCACGTAGCCTTTGTGCCAGCCCGGCTTGCGCGGTTCTGATCCGTTTTCAGGCGTGCGTGCATCCTGCATGGCCATGAGACCCACTCCCTACGCCGGCATTACCCGGTAACAGGTTCGGCGGTCGACGCAGCAACTTCAGCGCCCTCTCAGCCCCGTGCTCGGAGCTCCCGCGATGTGCAAATCGGGCACCACGGTACGGCACAGGTGTGGTGCTGGCCAGAGGTCCTGGACGGGGTTGGGATGATCCTGTTCCTTATACCCATCTGCACCTCCTTATCCACATCTGGATGTAGGGCGGGGTGGTTGCCGTGTCCTTGTACAAAACATATCCGATGTACTGCTGTGGCCACGACCACGGACCAGGCGTATACAGGCCCGAACCCGCCCCGCCCGTGCGAGGCCGCGTGCGCGAAGCGCAGCAGCGCGTCGGCGTACGGCGTCATCGACCCGCTGACGTCCAGCAGCAGCACCACCCGGCGCGGCTTGTGCGCCGGTGCCCGGCGCCGGAGCCGTACCAACTCGCCGCCGCCCCGCAGCAGTTCGCGCACCGTACGGCGCGGGTCGACGGCGCCGCGCCGGGCGGGCAGGCGGCGCGGCGTACGGCGCTGTTCGCCGGGGAGCGCGAAGGCGTTCAGCAGGCGGTGCAGGGCGGCGCGTTCGGCGGCGGTCAGTTCGGCGATGTCGCGGTGCCGCAGTACCTCGGTGCTGCTCGCCAGCGCGGCCTGCGGCGGGCCCGTTTCGGCGTCCTCCGTGCCGGGTGGCGCCGCCGGTTCGGGTCCGGCGGCGATCCGCAGCGTACGGGGCGCGGGCGCGGGTCGCGGCGTACGGTGCCGGGGCCGCGGCCCGGGGGCGAAGTACGCGTCGAAGACCCGGTCGTAGCGCTCCAGGTCGTCTGCGTCGCCGCACAGGGTGAGCCGCCCCGCCCAGTACAGGTCCTGCCGCCGCGCCGGGTCGAGCACGTCGAGGGCGTCCAGGAAGGTCTGTACGCGGTCCGGGCCCGCGTCCACTCCGGCGGCGCGCAGCGCGCGGGCGAAGCCGACGAGCACGGTCACGGCATCGGCCGGCTCCGCCCGTACGTGGGAGACGGCAGGCACGGCGCTCACGCTCCCCGTACGTCCAGGAGCGCGGACAGGTCCAGCGCCCGTACGCGCTCCGCGTCCTCGCGGTACTTCAGCACCGAGCCGAGCGTCACCGTGGCCAGCTCCGCGTCCAGCGCGGTCGCGCCCAGCGCGTCCAGGGCCTCGGCCCAGTCCAGCGTCTCCGCGACGCCGGGCGGCTTCAGCAGGTCCTCGTCGCGCAGGCGCTGCACGACGGCGGTGACCTGGGTGGCCAGCCGCTCGCTCACCTGCGGCCTGCGGCGCCGTACGATCGCCAGCTCGCGCGCGAAGTCCGGGTGGTCGAACCAGTGGTAGAGGCAGCGGCGCTTCAGCGCGTCGTGCACCTCGCGGGTGCGGTTGGAGGTGAGCACGACCACGGGCGGCGTCTCGGCGCGGAGGGTGCCCAGTTCGGGGATGGTCACCGCGTGCTCGGACAGCAGCTCCAGCAGGAATGCCTCGAACTCGTCGTCCGCCCGGTCCACTTCGTCCACCAGCAGCACGGACGGCTGCGTCTCCAGCGCGCGCAGCAGCGGGCGGGCGATCAGGAAGCGGCGGCCGTACAGCTCGTTCTCCAGCTGCTCCGCGTCGGTGACCCCGGCGGCCTCGGCGGCGCGCAGGTGGAGCAGCTGGCGGGGGAAGTCCCAGTCGTAGAGGGCCTGGGAGGCGTCGATGCCCTCGTAGCACTGGAGCCGGATGAGCGGTGCGTCGAGCACCTCGGCGAGGGCGGCGGCGAGCGCGGTCTTGCCGACGCCCGCGTCGCCCTCGCAGAAGACGGGGCGGTGCAGGGTGAGGGCGAGGTAGCAGGCGGTGGCGAGGCCGTCGTCCACCAGATAGCCGGTCTCCTCCAGGCGTTCGCGCAGCGCCTGCGGGCCGCCGGCCGCCGCGCGCGCGGCGGCGCTCGTACGGTCACCGCCCGCGCCCACCGCCGTACGCGCGCCCGGACCCGCCGCCGTACGCGCGCCCGCGCCCGCTCCCGTACGCGCCCCCGCCTCGCCGTCGCCCGGCATCGCCTCCTCCGGCACCGCCTCGCCTTCGTTCACCGCGGTCAGGGCGTCCCGGCCGCGGCCAGTACGGCCCGGCGGGTGAGCACCCGCGCGAGGTGCGTGCGGTACTCCGCCGACGCCGACACGTCCGACGTGGGCCGCGCACCCTCCGCCGCCGAAGCGGTCGCCCGCCCGACGGCGCCCGGTACGGCCTCCGCACCGGCCAGCGCCGCTTCCGCCGCCTCCGCCCGCAGCGGGGTCGGGCCCATGTTGGTCAGCCCGATACGGGCCTCCGCGATGTGCCCGTCCTCCCTGCGCACGGCGGCGGACACACCGACGACCGCCCACGCCTGCGCGGACAGCTGGAACTTCTCGTAGTGCGTGCCCCAGCCCTCCAGCTTCGGCACCCGCACCTCCACCAGGAGTTCGTCGGGTTCCAGCGCGGTCTGGAGGTAGTCGCTGAAGAAGTCGCGCGCCGGGATCGTACGGCGTCCGCGCGGCCCCGCCGCCGTCAGTTCGCCGTCGAGCGCCAGCACGACGGCGGGCAGGTCGCCCGCCGGGTCGGCGTGTGCCAGGGACCCGCCGAGGGTCCCCCGGTGGCGTACGGCGGGGTCGGCGACCGTACGGGTGGCCTGCGCGAGCAGGGCGGCGTGACGCCGCACGAGCGGGTCGTGCACCACGTCGTGGTGGGTGGTCATGGCGCCGATGACGAGCGCGTTGCCGTCCTCGCGTACGCCGCGCAGTTCGGGCAGTCGGCCCGCGTCCACGACGAGTTCGGGGAAGGCGAGCCGCAGCCGCAGCATCGGGAGCAGGCTCTGGCCCCCGGCCAGCACCTTCGCCTCGTCGCCGGCGTCGGCCAGTGCGCGGACCGCCTCGTCGACGGTGCCGGGTCGTACGTAGTCGAACGCGGCCGGGATCATGCCGCACCGCCCTTCGCCGAGCCTGTCGTCTGTGCCGTGCCAGCCGTGTCAGCCGTGTCTGCTCCGGAACCGGCCGCCTGTGCTGAGCCCGCTGCCTGTGCCTCCCGTACTGCCCGCCACACCCGTTCCGGTGTGCAGGGCATCCGTACCTCCGTGACGCCCAGCGGCCGGAGCGCGTCCACGATCGCGTTGACCACGGCGGGTGTGGAGGCGATGGTGCCCGCCTCCCCGACGCCCTTGACGCCCAGCGGGTTCGAGGTGGCGGGGGTCTCGGTGCGGTCGGTGACGAAGTCCGGCAGGTCGGGCGCGGACGGCACCAGGTAGTCGGCGAGGGTGCCGGAGACGGGGTTGCCGTCGGCGTCGTACACGGCCTCCTCGTACAGCGCCTGCGCGATGCCCTGCGCCAGCCCGCCGTGCACCTGGCCCTCGACGATCACCGGGTTGATGACCTTGCCGACGTCGTCCACGCACACGTACGACCGGATGCTCACCCGCCCCGTCTCGGTGTCGACCTCGACGGCGCACAGGTGGGTGCCGTGCGGGTACGAGAAGTTCTCCGGGTCGATGACGTGCTCGGCGTTGATCGTCGGCTCCATGCCGTCCGGCAGGTCGTGCGACGAGAACGTCTCGAACGCCACCTCCTGGATCGTCTTCCGCGCCTCCGGCGAGCCCCGCACCGTGAACGCGCCGCCCGCGAACTCCAGGTCCTCCTCGCTCGCTTCAAGCAGATGCGCGGCGACCCTGCGGGCCTTCTCCACCACCTTGCCCGCCGCGTGGTGCACCGCGACGCCGCCCACCACGAGCGAACGCGAGCCGTACGTGTCCATGCCCTGCGGCGCGACCTTCGTGTCGCCGTGCAGCACCTCGACGTCCTCGAACGGCACGCCCAGCACGTCCGCCGCGATCTGGCTCCAGGACGTCACGTGGCCCTGGCCGTGCGGGCTGGTGCCGGTGATGACCTCGACCTTGCCGGTCGGCAGCATGCGGATGGTGGCGGCCTCCCAGCCGCCCGCCGCGTACCGCAGGTCGCGCAGCACCCGGCTGGGCGCCAGGCCGCACATCTCGGTGTACGTGGAGACGCCGATGCCGAGCCGTACGGGATCGCCCGACTCGTGCCGGGCCTGCTGCTCGTCGCGCAGGTCGTCGTAGCCGAAGAGGCCGAGCGCCTTCTCGGTGGCCGACTCGTAGTCGCCGCTGTCGTACGTGAGCCCCGCGATGCTCGTGTACGGGAACTCCTCGCGCCGGATCCAGTTCCGGCGGCGCAGCTCCACGGGGTCGATGCGCAGCTCGGCGGCCAGCTCATCCATGACGCGCTCGATGGCGAACGTCGCCTCGGGGCGGCCCGCGCCGCGGTACGCGTCCGTCGGCGTCTTGGTGGTGAACACGCCGGTGCACTCGAAGGAGTAGGCGTCCATCTTGTAGATCGCCGGGAACATGAAGGCCCCCAGGATCGGGATGCCGGGCGTGACGAGCATCAGATACGCGCCCATGTCCGCGAGCAGGTCGACCTTGAGGCCGAGCAGCTTGCCGTCACGGTCGGCCGCGATCTCGATGTCCTGGATCTGCCCGCGGCCGTGGTGGGTGGCCTGCGCGCCCTCGGAGCGGGTCTCGGTCCACTTGACGGGGCGGCCCAGCCGCTTGGCGACGACCAGCGCGAGCGCCTCCTCCCCGTACACCTGGAGCTTGCTGCCGAAGCCGCCGCCCACGTCGGGGGCGACGACGCGCAGCTTCTGCTCGGGGATGCCGGTGATCATGGCGAGCATCGTCTTGAGGATGTGCGGGATCTGCGTCGCCGAGTACACCGTGTACTCGCCGGCCGCCGCCAGCGGCGTGACGACCACCGCGCGCGGCTCCATCGCGGAGGGGATCAGCCGCTGGTGGTGGAAGCGGCGGCGTACGACGACGTCGGCGCGTGCCTTCGCCGCGTCCCAGTCGCCGTTGGCCAGCGGCCAGGTGTAGCAGCGGTTGGTGCCCTTGTCGGAGTGGACGAGGGGGGCGCCGTCGGCGAGCGCGTCCTCCAGGTCGAGTACGGGTGACAGCGGCGTGTAGTCCACGTCCACCGCCTCCAGCGCGTCCGCCGCGGCGTACCGGTCGCGGGCGACGACGACGGCGACCGGGTCGCCCACGTACCGCACCTCGTCCACGGCGAGCGGCGGGTGGTCGGGCAGCACGATGTCCTCGGTGACCGGCCAGGCGCACGGCAGCGAACCCAGCTCGTCGGCGAGGTCGCGACCGCTGAACGCGGCGATCACCCCTGGCCGTTCGAGTGCGGGCGACACGTCGACGCGGTCGATACGGGCGTGCGCCATCGGGCTGCGCAACAGCGCGAGGTGGAGCATGCCGGGCATGGCGATGTTGTCGGTCCAGTTGGTCTGGCCGGTGACCAGGCGGGCGTCCTCGCGGCGCGCGCGGGAGCGGCCGACCTCGTGTGTGTCGCGTGCGTCGCCGGGTGCCATCTCCTCGGTGGTCATACGGACGCCTCCTGCCCGCTCGGCGCGGCGCTGCCGGACGCCGGTGCGCCCGGCGGGCCACCGTCCGGTGAGCCTTCCGGTGAGCCCGCGGCCTTGCCGGGCTCCGGCGCGCCCGCCTGCCGCTCCATCTCGGCGGAGGCGGCGAGCACGGCGCGCACGATGTTCTGGTAGCCGGTGCAGCGGCAGAGGTTGCCCTCCAGCCCCTCCCTGACCTCGTCCGGGGTGGGGTGCGCGTTCTCCCGCAGCAGGTCGCGGGCGGCCATGATCATGCCGGGGGTGCAGTACCCGCACTGGAGCGCGTGCTGCTGGTGGAACGCCTTCTGCAGCGGGTGCCACTCCTCGCCGTCGGCCAGCCCCTGGACGGTGGTGACGTCCCCGCCGTCGGCCTGGACGGTGAGCACGGAGCAGCTCTTGACGCTCTCCCCGTCGACGTCGACCGTGCACGCCCCGCAGTTCCCGGTGTCGCACCCGACGGGCGTACCGGTCACCCCCAGCCGGTCCCGCAGGTAGTGCACGAGGAGCAGCCGCGGCTCCACCTCGTCCTCGTACGTCGTGCCGTCCACCGTGATCGAGACGCGTGTCATGAGCCCTCCCTGGGCCGTACGAGGTGTACGCGGCATGCGAGAGAACGCCGGGGCGCAGGGGTACGCCTCGGATTCATGTGATATCCGCCACTTTAGGTCTCAGGGAGGGGAGACGCGACCGTTCGTACGGCACATGTGCGAACCCGCGGCGGCGGCCCTCGTCAGCGGGTCGCGCGCCGCATCGGCCGACCGCGCGTCCGACAGGTGGGAGCGGACCAGGACGTCCATCCGCTCCTCGCCCTGCCGGACGCCGGTGACAGGCGGCAGCGGCGCTACGGCTTGTAGACGGCGTCGCTGCCGTACAGCTCCTTCGTGAAGCTCGACACGTCGTCCTGCCGGTTCGAGCCGTCCAGGTTGTAGGTGAGGAACACGCCGTAGCCCTCGCTCTTGGTGCGCTGGGCGAGCTCCGTCACCGTGCCCGTGTCCGTGGCGCCGATGTGGACGGCCGCCGGGGACAGCTGCGACTTGGGCAGCGAGATGCCGGGAACGGCCCACGTGCCGTAGTACGGGTTCCAGGAGTAGTCGAACTTCGTGGACAGGTCCACGCCGTCGTACGACAGCCGGTCCGCCGACGGGCCGATGTCGTACAGCGAGATGAGCTCGTCCGGCATGTTGTCGCGCAGCGCGGTGACCAGGTGGACGAACGAGCTGTCGTTGGGCTGGCCGGTGCCGTTCTCCCCGTACGCGGCGTACTCGTCGTCGAAGTCGATGCCGTCCAGGCCGTACCTCTCGACGGCATCGGACAGCTCCTTGGCGAACGCCGAAGCCGCCTCTTTGGAGGGGAAGTTGGCGAAGCCCGCGCCCTGGTGGTTGCCCAGGACCGACAGCATCACCTTGATGCCCTGGTCCTGCAGCGGCCGGATCTGGTTGGCCGCGTCGTCGAGGACCTTCTGCACGTTCTCGTTGAAGTGCAGGTACGCGGACTGCTTCGCGGTGTCGTAGTTGATGTTGGCGGCGAAGATGATCGCGACGTCGAACACGTTGCTGCCGTCACCGGCCAGCGTGTACTTGCCGACGTTCAGCATGCTGTGGTTGTTCACCTCGACGTACGCCACCGTGGTCGGCCCTTCCTTCCTGGGCGCCGCCTCGGGGTCCTCTGCGGGCGTGGCCGCCGGGCTGTCGGCCGCCGCGGCACCCGCCGCGACCGCCGCCGCGGCCGGGACGGCGAGCATGGCCGTCAGGGCTCTGCGTCGGCTGATGGTAAAAGCCATGAACGTGCTCCTGTCGGTGGGGGGTGCGTTGAACGCGCAAGAGACGCTAGCGCTATGCAGTTTGCACGAAGGCCGCCGCCGGCGGGCGCTGTTCGGTGCGGTGCGGTGCGGTGCGGCAGGGCTCCCGTTCTGCCGCCTTCCGTTCGCGTACGCGCCGCACCGGCGGCGGGTGTTGCGGGTACGTGGGTCTGTGCCGGGGCTGTTCACTCACCCCGGGCGAAGAGGCGTGGGGCCTCCTGCATGAACTGGCTGATCTCCTCTTCCGTGAACCGCAGCGCGGGCAGGTCGGGCCGCTTGCTGTCGCGGAGGGCCCAGCCGCCGTTGCTCAGTGCGGCCACCTCCACACAGATCTCCGTCTGGCTGGCACACGGCCTGACCCAGGTTGCTCCGGTCAGGTCCTCGCCGTACAGGTCTCCGTACAGATCCTTCATGGTGGTGCCTTTCCGTGTTGCTTCGCAGAGTCCGGGATCGCGTCCGGCTGGTCATGCCGGTCCCGGTGCCCGTGCGTTGGCACGTGGCTTGTGCCCACTCTGAGAAGATTCGGAGCGGCGGGGTTCCGTTCCGGACACGAAATCCCCTCCGCCGGGGTCGAGTTGTGCGTGAACTCACACGTACTTCACGACCGGAAGGACGCGGAAACCCCCGTCGGTACCTCCATCGTGGCCCCGGGTGGCAGACTCGAAACGATGGGTGACTTCGGGCCGGGGCGCGACCGCTGGGGCGGCGGGGCCGTCGAGCGGCGCTTCATGCGCGCCATCCGCTGGGTGGCGGTCGGCTGGTTCACGTACCCGTGGGTCGCCATCGACCTGAGCGGAGCGGGATGGAGCGACGGCCGCGTGGTCCTCGGCTCGCTGACGGCGGGCGTGGCCGTGGCGACGGCCGTCGAACTGGGGCTGAACGCCCGCGCCAAGCGGAAAGACGTGGCCCGCCACGCGCGCTGAGTGCGTACGGCGGGCCACCACGTACGGCTGTCAGGCAGCCGTCTCCCGTACGAAGGCGGCGAACGCCTCGATGGAGACGGTGAGGTGCGGGCCGCCGGGGTTCTTGGAGTCGCGGATGGCGACGGCGGCGGACAGCTCGGCGATCTCTACGCAGTCCCCGTTGTCATTGGTGCTGTAGCTGGACTTGCGCCAGGCGGCGGCGCCGAGCGTGGCGCACTCGACGCACGCGCCGTTGTCGTTCGTGCTGTAACTCGACTTACGCCAACGGGAATTGGCCTGTCTCGGGATGTGGGTCATAGCGTTCCTCCAGCACGCGGGCGATCAGCCGAGCCGAGTCCTCGATGGAGAGGGCGGCGGCCCGCAGCAGATCGTATCGGAGCGATACGTCTGCAAATTCCTCCGGATTGGCCGTGGGTTGAGCACCGTAGCCATCGCTGTAGAGGATGCCTGGCTGGTCCTTGAAGGAATAGAGACGAAAGCCGCCATCCACTCCCGTGTGCGCTCCCACTTCCCACGGAAGCACCTGGATCTGTACGTGCCGGGTGTCCACATAGCTCAACAGGCGGGTCAGTTGCTCGTGCATGACCTCAGCGCCGCCGATCTCCTGGTGCAGCACCGCCTCGCTGAGCACCAGCCAGTACATCGGGGGCTCTTCACTGGTCAGCACTTGCTGCCGCGCCATCCACGCCTCGATCCGCGTGTCCAGATTCTCGCGGTCCAGAACTCCGAGCACCGCCCGCGCGTACGCCTGCGTCTGGAGCAGCCCGTGCACCAGTTGCGGCTGGAACGCGTAGATCCCCGTCGCGGACGACTCCAGCTCGGCGATCTGCCGGTGCTTGTACGGCAACCGGCTCCGTTTCAGCAGGGGCCACATGCGCATCAGCGCGCCCTCCGCCCCCAGGGCATCGTCGGCGCGGCGGATGAAGTCCTCGGTCGGGTGCCTGACAGCCGTCTCGATCTGGCTGATGAGGGCCCCTGTGCAGTAGAGCTGCGCGCCGAGCTGATCGCACGTGAGCGATGCCGCGTTGCGCCTGAGCCGCAGCTCGGCGCCGAAGTAGTGGAGGGGCGAGGCCCCGGAGTCGAGTCGCTTGATGTTGGCCACGGGGCCCCCTGAGAAACGGGTAACGGGCAACGCGCGGCACAGCGCCCGCAGTTGCCTCTGACGACATCACCCAGGGTATGCGAACCGTTACAGTTCCGGGAGGGAATCCTGGTCAGATCCCATCAGTCGAAGTACGACTCCAGCGTGCCGCGCCGCCGCAGGTCGACGGTCGCGCAGTGGAACGAGCCGCCGAACGGCGCGTAGTGCAGGAGATCGCACGGGATCGGCTCGAAGCCCCAGCGTTCGAGGGCGCGCAGCATCCCCGTGTGGTGCCGCTCCGCGATCACGCGCTTCTCGTCGAGCATGAGGACGTTCATGCTCAGCCATTTCCCGCACATGGAAGTGAGCTTGAGCAGGCGCTCGTCGATCGGATTCGGCTCGGGGGCGGTCAGGATGTCCCACGAGCGGAGTACGTCGGGCAGCCGGTCGGGGTCGACGTACTCGGGATTGATCAGCACCTTGCCCGGCGCGAGCAGGACGAACGTCGTGTCGATGTGCATGGGGCGGCGGCAACTGCTCTCGATCTCGTGGATGCGGTAGCCGGGGCCGAGGTGGCGGCGCAGCCAGTCGATGCCCATGCCGTTGGTGACGTTGCTGCGCGTGACGAACAGGTCCCGGCCCGCGCGCGTGAAGTCGGCCGCGTCGAATACGGGCTCGAACTCGGTGAGGATGTGGCGCATCGACTCGCCGGGCTCGGGGACACGGAATTCCTCGTCGAAGAGTTCGTCGGTGAGCTGCGGTTTCGGGGCAGCGGTCCAGCGGGCTCCGCGCCGGAAGCAGTCCTTGAGGATCTCGCGGTAGGAGTGCGTCTCGAAGTAGCGGCAGGGCCACGCCATGGGCGTCTCGATGATCTCGTCGCCGACGACGAGGAGGCTGTCGCGCGGGCAGGTGTTGCAGAAGCCGCGGGAGGACCAGTCGGGGGTGGCGTAGCGGCGGCTGTGGTCGACCGCGTCCGGGCGCCGTACGGTGACGCCGAGGGACTCCAGGAGGGCGATGAACCCGTCCAGCTCCTCCTGCGCCCGCTCGATCATCACCCGCGGGTACTGGAAGCCGCCCGCCAGCCCTTGCAGGCGCGCCGCCCAGGGCGGGATGTTGCAGGCGACGACGGGGTGGTCGGAGGGGATCGTGGCGCCTTCTAGGCGCCCGACGATGATCTCCTCCAGCGGGTCCCACTCGTTGTGTGAACTGACCGGCGAAACAGGGAGCTCTGCTGCCACCATGCGCACCGCTCTCGCTCGCAGACGTACCGGATCGATAGGCGATCAATTCCGGCCATTTTACCCGGGAAGGCCGTGACGGCATCGCGTTGAACCAGCCGGGGAGCTCAGATCATGCGCCGCAGGGCGGTCTCCACGGCGTCGATCAGCGGATCGCCTTCGCTCCGCGGGTGGCGCGCGAGAGCGAACTCGACGTCCGGCAGTGCGGGGAGCGCGTCCGGGTCGTGGCAGGCCATGGCCGGTTCGATGTTCGTGGGGAGGAGCGCCGCGACGCCGAGTCCGGCCCGTACGGCGGCGAGGACACCGACCAGGCTGTTGCTTTCGAAGGCCACCCGCCAGGGCCGCCCGGCCCGTTCCATCGCCTCCAGCACCGACGTACGCCACGCGCACGCGTCCGAGAACAGCACCACCGGGAGCGGATCGGCGGTCACGTCGACGCCTTTGCCGAGCGCCCAGACCAGCGGGCGGCGTACGGTCCAGCGCGGCGTACCGGGGACGTACGGCGCCTCGTCGAGCACGAGCTGGACGCGGCCCGCGTCGTACGCCTCCCGCATCTCGGCGTTGGAGCAGCTGAGCACCTCCAGGGTCGCGCCGGGATGCAGCAGGGCGAGATCGGCGAGGGCCTGCGGCAGCTGGGACGCGGCGAGGTCTTCGAGCAGGCCGACGCCGCAGCGGCCGGTGAGCACGCGACCGGTCGCGGAGAGGGCCTGTGCGGAGAGGGAGAGGATGCGTTCGGCGTACGGCAGCAGCTCCTCCCCCGCACGGGTGAGCGAGACGCCGGCCGGCGACCGGTACAGCAGCGGACGGCCGACGGCGCTCTCCAGCTTGCGCACCTGCTGGCTCAGCGCGGGCTGGGTCTGTCCGAGCGTGGCCGCGGCACGGCTGATGCTGCCCGCCCGTACGACGGTGACGAAGGACCGCAGGAGCGCGGTCTCGAGATCCCTGGCCATAACAGTCGATTATGCCAGCCCCAGCAAATTAACCACTACCTATGGGTGCGCGGGCTGCTCTAGCGTCACGCGGGTGACCAGCTACCTGACCGGATACCGACAGGTCCTCGCCCTGCCGGGGATGGCATCGCTGCTGGGCGTCTCGATGCTCGCCCGTACCGCGATCACGGCCGACGTGATGGCGCTGACGATGTACGTCGTCCTGGGCCTGGACATGAGCTACGCGGCGGCCGGAGGCGTCGCGGCGGCGCTGACCGCCGGACTGGCCCTGGGCGGGCCGCTGCTGGGCCGTCTGATCGACCGGCGGGGCCTCCGTACGGTGCTGCTGGGGACCGTCGCCGTACAGGTCGTGTTCTGGCTGAGCGTGCCGGTCCTGCCGTACGGGACGCTGCTGGGCGCCGCCTTCGCGGCGGGCCTGCTGATGGTGCCCGCCCAGCCGGTGACCCGGCAGGCGATCGCCGCGATGACGACGGCGGGGCAGCGGCGTGCCGCGTTCGCGCTGGAGTCGGTGCAGGGCGAACTGTCGTACATGGTGGGCCCGGCGGTGGTGATCCTGGGCGCCGCGAAGATGTCCCCGGACGTGGTGGCGTGGGGCGTGGGCGCCGCAATCGTGGTCGGCGGGGTCGGGATCGCCGTGCTCAACCCGCCGCTGCGGGGCGAGGACGAGGCGGCCGCGGGGGCCACCGTACGGCCGCCGCGCCGGAGTTGGCTGGGCCACCGCATGATCGCCGTACTGGCGATGGGGTTCGGTACGACGACGCTGCTCAGCGGCGTGGACCTCGCGATCGTCGCCACGCTGGAAGAGGCGGGTCAGGTGTCCTGGGCGGCCGTCGTCGTCGCCGTGTTCGGCGTGACCTCCGTGGCGGGCGGGCTGATGTACGGGGTGCTGCCGCGGCCGTTCCCCACGTGGCTGCTGCTCGGCCTGCTCGGGCTGGTGACCGTGCCGGCGGGACTGGCCCACGACTGGCCCTGGCTGTGCGTGGCCGTCATCGGCACGGGGCTGCTCACCGCGCCGACGCTGTCGGCGGTGGCCGACGCGGTGAGCAGGCTGGCACCGGCGAGCGTGCGGGGCGAGGCCACCGGGCTCCAGTCCTCGGCGCAGAGCGCGGGGTTCGCGCTCGGGTCGCCGATGGTGGGGGTGGCGATCGACGCGTCCGTACCCTGGCCCTTATACACATTTGACGGCGCCGGCGAAGGCTGAGGTTGAAGACTCGGGTGTCGCCGCACGATTACGAAAAGAAACGAGCTGTAGAGGACCCGCCACCCGTCCCGAACGCCCGCCCGGAGGGCACATGCGCGTCGCGCTCTTCATCACCTGCTTCAACGACACGCTCTTCCCCGGCACCGGCCGGGCCGTGGTGACGCTGCTCGAACGGCTCGGCTGCCAGGTCGAGTTCCCGCCCGACCAGACCTGCTGCGGGCAGATGCACTTCAACACCGGCTACCAGCGCGAGTGCGTGCCCCTCGTCCGCCGCTTCACCGACGTCTTCGCCGGCTACGACGCCGTGGTGAGCCCCTCCGGCTCGTGCTCGGCGATGGTCCGCGACCACCACGCCCGGGTCGCCGAGGTCGCCGGGGACGACGGGCTGGCGGCGGCCGTACGGGAGCTGCCGCGGGTGTACGAGCTGTCCGAGTTCCTCGTGGACGTGCTCCGGGTGACCGATGTCGGGGCGTACTTCCCGCACCGCGTCACGTACCACCCGACCTGCCACTCGCTGCGCATGCTGCGCGTCGGCGACAAGCCGCTGAGCCTCCTGCGCGCGGTGCGCGGCCTCGAACTGGCCGAACTGCCCGCCGCCGACCAGTGCTGCGGCTTCGGCGGCACGTTCGCGCTCAAGAACGCGGACACCTCGATGGCGATGTGCGCCGACAAGGTGCGGCACGTGCGGGACACCGGCGCCGAAGTGCTGTGCGCGGGCGACAACTCCTGTCTGATGCACATCGGCGGCATGCTGTCCCGGCTGCGTACGGGCGTCCGTACGCTCCACCTGGCCGAGATCCTCGCCGCGACCGAGGAGGCACCACTGAAACTCCAGCCGGGTCCGCAGCCGGGTCTGCAGCCGGGTCCGCAGCCGGGTCCGCATCCGCGACCGCATCCGCGGGCGCCCGAGCGCCGGGAGGCGAAGCCCGCATGAGCGCCCGCACACGCGGTACGGGGAGCACCACCGACCTCGGCATGCCCGCCTTCCCCGCCGCCGCCCGCACCGCCCTCGGCGACAGCCAGCTGCGCCGCAACCTCGCCCACGCCACCGGCACCATCCGCGGCAAACGGGCCGCGGTGGTCGGCGAGGTGGACGACTGGGAGGAGCTGCGCGAGGCCGGCCGCGCCCTCAAGGCACGCACGCTGCGCCACCTCGACCACTACCTCACGCTCGTGGAGGAGCGCGTCACCGCCGCCGGCGGCCAGGTGCACTGGGCGCGGGACGGCGTGGAGGCGGGCCGTATCGTCACCGGGCTCGTACGGGGCACCGGCGCGCGGGAGGTCGTCAAGGTCAAGTCGATGGCCACGCAGGAGATCGGGCTGAACGAGACCCTCGCCGAGGCGGGCATCGCCGCGTACGAGACCGACCTCGCCGAGCTCATCGTGCAGCTCGGCGACGACCAGCCCTCGCACATCCTCGTCCCCGCCATCCACCGCAACCGCGCCGAGATCCGGGAGATCTTCGCGCGCGAGATGGGCGCGTACGGCACCCCCGCCCCCGACGATCTGACCGACGACCCGCGCCGGCTGGCGGAGGCGGCCAGGCTGCACCTGCGGGAGAAGTTCCTGCGCCCGAAGGTCGGCATCTCGGGCGCCAACTTCCTGGTGGCGGAGACGGGTACGGCCGTCGTCGTCGAGTCGGAGGGCAACGGGCGGATGTGCCTGAGCCTGCCCGAGACGCTGATCTCCGTCGTCGGCATCGAGAAGGTGGTGCCCAGCTGGCAGGACCTCGAGGTGTTCCTGCAGCTGCTGCCGCGCTCGTCGACCGGCGAGCGCATGAACCCGTACACCTCCACCTGGACCGGCACCGCCAGCGGCGACGGCCCTTCCGCCTTCCACCTGGTGCTGCTCGACGGCGGACGCACCGACACGCTCGCCGACACGGTCGGGCGGCAGGCGCTCAACTGCATCCGCTGCTCCGCCTGCCTCAACGTCTGCCCGGTGTACGAGCGCGTCGGCGGGCACGCGTACGGCTCCGTCTACCCCGGCCCGATCGGCGCCATCCTGAGCCCGCAACTGCGCGGCACGGGCTCGGAAGTGGACCGTTCGCTGCCATTCGCCTCGACGCTGTGCGGGGCGTGTTACGAGGTGTGCCCCGTCAAGATCGACATTCCGGAGGTGCTGGTGCATCTGCGTGCCCGAGTGGTGGACGAGTCCCGCGGCGGCGGCGCGGGGCGGGGCGGCGGGCGGCGCCGCGTACCGAAACCGGAACAGGTCGCGATGGCCGCCGCCCGCTGGGTGCTCTCCGACCCGGCGCGGCTCGCCGCCGCCCAGCGCACCGGCTCGGCCGCCGGACGGCTGCTGGCGCGCAACGGGCGCATCGGCCGGCTGCCGGGCCCGCTCAGCGCGTGGAGCGACGCGCGGGACGCGCCGGCTCCGGCGGCGGAGAGCTTCCGCTCCTGGTGGCGGAGGACACGCAGGTGAGCGGGCAGGAAGCGGCGGGTACGCCGGCGGGCGACGCTTCCGGGGGGCCGTCCGGAGGCGGTCCGGGTGGTTCAGGCGGTCCAGGCGGTCCAGGCGGCCCGGGGGGTGCTTCCGGTGGTGCGCGCGCCGAGATCCTGCGCCGTGTCCGCCGGGCGCTCGCCGACGTACCGGCCGCCGAACGGCCCGAGGACGTCACCGTCCCCCGCACCTACGCGCGCGCCGGCGGACCGGCGCCCGGAGCGCCGGAGACCGTACGGCTCTTCGCGGAGCGCGTCGCCGACTACCGCGCCGCGGTCCGCGTCATCCCGGTCGCCGACGCCGCGTCTGCCGTCGCGGCGGCCCTCACGGCGCGCGGCGCCGAACGCGTCGTAGTGCCCGACGGGTTCCCCGCCGACTGGCTCGCCGCGCTCGCCCCCGAACAGACCGTGCTCCGCGACGACCCCCCGCTGCCGCTCGCCGCACTCGACGGCGCGGACGGCGTCCTCACCACCGTCGCCGCCGCCATCGCCGAGACCGGCACCTTCGTCCTGGACGCCGGAACGGGGCAGGGACGGCGTGCGCTCACCCTCGTACCCGACTACCACCTGTGCGTCGTACGCGCCGCGCAGGTCGTCCTCTCCGTACCCGAGGCGCTGGCGCTGCTGGACCCGGGGCGGCCGCTGACGTTCGTCTCCGGGCCGTCGGCGACGAGCGACATCGAACTCGACCGGATCGAGGGCGTACACGGGCCGCGCACCCTGGAGGTGCTGGTGGTGACGTGACGCTGGTGGTGACGTGACAGCGCGGGCTCCGGCGCCCCGTCAGGCGTGCGGCCCGACCGTCACCGGTCCCACCGTGAGCCGTACGGTGCCCTCCATGAGGGCGCCCAGCCGCTGCGCCTGCGCGTCGAGTCCGGCGCGCTGCGCCGTGGTGAGGGACGCCAGCGGCTCGACGGTCAGGTGGATCGTC
Organism: Streptomyces armeniacus; assembly: GCF_003355155.1. Lineage (NCBI taxonomy): Bacteria > Bacillati > Actinomycetota > Actinomycetes > Kitasatosporales > Streptomycetaceae > Streptomyces > Streptomyces armeniacus. The sequence continues at coordinate 7,442,435 of NZ_CP031320.1, read as the reverse complement.
CGCCCGGAACGCCGCTGGTGCCACACCCCGGCGGCCGTACCGTCCACGAGCAGCACCGGGAAGTTGCCCGCCTGGCCCCCGGCGAGGGCCCGTTCGGCGGCGCGCCCCGGGAACACGCGGTCGCGCGGATGGCAGCCCACGGAGTACGCGTCGAAGTACGGCAGCAGGCGTACGCCCCGCGGCGGCTCCGCGGGCAGCGCCGTGTCACCGGCCACGACCCACGCGGGCGTGCCCGCCAGGTCGACGGGCTGGATCTCGCCCCGTTCGGCGAGCCCCCGGAACAGCCCGGCGGCCCAGCCGCGCGGTGCCCCCGTCCACCGCGCGAAGTGCTGCGGGGACGCGGGACCGTACGCGTGGAGGTAGCGGCGTACGAGTTCGGCGAGGGCCACGTCGCCCTCGTACGGCGTGAAACCGGGCAGCCAACGGTGCGGGTTGGTGTACGTGATCCGGCGGCCCTTGTTGGGGCCGAAGCACAGGGCGCCGCGGTGCGCGGCGACGGCCGTGGCGCTGCGCCACCGCGGCCACTTGTCCTGGAACGCGTCCATGACGCGTTCCCCGGCCCAGGCGCCGGTGCGTTCGACGATGGCCTCGGTCAGCTCGTCCACGGTCAGTTCGGTGTCGGCGAGCGCGTCGCCGATGGCCGCCACGACCTCGTCGGTCCGGCCCGCGTCGAGGTAATCGGTCGCCGCGGCGCCCCCGTTGGCCGAGGCCGCCTGCTGCGCGGTGAGCGCGCCCGTCCACAGCGGCAGGTCGCGGCTGGGCAGCAGATGGACGGTGCCGCGCGGGCCGTACGTCTTCACCAGCGTGCGGTCGGTCCACAGGGCGCGCTGGATGTCCGTACGGGTGGCGGCGGTGCCGGGCAGCCGCATGGCGAGGGAGAGTTCGGCGGCGGAGAGAACCTGGGCGTGGGCGCCGCAGAGGGTGGCGGCGACGCGGGCGGCGGCTTCGGCCGCTCCTTCGGTTGCCGCTTCGGCCGGTGCTTCGGCCGGTGCGTCGGCGGGCGGCTCGGCGAGCGCGTGCCGTTCCAGGCGCCGGGCGACGGCGGCGGACCACGGGATGTGCGCGACGGGGGCGTCGGGGATCTCGGGGCTCACGGGGTTCTCGGGGGCGTCGCTCATGGGCGGGACTCCTTCGGGAGAGCCGGAGGGGCAGAGAGCCGGAGGGCTGGAGCGGTGGGGCGCGTGCGGACAACCGGAGCCTAGGCGGCAATTAGGTCGGCTTCTGTCCCAATGGCCCGGCATCATGGCCGTATGACGGACACCTCGGCACGGCTGCTGCGCCTGCTGTCCCTGCTCCAGACCCCGCGCGAGTGGCCCGGCGTCGAGCTCGCGGACCGGCTCGCCGTCACCCCGCGCACCGTACGGCGCGACATCGAGCGGCTGCGCGACCTGGGCTATCCCGTCCACGCCACGCGCGGCGCCGCCGGCGGCTACCGGCTGGTCGCGGGCCGTGCCATGCCGCCGCTGCTGCTGGACGACGAGGAGGCGGTCGCCATCGCGGTCGGCCTCCGTACGGCGGCGGGGCACGCGGTCGACGGCATCGAGGAGGCGTCCGTACGCGCCCTCGCCAAACTCGAGCAGGTGCTGCCCTCCCGGCTCCGGCACCGGGTCCGGACGCTGGGCGGCTCGACCGTTCCGCTCTTCGTCGGAGGCGGCCCGCGGATCGACCCGGAGGTCCTGGCCACGCTGGCGGCTACGGCCGCGTCCGGGGAACGCCTCCGGTTCCGGTACGCCCCCGCGGCGCGGCCCGCGGTGGCGGAGGCCGCGGTGGCGGAGGCCACAGCGGCGGGGGCCACCTCGGCGGGGGAGCCGGACAGCGCGCGCCTGGTGGAGCCGTACGGCCTGGTGTCGGCGGGGCGCCGCTGGTACTTCGTCGCGTACGACGTGCGGCGCGACGACTGGCGGACGTTCCGCGTCGACCGGGTGACGGAACCGCACCCCACCGGCGTACGGACCACGCCGCGCCAGCTCCCCGACGGCGCCGAGGACGCGGCGGCCTTCGTCCGCAACGCGCTCTGGTCGCTGGCCCCCACCCACCAGGCGGTCGCCACCCTGCACGCCCCGGCGGCGCAGATCCGCGCGCGGCTGGGCGACCGCACGGTCGAACTGACCGCGCTCGACGCCGGCACGTGCCGACTGCGCACCCAGACGGACACGCTGGACTGGCTGGCCTTCCAACTGGTCCAGCTGGGCTGCGAGTTCGAGGTCCACGAACCCCCGGAACTGATCACGCACCTGCGCGACCTGGGAGCCCGCGTCACGAGGGCTGTGGACAACTCGGGAAACTGACCTCCTGGAAGGAGGTTGGCTCCGCCCGGAAACCGCCCCTTTACGCAGGCGCGCCGCTGGGTAGACTGCCCGGGCCCGAAGCCGCGACCACGTATCGCGGCTTCGGGACCAACCCCCTCCGGCGCGCCGCCCACCGCACAGCGGACTACCGCAACGCGTGCAGCGCGGCCCCACCACTCCACGCCTCCAGCAACCGCCGGTGCACGGCGGTGACCCCGTGCCGCACGGCCAGGTCGACCGCGGCGGGCGTGAACGTGGCCGTCGTCACGAACAGCGCGATGTCCGCCTCGTACTCAGCTTTCGCCATGCCGATGAACTTCTGCATGTCACCGCTCTCCACCCTGCGGTACGGAGCGAAGTGCTTGCACTGCACGACCAGGGTGCGGCCGTCCGCGGTGCGGCCCACCAGATCGGCGCTCAGGTCGCTGTTGCTGCTGGTGTTGGCGACGCTGATGCAGCCGTCCCGGCGGCAGAGACCGGCGACGTGATCCTCGTGCGTCGTACTGCGCCAGTTGGTGCGCGACGGAACGCTCGAGGCGGTCGTCGAGCCACTCCACGAGGTTGTGGATAACCGAGTTTTCCACAGGCCGCACACCCTGTGGACAACGCTGCTGCGCTTCGGCGTCGAGCAGGTACCGGCGCACGTGACGTGCGACGACGCTGTCGCGGAGCAGCATGGCGACGTTGAGCACGGTGCGCCTGGTGAAGACCGCGAGGTGGCGGCCTGTGTGTTTCGGGAGACAACCAGGCTCCTTAAAGGAGCTTAGTTCTGCACCTGTCAAAACACGGTAGCCGTTGCTCTCCAGCTCGGCCCTGTGGTCGTGGATCAGCGACTTGATCGCTTTGAGCCCGACCTCGAAGTAGTTCGCCACCATCCGCGTCGTCACGTGCGTGCCGTCCGGCAGCAGTGACAGCGCCTTCACCTTGTCGAGCGCTTCCGTGCGTTCCGCGACGCTCGCCCGCAGCGTCTGCGAGTCCAGCAGCACGCCTTCGTGCACCATGTGGCCCCGCTCCTCCCCGGGCTCTGCCCGGACCCCGGGATGACGCCCACATGGCCCACCCCCTTATCGGGGGATAACGAGCGAGATTGTGTGAAGAAAGACAGCGACGTACGAGCACTTTTCCGACTTCCGGCCCGGACTTCCCGCTGTCGTCAGAGCGTCATCTTGAAGCCGAGGTGTGAGGCCTCGAAGCCGAGCCGTTCGTAGAAGCGGTGCGCGTCGACGCGGGTCGCGTCGGAGGTGAGCTGGACGAGGGCGCAGCCCTGGCGGCGGGACTCCGCGATGGCCCACTCGATGAGCTGCGTGCCGAGGCCCGTGCCCCGCGCGTCCGTGTGGACGCGGACCGCCTCGATCAGCGAGCGGGTCGCGCCGCGCCGCGAGAGGCCGGGAATGATCGTGAGGTGGAGCGTGCCGACGGGGCGGGGCGGGCCGCCGGGGGTGTCGGCGGCGTGCTCCGCGATCATGAGGTGCTGGTTCGGGTCTCCGTCGATACGCGCGAAGGCGTGCTCGTACGGGGCCAGTTCGCCGGGGGTCTCGCGCTGTGCGCCCAGGGCGTCGTCCGCGAGCATGGCAACGATGTCCGGGACGTCCTCGGCGGTCGCGTGCCGCAGTACGAGGTCGCGGTGCGGTGGTGCGGGGCCCGTGCCCCGTGCTGACGCGGTGCTCATGTCCGCAGGCTACGCCGCGTACTTGGCGGCCTGAACCCCGGCTCGACTGCCGTCCGGCCCCGGCTCGCGGGCCGTCCGGCCGGTCCGACGGCTACGACGCGGGCTCGAGTGCCCGTACGGCGGCGACGAGCGGTGCCAGTTCGGGCCGTTGCTCCGCCGCGTCGAGGGCTTCGCGCAGGGCGGCCTCGTTCGTCGGGCGGGCCTTCTCCAGCAGGGTGAGCCCCGATTGGGTGACGTCGGTGTAGATGCCGCGCCGGTCGTCGGGGCAGAGGTAGCGGGCCAGCAGGCCGCGGTCCTCGAGGCGGCTGACCAGCCGGGTGGTGGCGCTCTGGCTGAGGACGACGGCGTCGGCCAGCTGGTTCATGCGGAAGTGGCCACCGGGGCCGTCGTGTTGGGCGCTGAGCACGTCGATCACCGAGTACTCGCGGACGCTCAGCTCGTGCTCCGACTGCAGGGCGCGTTCGAGGTAGGCCTCGATGCGGCTGTGCAGGGTGGAGAGTGCGCACCAGCCCTGAGCGGGTACGGGGTCCGGTCTGCTCATGAGTCGTGCCCTCCTTCGCGTCCACGGCCTGCGGCTCCACGGCTCCGCGCCCGCTTCCGGGGCTCCGTGCCGACACGGCTGCGTGCCTCTACGGCTGCATGCCTCTGCAGCTCTGCGTCCTTCGCCTCCAGGGTATGCCACGCGTGCAATAGTCCGCGCTTGCATATAAGTGCGTGTGCAATTAATGTCGACGCCTGTTAGTCACGCACGCAAGTACCGACCCGAAGGGTTCCCCCATGCCGCTCGCACTCCTCGCGCTCGCCATCGGCGCGTTCGGGATCGGCACCACCGAATTCGTGATCATGGGTCTGCTGCCCGATGTGGCGGCGGACTTCGGGGTCTCCATCCCCACCGCCGGCCATCTGACGACCGGCTACGCACTGGGTGTCGTCGTCGGGGCCCCGCTGCTTGCCATCCTGGGCGCGCGGGCCGGCCGGAAGCGCATGCTGATGCTGCTCATGGGCCTGTTCATCGTCGGCAACGCGGTGTCCGCAGCCGCACCCGTCTTCGGCGTGATGCTGGCGGGGCGTGTGATCGCCTCGCTCGCGCACGGCGCGTTCTTCGGCATCGGCGCGATCGTCGCCGCCGGGCTGGTCGCTCCGCGGAAGAAGGCCGGCGCGATCGCGATGATGTTCACCGGGCTGACCATGGCCAACGTGCTGGGCGTCCCGCTGGGCACCCTGCTGGGGCAGGAGTACGGCTGGCGCTCCACGTTCGTCGCAGTCACGGGCCTGGGTGTGCTCGGGCTGGCCGGGGTGGCGGGCCTGGTGCCGCGCGACGCCGGAGGCGCCGCGGAGCACGGCGCCCGTACGGGCGGGCGCACCGGCGGCAGTACGGGCGGCGGCCGTGCCGGTGGCGGCATACGCGGCGAGCTCGCCGCCTTCCGCAACGTGCAGGTGCTGCTCGCCATGGCGATGACCGTGCTCGGCTTCGGCGGGGTCTTCGCCGCGATCACGTACATCGCCCCGATGATGACCGAGTCGGCGGGGTTCGCCGACAGCTCCGTGACCTGGCTGCTCGTGCTCTTCGGGCTGGGCATGGTGGTGGGGAACCTGGTCGGCGGGCGCTTCGCGGACCGTGCGCTGATGCCCCTCCTCTATGTGGCGCTGAGCGCTCTCGCGGTCGTGCTCGCGCTGTTCACGCTCACCGCGCACGACAAGGTGGCCGCGGCCGTCACGCTGCCGCTGATAGGCGCGTTCGGCTTCGCGACGGTGCCGCCGTTGCAGAAGCGCGTCCTCGATCAGACGGCGGACGCTCCCACGCTCGCCTCCGCCGTCAACATCGGTGCCTTCAACCTCGGCAACGCCCTGGCCGCCTGGCTCGGCGGGCTGGTGCTGGGCGCCGGGTTCGGGCACACCGCGCCGAACTGGGTCGGCGCCGCACTCGCCGCCTCCGCGCTCGGACTGGCCGTCCTGGCGTCCGCCCTGGAGCGGCGGGACGCGGCGGCCCCGTCCGGCATACGTCCCGCGTTGGCGCGGGCCGCCGGGGCCGTCGCGCGGGGTGGTGCCGGTGTGCAGGGCGCGCCCGTCGCGCGGGGCGAGTCCGGTGCGCCGGCGGGACCGGCTGACGGGGCCGTGGGGGTGGACGGGGCTGTCGGAGCCGACATGGGCGGGGCGGCTATACCGCCCACGGGAGCGGCCGCGTCTCCTGACCGGCGGCGGTGACCAGCCCGCCCGCGGGCATGGCGACCAGCGCTTCGGCGCCTTCGCCGGCGCCGGCCCTGATGCGCCGGAGCACGCCCGCGGGCAGCACGACCGTACGGCCGGCGGGCACGGTCTCGGTGTCCTCTCCGGCGGTGACGGTGAGGGTGCCGGCGGTCACCGTCCAGACCTGCTCCTGGTCGACGGAGTGCTCCGGGCCCGCGGCGCCGGGCTCCATCCGCACCGTCCAGGTACTCAGGGCGGTGCTGCCGCGGCTGGGGGCGGCGAGGCCGGCCATGACGGCGTTGGGGGTGGTCACGGTGTGCTCGGGCGAGGGTGCGATCACGTGCAGGGGCATGCGGACTCCTTGTCTGCGGGGAGGGGGCGGAACGGCTCACCGGAAGGCGAATGAGTCAAGCTCCTTTACTCACTCGCCAGAGTAAAGCATCTTGACCCGCCTGTGTCACCATGGGCGCCGTGCACAGCGACCCCTCCCACAAGCCCGCCCAACACGGGCCCGCCGAACACGAGCACGCAGAGCAGGACCACTCCGAGCAGGACCACGCCGACCCCCTTCAGGGCACCGAGCTGACCTTCCTGCTGGGGCTGGCCTTCCAGTTGCTGCTGGGGGAGTTCAACGGCCGTGTCGCCGAGGCCGGTTACTCCGACCTGCGGCCCGTCCACGGGCTGGCGTTCCAGGCCCTCGGGCCGTCCGGCGCCACGAGCAGCGAACTGGCGGCGCGGCTCGGGGTGACCAAGCAGGCGGCGGGGCAGATCGTCGACGACCTCGAACGCCGCGGCTATCTGCGCCGCGAGCAGCACCCGGCGGGCGGGCGGCGGAAGCTGGTCGTCCTGACGGATGCCGCCCGTGCGCATCTGGCCGTCGCGGGTCGCGTGCTGCACGGGCTGGAGGCCGAGTTGGCCGACCGCATGGCCGGCCGTACGGATGCGGGCGGGTGCGCGGTCGCCGGCGGGAGCACGGGCGGGGGTGACGAAGGGGACGAACTGGCGCGGCTGCGTACGGATCTGGCGCGCGTGATCCGTTCCCTGGCGGGCGACGAACTGCCGCCGCTACGCCCCGTGTGGTGACCGCGGCGCGGTCGTTCGGAGGACGCACGGGAGGAAGAGGAGAAGAGAAGAGGAAGGAAGAGGGGGTCAGCCCAGGGCCACCGAGTACGGGGCGAAGCGGCGGCTGATGTCGCCGGGGATGTCGGGGGCCGTGTGCACCATCAGGGTGCAGCGGTAGTCGCCGCTCAGGCCGTGTGCGCGGAGCCAGCGTTCGAGTTCGGGGTGGCGGCTGTCGACGTCGAACCGTACGCGTTCGCCGGCGTCCGCCCCCAGGTCCGCGATCAGGGCCTGCGCGGTCGCGAGGTCCGCGGCGACGACCGGGCCGAAGACGTCGGTCGGCCCGTTGGGCCAGCGGGCGGCGAAGCCGGTGATGCCGCCCGCGGCGTCGTCCGCGACGACGAAGCGGTCGGCGAACGCCGGGAGGCGGGCGAGGAGTTCGGTCCGGTCGGTGCCGAAGACCTCGGCGTCGAGCGCGAGTACGGCACGCATGTCGGCGGCCGAGGCGCGGCGTACGGACACCCGGTCCGTCCCGTCCGTGCCGCCCGTGCCGTCCGGGGCGAAGGTGCCGGTCAGCATCGTCGTCGCGCCGACCGCGCGGAAGCCCAACTGCTCGTACAGCGGCCGCCCGTTGTCGGTCGCCTGGAGGAACGGTGCCGCGTCGCCGGACGCTTCGATCGCGTGCCGCATGAGGCGGCGGCCGAGCCCTCTGCGCGCGTACCGTTCGGCGACGAGCACCATGCTGACGCAGGCGTACTCACCGGTGTAGTCGGTGAGTACGTACGCGCCGATCAGGCCGCCGTTGCCGTCCGGGGCGTCGATCCCGTAGCCCTGTCCGGCGGTCAGCAGCAGCCGCCACTTGTGCTCCTCACGCGACCAGCCGCGGTCCTCGGCGAGGTCGAGGCACGCGGTCAGGTCGTCGGGAGTGAGCGTGCGGATCGGGAGGGTGGACAGTTCGGGCAGGGAACGAGTCGTCACAACCGGTCAGGCTGCCTGATCGACGACGTTCGCGGCCACCGCTTTTCCGCCTGCGCCGCCGCTCGCGCGATTGCTCGCGCCGCTGCGTGCGCCGTCGCCCGTACGGTTCGCGCCGCTGCCCGCACCCTCCGGGGTGCGACTCGCGCCGCCCCTGCGGGCCTCCTGTTCCGCCGCCCTGTGCCGCTTGCCGCGCCGCGTCAGGCCCCACGGCTTGAGCACGGAGATGGTGGTGATGAAGACGTACGCGGTCAGGGACACCGAGGGCCCGTAGAGGAGCTGTACGCCGTCCACCTGCTCGCCCGCGGCGACCTGGGCGGCGGCGTGGTCGAGGTCGGTGCGCAGCCCGAACAGCGTCGCCGTCGCGAGACCCATCGTCATCAGGAACTTGATCCACACCCAGCGGTGCCGCGCCAGCCCCCAGTGCGTGCCGAGCGAGAGCACCAGCCCGCTCACGATCGTGAGCAGCGCGACCGGCGCGAGCAGCCAGTCGCCGAAGGTCTTCATGGCGCGGTATGCCATCGCGTCGGTGGCGGCGTCGCCGCCGGACGCCCCGGCGATGGCGAGGGTCAGCAGGCACAGGGTGAGCCCGAGCCAGCCGACGGAGACGATGACGTGGACGACCAGTACGGCTCTGCGGGTGGGTCGGGACAGGGCGAAACGCTGGTTCCGGCGTTGTCCCCGAGGTGAGTTCGTCATGGCTCCACCGTCGCGGGAGGCGGCCCGGTGGGGCGTCTGACGTGGGGAGTATCCACGGGTACTCGGGGCCGAGTACGGCGGCGGCCGGCACGTACGCCGCCCCCCCCCCGTACGGCCGCCGCACGGCCTGGCCCTTATCACCCTCTGGCCCTGCCCGCGCAGGGTCAGGGGGACAGAGGGCGGGGGCGGCGGGGCCGGTCACGGTGATCGCGAGGCGGATGGACTGCTGGCACTCGCGGCTGAGCGCGTCGCTGATCATGGGTGCGAGCCGGCCCTCGAGCACGCCCTTCGCGTACTCGTTGGGCACGCCGAGCAGGGCGGTGCCGGAGACCAGCACGAGCGGCTGGCAGTCCTTGAGCCACCGCTGGTCCTTCGCCTCGATTCCCTGTCCCTCGGCGAGGAGCTGCTCCAGCACGCGTGGCCATACCGCGGCGAGGTCGGCAGGAAGGTCGGCCACGGGCACGCTCTCTCACTCGCTGGGGGCGGGGCTCACTCTGGGAACTCTGAGGGTTCTGGGAAGGCGACGAGTCCCGCGAATGTGTGATTCTCGGGACGCTCGGGAAGGAACGGAAGTTGAGCCACGGTAAACAGGCCCGGGTGCACCGTACAAGTCGTTGTCCACAGGCTGTGCACGACTGGGCCGGATGGGGGCTCCAGGGCTCTGTTTGACCGGATGGTGCGGCCGCGCGTACCGTATCGAGGTCGAGTTGTCGACGGCTGCTGCCGCCTGCCTCCGATGGGCAAGTTGAAGCGGTGCACACTCGGGCGTTGCGAGCTTCTCGTGGGCGCACGGTGACAGCCAGTAGACGCTCTCCACATCCCGTCTCTTCTGAGACTCAAGCTTTTCTGGAGCCCCCGAGTGAGCAAGCGCACCTTCCAGCCGAACAACCGTCGTCGCGCGAAGACCCACGGCTTCCGGCTGCGCATGCGGACGCGCGCCGGTCGTGCGATCGTCGCGAACCGGCGCAGCAAGGGCCGTTCCAAGCTGTCGGCCTGAGCAGCCTGACCACAGGTCCATGACGTGCTGCCTACCGAGCACCGGCTGAGGCGGCGCGAGGACTTCGCGACCGCGGTACGACGAGGCCGCAAGGCCGGCCGTCCGCTGCTCGTGGTCCATCTGTTCCGTCGTCCGGACCCGCACGAGGCGGGGGAAGTCCCTTCCCCCGCGCGTGCGGGTTTCGTCGTGAGCAAGGCCGTCGGTGGCGCGGTCGTGCGCAATCTGGTGAAGCGCCGCCTGCGGCATCTCATACGCGATCGGCTCGCTTCACTTCCTGCGGGTAGCCTGGTGGTCGTACGGGCGCTGCCCGGTGCGGGCACGGCGGGTCACGAGGAGCTGGCCCGCGACCTGGACACCGCGTTGCAGCGGTTGCTGGGGAGGGCACCGTGAAATACCCGCTGCTCTGGTTGATCAAGCTCTATCAGTGGACCATCAGTCCGATGCTCGGACCGGTCTGCAGGTACTACCCGTCGTGTTCGCACTACGGGTACGGGGCGATCGACCGGCACGGCGCGGTGAAGGGCACGGTGCTCACCGCCTGGCGCATCCTGCGCTGCAATCCGTGGTCGCCCGGTGGTGTCGACCACGTCCCCGCCCGGAAGCGTCCGGTGTGGCATCAGTGGCTTCGTGGCCGCTGGCAGCAGCACCGGACCCAGTCCCACGCCCAAGGAGTCTGATTCGTGGACACGATCCTCGGTCCTCTCTATACCGCCGTTTCCTGGATCATCGTCCAGTTCCACACGCTGTACAGCCTTGTGTTCGACGAGGACAGCGGCTGGGCCTGGGGTCTGTCCATCGTTTCGCTGGTGATCCTGATCCGCATCTGCCTGATCCCGCTGTTCGTGAAGCAGATCAAGTCGACGCGGAACATGCAGGCGCTCCAGCCCCGGATGAAGGCGATCCAGGAGCGCTACAAGAGCGACAAGCAGCGCCAGTCCGAAGAGATGATGAAGCTGTACAAGGAGACGGGCACCAACCCGCTCTCCAGCTGTCTGCCGATTCTGGCGCAGTCGCCGTTCTTCATCGCGCTCTACCAGGTGCTGAACAAGATCGCCGGCAACCACCCGGTGGGTGTCCTCGACGCGGAGCAGGTGGACAGCGCCCGTAACGCGCACGTCTTCGGGGCGCCGATCGCGGCGAAGTTCATGGACGGCGCCGAGAAGGTGGAGTCGCTGGCGGCCTCGTTGACGGACGTACGCGTCGTCACGGTCGTCATGATCCTTCTGATGTCGGCTTCGCAGTTCTACACGCAGCGTCAGCTGATGACGAAGAACGTCGACCTCACGGTCAAGACGCCGTTCATGCAGCAGCAGAAGATGCTGATGTACATCTTCCCGGTCATGTTCGCCGTCTTCGGCATCAACTTCCCCGTCGGTGTCCTCGTCTACTGGCTGACCACCAACGTGTGGACGCTCGGGCAGCAGATGTTCGTCATCAAGCGGAACCCGACTCCGGGCAGCGTCGCCTTCCAGCAGCGGCAGGAGAAGCTGCGCGCGAAGGGCAAGCTCAAGGAGGACCCGGAGGAGCTCGAGACGAAGAAGGCGGTCGAGGAGGCGCGCGCCAAGCGGACCCAGCCGAAGCGGCAGCCCAAGGCGAAGCGGCAGGCCGCGACCGGCACTCAGCCCGGTGAGAAGCCGGACCTGCAGAAGCAGCCGCAGAAGTCCGGCGCCGCCAAGAAGACCGCGGCGTCGCAGAAGACCGCGGCCGCCCGTAAGCCGGCCACCGCGCAGAAGGCCGGCGGTACGGCGAAGAAGTCCGGCGGCCAGGGCGGCCAGGCGAAGTCCGGCTCCGCGCAGAAGAAGTCGCAGGGGCAGCAGGGTAAGAAGAAGCCGCAGTCCGCCAAGTCCAAGAAGTAAGAAGGAGTCCATCAGTGACGGAGACGACCTCCGCAGAGGGCACCGACACCCTGTCCCGGCTGGAGCAGGAGGGTGAGATCGCGGCCGACTACCTCGAGGGGCTCCTCGACATCGCCGATCTCGACGGTGACATCGACATGGATGTCGAGGCGGACCGGGCCGCGGTGTCGATCATCAGTGACGGCTCTGGTCGTGATCTGCAGAAGCTGGTAGGCCGGGAAGGCGAGGTCCTGGAGGCGCTTCAGGAGCTGACGCGGCTGGCGGTCCACCGGGAGACCGGTGAGCGGAGCCGTCTGATGCTGGACGTCGCGGGCTTCCGTGCGCGCAAGCGCGAGGAGCTGACGGAGCTGGGCACCAAGGCGGCCGAGGAGGCGAAGGGCAACGGCGAGCCGGTGAAGCTGCGCCCGATGACGCCGTTCGAGCGCAAGGTCGTGCACGACGCCGTCGCTGAGGCCGGGCTGCGCAGCGAGTCCGAGGGCGAGGAGCCGGAGCGCTGCGTGGTCGTGCTGCCGTGAGCGACCAGCAGGGGGATCCCGAAGAGCTGCCGCCGGCCCCGGAGGTCGCGCGGAAGTTCTTCGGCGAGTCCTTTCCGGAGGCGCTGCGGTACGGCGAGCTGCTTGCCGATACGGGTGTGCGGCGCGGGCTGATCGGGCCGCGCGAGGTGCCGCGGCTGTGGGAGCGGCACCTGCTGAACTGCGGTGTCCTCGACGAGCTGGTTCCGGAGGGCGTGACGGTCTGCGACGTGGGGTCGGGTGCCGGGCTGCCGGGCATCCCGCTGGCGCTCGTACGGCCTGATCTGCGGATCACGCTGCTGGAGCCGCTGCTGCGGCGCACGACGTTCCTGCAGGAGGTCGTGGAGGCGCTCGGGCTGGACCATGTGACGGTCGTGCGCGGGCGCGCCGAGGAGGTGCTGGGCACGCTGCCGCCGGTGCAGGTGGTGACGGCGCGTGCGGTGGCACCGCTGGACCGGCTGGCCGGCTGGGGCGTGCCGCTGCTGCGGCCGTACGGCGAGATGCTGGCCATCAAGGGCGACACGGCGGTCGAGGAGCTGAAGGGCGCCCGTGCGGCGCTGCACAAGCTGGGTGTAGTGAAGACCTCGGTGGTGCAGGTTGGCGCGGGCGTCGTGGACCCGCTGGCGACGATCGTGCGTGCCGAGGTCGGGGAGAGCCCGGGCGGTGTGCGGTTCGCCGCGAAGCGAGCGAAGGCGGCCAAGACGGCGCGGGTCAGGCGGCGGCGCCAGCGCTGAGCCGCCACTGACGCGGTGTGGGCCCCGGTTCTCGGGGCTCAACGAGCTGTGAGACGTGGAGTACGGGTGGTTTGCCCCGTTGGCTCCGTTGACTCCGTTACTCCATAAAAGCGCTTAGCGTACGCATGGGCGGAGTGTCGCCGCAGTGCGCGGCTGCCGCGGCTGCATGGTGTTTCACGTGAAACGACGCTCTCTCCTGCATGGAATCATCAGCCGCGGACGTGCGGCTGCCGCTCCGCGCGACCGTACTCACCGAGAATCGCCTTCTGAGGTGGATTCATCCACAGGGAAGAGGGGCTCGCTGGTTCGCGACCCCGAAAGCATGGCAGGCTTTGAACCTCGAGAAGGTCTTGCCGAGGAGAGTGAACCGTTGCGGTCCGACGCCAACTTCGCGGGGCCGATGGCCGATCCGGTCCCCGGTCCCCGTACCGAGTCCACGGACGTTTCACGTGAAACGCCATCTCCGATGGACGCTGCCCCCAGCTTTGCCGGGGAGGCGCCGACGCCTGCCGGTCAGACGCCGCAACCCGTCGGCAGAGCCGCTCAGCAGGTCGTGGAGGCGATGCATCAGGCCGGCGAAGGGCTTCCCAGGCCCGAGCGGACCCGTGTGATGGTCGTCGCCAACCAGAAGGGCGGCGTGGGCAAGACCACCACCACCGTCAACCTTGCGGCGTCGCTGGCGCTGCACGGCGCCCGTGTCCTCGTGGTCGACCTCGACCCGCAGGGCAACGCGTCCACGGCGCTGGGCATCGACCACCACTCCGAGGTCCCGTCGATCTACGACGTGCTGGTGGAGAGCAAGCCGCTGGCGGAGGTCGTCCAGCCGGTGCCGGATGTGGAAGGGCTGTTCTGTGCCCCCGCCACGATCGATCTCGCCGGTGCGGAGATCGAGCTGGTGTCGCTGGTCGCCAGAGAGAGCCGACTGCAGCGGGCGATCGAGGCGTACGAGCAGCCGCTGGACTACATCCTGATCGACTGCCCGCCCTCCCTCGGCCTTCTCACCGTCAACGCCCTTGTCGCGGGCGCGGAGGTGCTGATCCCGATCCAGTGCGAGTACTACGCGCTGGAGGGTCTGGGTCAGCTGCTGCGGAACGTCGATCTGGTCCGCGGCCATCTCAACCGCGAGCTCCGTGTCTCGACGATCATCCTCACCATGTACGACGGCCGTACGCGGCTGGCGTCGCAGGTGGCGGAGGAGGTCCGCAGCCACTTCGGCGGCGAGGTGCTGCGGACGAACATCCCGCGTTCGGTCCGCATCTCGGAGGCCCCTAGTTACGGCCAGACGGTGCTGACTTACGATCCTGGTTCCAGCGGCTCGCTCTCCTATCTGGAGGCGGCCCGTGAGATCGCGCTGCGCGACCCGAACGCACAGCCGGAACAGCAACAGCAGCAGAGCCTGGCGGAGGGGAATCAGTGAGCGATCGACGTAGGGGGCTGGGCCGAGGGCTCGGTGCACTGATCCCTGCCGCACCGAAGTCGTCGGACGACGCCGACGCCGGCGCCGCGAATGGGCGGGCCTCCACCTCGCCGTCGTCGGTGCCGGTGCTGACACCGGAGCGGGGCGTGGCGGCGGCCAAGGTCACCACGCTGCCGGACAGCGGTGCCTCGAACGGCGTTTCACGTGAAACCGCGGCGGCGCAGCCGGGCCGCGAGCCGGACGCGCCGTCGTCCGACGGGGCGCGACCGGATCCCGAGGTGCTCGCGGAGAGCGAGCCGGGCGCGCACTTCGCGGAGCTGCCGCTCGACTCGATCACGCCCAACCCGCGGCAGCCGCGCGAGGTGTTCGACGAGGACGCGCTCGCCGAGCTGGTCGCCTCCATCAAGGAGGTCGGGCTCCTCCAGCCGGTCGTGGTACGGCAGTTGGCGCCGGGCCGCTACGAGCTGATCATGGGCGAGCGGCGCTGGCGCGCCTGCCGTGAGGCCGGACTGGACGCGATCCCGGCGATCGTACGGGCCACGGACGACGAGAAGCTCCTCCTGGATGCGCTGCTGGAGAACCTGCACCGGGCGCAGCTGAACCCGTTGGAGGAGGCGGCGGCGTACGACCAGCTGCTGAAGGACTTCAACTGCACGCACGACCAGCTGGCCGACCGCATTGGACGGTCCCGTCCGCAGGTGTCCAACACGCTGCGGCTGCTGCGCCTCTCTCCCTCGGTGCAGCGGCGGGTCGCCGCCGGAGTGCTGTCGGCCGGGCACGCGCGGGCGCTGCTGTCGGTGGAGGACGGCGAGGAGCAGGACCGCCTCGCGCACCGCATCGTCGCGGAGGGGCTGTCCGTACGGGCGGTCGAGGAGATCGTGACACTCCTGAACTCCGGCCCGAAGAGCACGCCGAAGCCGAAGGGGCCGCGGGCGGGCAAGCGCGTGTCCCCGGCACTCGATCAGCTGGCGGGCCGGCTGTCGGACCGCTTCGAGACGCGGGTGAAGGTCGATCTGGGCCAGAAGAAGGGGAAGCTCGTCGTCGAGTTCGCCTCGATAGAGGATCTGGACCGGATCCTGGGCCAGCTGGCGCCGGGCGAGGGCCGCGTCTTCGAGCAGCAGCTGTCGGCTGAGGCGGCCGAGGCGGAACAGGGCGCGGAGCAGGACGGGGCCGGAGACGACGACGGGGACGGCGCCGAGGAATAGCGCGAGGACCGGACGCCCCATGGATACGATGTGTCCATGGGGCGTCAGCTTGTTCCGCTCACTCTGGACAACCTCCCGGATCTGCCCAAGCGTTGCCGGGGGTGCGTCTTCTGGGAGCTGGACCCGGTCAACGGCGAGGCCGCCGTCAAGACGGGCCGTCCGGATCTGGAGAAGGAAGCCTGGATCTCGGCGGTGCTGCTGGAGTGGGGCTCGTGCGGACGGGTCGTCTACGTCGACGAGGTGCCGGTCGGCTTCGTGCTGTACGCGCCGCCCGCCTATGTGCCGCGCTCCGTGAACTTCCCCACCAGCCCCGTGTCCCCGGACGCGGTGCAGCTGATGACCGCCTGGCTGATGCCGGGCTTCCAGGGCCAAGGGCTGGGGCGCGTGATCGTACAGACCGTCGCCAAGGACGTGCTGCGACGCGGCTTCAAGGCCATCGAGGCGTTCGGAGACGCGCGGTGGAAGGAGCCGGCGTGCGTGCTCCCGGCCGAGCACCTGCTGGCGGTGGGCTTCAAGACCGTACGGCCGCACCACGCGTATCCGAGACTGCGGCTGGACCTGCGCTCGACGGTCTCCTGGAAGGAAGACGTCGAGCGGGCGCTGGACCAGCTGCTCGGCGCGGTGCAGAAGGAGCCGGCGCTCCGGCCGCTGTGACACCCAGGGGCGGGCGCTTCCGTACGGGCACCACGTACGGCCTGCGCTCGGGCGCCACGTACGGGCAGCCGATGTGCTGCCGACGGACCGCGCCCGGAGCACGGGAAACGGGACCCACCCCCGAGGGCGGGTCCCGTTTCACGTGAAACAGTCAGCCGATGAAGTCCGACAGGTCGCGCTCGATGGCGGCCTTCGGCTTCGCGCCGACGATGGTCTTGACGACCTCGCCGCCCTTGTAGACGTTCATCGTCGGGATGGACATGATCCCGTACTTGGCGGCCACGGCGGGGTTCTCGTCGATGTTGAGCTTGACGACCGTCAGCGCGTCGCTGTGCTCCTCGGCGATGGCCTCGAGCGACGGCGCGATCTGACGGCAAGGGCCGCACCAGGCCGCCCAGAAGTCGACCAGCACGGGCTTGTCGCTCTTCAGGACGACCTCGTCGAAGGTGGCGTCGGTCGCGGTCACGGTGGCACCGGCCATGATTGATCTCCTCTTTCTGTGTGGATGAAGCGGCGGCGGCCGGGTCAGACGGCCGCGGCCTTCTCGGGCTCGGGCAGCGCCTCGGGCGAAGACGTACCGTCGGTCAGGGCGGCGAGATAGCGCTCGGCGTCCAGCGCGGCGGCACAGCCGGTGCCTGCGGCGGTGATGGCCTGCCGGTAGGTGTGGTCGACGACGTCGCCGGCCGCGAAGACGCCGGGGATCTTCGTACGGGTCGAGGGGGAGTCGACGGTGAGGTACCCCTCCTCGTCGAACTCGAGGACGCCCTCGAAGAGTTCGGTGCGCGGGTCGTGCCCGATCGCCACGAACAGGCCGGTGACCGCCAGCTCGGAGGTCTCTCCCGTCTGCGTGTCGCGCAGCGTCAGAGCGGACAGCTTCCCGTCCTTGTCGTGGATCTCAGCGACCTCGCTGTTCCACGCGAAACCGATCTTCGGGTCGGCGAAGGCACGCTCCTGCATCGCCTTCGAGGCGCGCAGAGCGTCCCGGCGGTGGACGATCGTGACGGACTTGGCGAACCGGGAGAGGAAGGTCGCCTCCTCCATCGCGGTGTCGCCACCGCCGACCACGGCGATGTCCTGGTCGCGGAAGAAGAAGCCGTCGCACGTGGCGCAGTACGACACCCCGCGGCCGGACAGCTCGTCCTCACGCGGCAGATTCAGCTTGCGGTGCTGGGAGCCGGTGGAGACGATCACCGTACGGGCGCGGTGCACGGTCCCGACGGAGTCGGTGACGGTCTTGATCTCCCCGGAGAGGTCGACGGCGGTGACATCGTCGGCGACGAGCTCCGCTCCGAAGCGCTCTGCCTGGGCGCGCATCTGGTCCATCAGGTCAGGGCCGAGGATGCCGTCGCGGAAACCGGGGTAGTTCTCCACCTCGGTGGTGTTCATGAGCGCGCCACCCGCGGTGACCGAGCCCTCGAAGACCAGGGGCTTCAGCGACGCGCGGGCGGTGTAAAGCGCGGCGGTGTAGCCCGCGGGCCCCGAACCGATGATGATCACGTTACGGACGTCGCTCACAGGAGCCTTCCTTGTCTGCCGGCTGCGTGTCTGGTTCTGGCGAGGCTTTCACCCCACCCAACGGATCCTACGGGGCAGACATTCCCGCCCCGCGACAGCGCACCCGGACGAGCGCCAGGGGGATGCGTGGCGCTGCCCGTCCGCCGCCGTGAGGGGCCGTGTACGGGGAGCGCACCGTCCGTACGTTCAGCCGCGCCGTCAGTCGCGCGCGTACGTGCGCTTCGTCAGCACCTCGCCCGGCCGCCCCTCCGCGGAGGCGGCCACACAGTCGGGGTCGACGACGTACGCGTCCACGAAGCGGGAGTCGCCGACGTGCGGCAGGACCACCAGATACGCCGTGCTGCCCCGGTACTGCGCGGCGGGATCGACGGCGAGGGGCGCCTCGGCGCGCCCGATGCCCTCCCGTACGCAGCTGGGCACGGAGGTGGCTCCGTCGCCCTGGAGGGGCGAGTCCTCGTCGCCGGGGCTCTGGTTCGTCTCGACCTTCGGCGCGGTGGGCTCCTTGCCGGCCCCGTCGCCCTGGCCGAGGAGGGCCCGTACGCGCTTGCCGAGCGCGTCGGTGGCACGGTCACCGCCGTCGCCGCTGTCCTGGCCACTCTCCGGCGCCTCCCGGGAGGTGCTGCGGTCGGCGGTGCCTGCGGTGTTGGAGGACGGGTCGGAGATCCCCTGGACGATGACCGCACCGAGGCCGAGCGCGGCCATCGCGCCGGCGGTGGCGAGCAGCGCCGTACGCCAGCGGCGCGGCGTACGCCGCCGCCCGGGACCGGTGGCCGCGTGCGACCGCCCCGGGGGCCGCTCACCCCCACCTCCCCGCCGCCCGGCGCCGGTTTCACGTGAAACCTCGGGCACGGCGGGGGTTGCCCGGCCGGGGGTTCGGGGGTTGTCCTCCAAGGGCTCGGTTCCACGTGAAACATCGGCCGGAGTTCCCCGGTCGGCGTCCCCGCTCTCCGAGGGCTCGGTTCCACGTGAAACATCGTCCGTGTGGCGCCGGTCCCCCGCGTCCGCGTCCGCCGCGTCCTCGTCCGGTGCCGTCGCGTTCAGCAGCGCCTCCGCCGCCAGCGCGGCGTCGATGCGACTCGCCACGTCCTCCGGCATACGGGGCGGCCCCGGCAGGGTGCCCAGCAGACCGCGGATGTCGTCCAGCGAGGCCCGTACGTCGGTGCACAGCGCGCAGTCCGCGAGGTGGGCGCGTACGGCCGCGCCCCGTTCCGGGGTCAGCTGGCCCTCGGCGAGCGCGGAGATCTCGGCGACCTCCGGGTGCTCGTCCGTGCCCGACGGAAAAGGAGGGGATGTCATGTGCCGGTGCCACCTCCGCCCTTCACTGCGTCTGACCCACGGATACCCTTCCGGATGTTTCTCGACGATGGGACGGATGCCCCCGGGCTCGGGTTCCCTCCGTCGTCCGCCTGCGGAGTCTCCCGTACGGAACCGTCCGGCCGCAGGTGCGAGATCAGCGGGAGCAGTCTGGCGCGCCCGCGGGCGCAGCGGCTCTTGACCGTGCCGACCGCGGTGTCGAGGACCGCGGCTGCCTCGGCGACCGGATAGCCCTGCATGTCGACGAGGACGAGGGCCGCGCGCTGCTCCGCCGGCAGCTGCGCGAGCGCGGCGAGGAGCTGCCGGTTGAGGTCCTGCCGTTCGGCGGGTGCGGAGGCGGACTCCTGCGGATCGAGGAGCTGCTCCAGGCGCTCCGTGTCGTCCGTGGGCGAGGTGCGCCGGGAGGCGGCCTTGCGGACGCGGTCGAGGCAGGCGTTCACGGTGATGCGGTGCAGCCAGGTCGTGACGGCGGACTGGCCGCGGAAGGTGTGCGCGGCGCGGTACGCCGAGATGAGCGCGTCCTGTACGGCGTCGGCGGCCTCTTCGCGGTCCCCGAGCGTGCGGAGGGCCACTGCCCACAGCCGGTCGCGGTGGCGCCGTACGATCTCGCCGAACGCGTCGGGGTCCCCCGCGACGTGGCGTGCCAGCAGCTCCCTGTCGTCCGGTGCGGGGGCGTCCGGGGCAGGGGCGCGTGCAGCGTCGTCGGTCACCGTGGCACCACCCCCTTCCCTTGCTCCGCCGGCCGGTCAACGCACGGCGGTCCCTGCACGGCGGTCAGCCGGAGACGCTGACCTCCGTGATCCGGCCACGGTAGTTCCCGTCGGTCGCCAGCGGGAGCTCTGTGAGCCACACCAGAACGTACCGCGTGGTGACCGGCTTCTCGGCCTCGTACCCGAGGCTCTGGCCGGTGTGCTCGGTGAGCTTACGGAACCCGCTGTACGCGGTCGGCATGGTGGTCGTGCCCTGCGGTGCGGCGAGCAGTTCGGCGGACGTCTGGCCCTGGAAGCGGACTTTCACGCTCTCGACGGGCTGGGCTTTGCCGAGGTCCAGGACCAGGCCGACGCCGGGCTTGAGATTGCCGAAGTCGGGCTGGCCGTAGTAGTTCCGCGTGTACCAGAACGAGTCGGGGTCGCCGTCGAAGGCGTCCTGGACGGTCTCCGGGTTCTCCGAGCCGTCGCCCGCCGGGTCGAAGTCCTTGGCGTCGACGATCTTGATGGGGGTGTTGCCCACCGGCTCCTGATCGGACTCCTGGCCCGAGTTCCCGGGGCCGTTGTCGGCGGGTGTGTCGCCGTTCATCAGGGTGTCGGCGACCTGCCAGCTGCCCAGCCCGAGCGCGGCGATGAGCAGCGCGGAGACGCCCCACTTCAGGATCTTGCCGGTGCGTCCGGGCAGCGTGGGCGGCTTCTCCGCCGGGGGCATCGCCCCAGGCCCGCCCGGAACGCCGGGAACACCGGGAACACCGCCCCCGGCGCCCTGCCCGGGCGCGTACACACCGTGCTGCTGCGTGGTGCGCTGGTACGGGCGGGGCGCGACGAAGCTGGACTCCGGCGGG
The DNA here is from genome assembly GCF_003355155.1 of Streptomyces armeniacus. NCBI lineage: Bacteria > Bacillati > Actinomycetota > Actinomycetes > Kitasatosporales > Streptomycetaceae > Streptomyces > Streptomyces armeniacus. The sequence continues at coordinate 7,421,802 of NZ_CP031320.1, read as the reverse complement.
CGGATACGGGGCAGGGCGGCGACGGCCGTACGGAGCTCGTCGGGGGTGGCGCAGGGCTGCTCCTGGCGGGAGGCCGTGGCGCCGTCGTTGACGAGGGCGCGCATCGCCAGCTCCGACAGCCCGCGGTGGACGCCGGCGCGCACCTGCTCGGGGGCGACGAGCGGGCCTTTGGCGAGGCTGCCGACGCCGGGGAGGCCGTACGCGTCCTGCTCGTACGGCCAGCGCTGGGTGAGCGCGGCGTACAGCAGGGCGCCGATCGCCTCCGTGTCGGCGCGCTGCGGGTGCTCGCTGGTGGTGCCGCGCAGCGCGGCGCTCACGGCGAGGCCGCGGATGCGGTACTGGCCGGAGCCGGTGCGCAGGACGGACGCGGGCGTGAGCCGCAGATGGGCCAGGCCCTCGCGGTGCGCGGCGGTCAGCGCCTGGGCGAGCTGGGAGACGAGCTGGTACGCCTCGTGGGCGGGCAGCGGGGCGGCGGCGAGCACTTCGGTGAGCGGGGTGGCGTCGGGGAGCCACTCGTGGACGACGTAGACGAGGTCGCTGTCCTCGACGGCGTCCAGGACCTGTACGAAACGGGGGTCGCCGAGCAGCGCCGCCGAGCGCGCGGCGGCGAGGACGGGGCGGGCGCGCGGATGGTCGGAGGGGAGCACGTGGACGCCGACCGCGCGGCGCAGCTTCTCGTCGACGGCACGCCAGCTGCTGAAGCCGTCCAGCCGGGTGACGCACTCCTCCAGGCGGTACCGCTTGGCGAGCTTGTGGCCGCTGTGCAGTTCGAGTGGCGCGGCGGGTGCCGCGCCACTCGAACTGCACCTGTCCCTTATACACATTTCCGAGCCCAC